>NZ_JABWQV010000027.1 GCF_014268615.1 Pseudomonas tehranensis | reverse complement strand
CCCCCCCCCCCCTTTCCCGGGGGGGGCGGGACGGCCTATGAAATGCAGCTGGCCCAACTGCTGCAGGACCGTCTGCGCCTCAAGCAAATCCAATCGAACGAAGGTAAAGCCGCGCTCAAGTTGCAGCTTCTGCCGGCGTATGTGCCTTACGTGGATGGGGTTCTGGCTGCGGGCAACGGCGCCCAGGACGAAGTACTCACCACCATCATGATCTGGCGCGTGGATGCTGGCGACTACACCGGCGCGCTCGACATCGCAGCGTATGTATTGCAGCACAACCTGCTGATGCCTGATCGCTTTGAACGTACCACTGGCTGCCTGGTGGCGGAGGAAATCGCAGAGGGAGCGCTGATTTCCCAAAAGACCAGTGGAAGCTTCGACCTGGCCATCCTGCATCGGACCATGGAGCTGACCGCCAAACAGGACATGCCGGACGAAGTCAGGGCCAAGCTGTACCTGGCCACGGGGCGCGCCACGGTAGCGGGCCTTACGGTCGATAACCCCGGCCAACCCGGTCAGGTAATGGCCGGTATCGAACTGCTGAAACGGGCCATCGAGCTCAATAGCAGCTGCGGCGGCAAGAAGGACCTGGAGGGCGCTGAGCGCCTCCTGAAAAAGATTGCTCCTCCACCCGGGAGCTGAACGAGCGTACCCCGCAACCCCGGCGGCCCGGGGCTGAACAGCAGGTTATCTCCTTTCCTTGCTGTGACGCCCCGGCCACCGCCGACTTAGGGCTGAACCATGAGCGGATTTATTGCCACCGGCAGCATCGACGAACCCTTTGTTATTACCAACGACGGGTTCTGGCCTGACATCGATGTCGTGCATCTGCGTGACTCCATCCGTCTGGACGGCAGCATTACCGACGCGCGCATTGAAGTTGTGACCGTCAACGCGCTGATCCAAGTCAACGGCGAGCTGGCCAGCGTGAAGCTAAAGCATACAGCCAACGGGTACGACACCCTCGCGGCCGTGCCTGCATCGAACATCAAGGGCGAAAGCCACTTCGTCCACCTGTATCGCCGCTCAATTTACTGCAGCGTCGGCGCCGAGCTCGCTGAGCGATATCGCAGCTACGACAGCAGCGTCGAGGGCAACAAGAACGCCGATGAGCTGACGCCCTCGGTCGATGAATACCGCCGCGACGCCCGGTTCGCCATCCGCGATCTATTAGGCGTTGGTCATTCCACCGTGGAGCTCATCTGATGGTGACCTCCGTGTATGCCGCCCAAGGGGACACCGTCGACGCTATTTGCTGGCGGATCTACGGCCGCACCGCCGGCATCACGGAGGCAGTGCTCGAGGCGAACCCGGGGCTATCGGACCTCGGCACGATCATTCCGCACGGCACCCTGGTGGCGCTGCCGGATATCGCGCCTCAAGCCCAGGAACTGCAAATGGTGAACCTATGGGATTAAGTCACCAAACCAAACAGACAGATTTTTCATCACCTTCAACCTTGGACAGCGGAATCACGCGCATGCCTGACAAACCGGATACATGGGCCTGGTTAGCTGCCTGGCTCGAACTGAACTGGCCTGCCTTCTACGCTGGCGGGCTTGCCTGTGTAATCGCTGCCCTGCGGATCATCTACGGTGGCGGCACCTGGCGCCGGGTTTTACTGGAAGCCCCCCTGTGCGGCGCCCTCGCGCTGTCAGCAAGCCACGGGCTCTTTCTGGTGGGTATTCCCTCGACCACTGGTCCTTTCTTCGGTGGTGTGATCGGGCTGCTCGGCGTTGAGGGGACCCGCGCACTGGCCAAGCAATTCTTCAACCGCAAGGTGGATCAGCTATGAGTATTTTGCGCCATGGCGATCGCGGGCAAGAGGTCCGCACGCTGCAGCAGCGGCTCAACCAGCACGGCGCCGGTCTGGATCCAGACGGCGACTTCGGCGACGCCACCGAGGCTGCGGTCCGAAATTACCAGCGTCGGGTTGGGTTGGTAATTGACGGTATTGCGGGCACAAAAACCGCTCTGGCACTGGCCGGCGCTGATTGTTCGAACTTGCTGCAGCACACCCTGTTGGTGAGCGCTGCCGCACGCCTGGGCGTTGAGCTCGCGGCGGTGATGGCGGTCAACGAAGTCGAAAGCCTAGGTAGCGGCTTCCTGGACAACGGCAAGCCGAAGATTCTGTTCGAGCGGCACATCATGTATCGCCAGCTCAGCACGCCGCGCGCACCAGGTGATGACGCCGTTGATCTGAAGGCCCACGCCGACCAATTGGCTGTGGCCCAGCCCAACCTGGTCAATGCAAAACCAGGGGGCTACGCCGGCGGAACAGCAGAACATCAGCGCTTGGCGAATGCTCGATTGATCGACGATCTCTGCGCGTTGGAGTCGGCCAGCTGGGGTGCCTTCCAGGTGATGGGGTACCACGCCATTCGCCTGGGATACCAAAGCGTGACGGACTTTGCCGATCGGATGGCGCGGGACGAGAACGAGCAGTTCGAAGCATTCATGCGGTTTATCGAAGCGGACCCAACGCTGCTCAAAGCGCTGAAAGGCAAGAAATGGGCGGCGTTCGCCAAGGGCTACAACGGCCCCAACTATGCCCGCAACCTGTACGACACCAAACTGGAGCGAGCCTATCAGCGTCACGCTGCGGGCTGCCCGATCCCGGAGGCCGCATGATTGACTACGAACAGATCCGCAAACTCAGTCCCGCTGATGGGGACATTTTCGTGGTGCCGGAGGACACACCATGTGATTTGACTAAGGCGCTGGCCGAGGCGATCGCGGTCGCGAGCCCAGGCGTCAAAGCCTTGGTGTTCCGGGGTGATTTACACAGGCTCCCCCTGGCGGAGATGAACGCCGCAGGCTGGTACCGCGCATGAGCACGTTGCGCCAGGCGCTCTACGGGTTCGCCTTGCTCGCATCGATCGCGCTTCTGGTCTGGGGCCAGTCCCAGCGGATCGAGGTCGCAGAGCAGAAAACTGGACGGGCACAGGATGCCGCCGAGACGGCGCTTGCCAGGGCGACGCGCAGCGAGGAAACAGCCGCTCGACTCCAGACGTCCCTGCAGGAAGAACGGACCGCTCAGGCCGCATTGCGCAGCCAGCAAGACCAACTGCGTCAAGGGCTCGCCGCCCGTCAACGAAAAATCGAGGACTTGAAACGTGAGAATGCCGAACTTCGCCTATGGGCTGACCAGCCTTTGCCTGACGCTGCTCGCCGGATGCGCGAGCGCCCCGCCATCACCGGAGCCGCTGCGTATCGAGACTGGTTGTCCGGCCGTAGTGCCCTGCACCCTGTCGGCGACTAACCCGGACAAGAACGGGGCCCTGCTCAACGACCAGGAAGTCACCGAAAGCGATTGGGCCCAATGCGCTGCGCAGGTCGATATGGTTTACGAGCATCAGCAGGCGAAGGCGGGCAAGCCGTGAATAAACCAGAATCACTTCGCGCCCACCTGCTCGCCTCGGTACCGGAGTTAAAGAAAAATCCTGATCGCTTGATGGTGTTCATCGACAACGGCGCGATGCGCAGCACCGCCGCCTTTGGGCTGTCCTTCGAATACAGCTACACGCTGAACCTGATCTTCACGGATTACGCTGGCCACCCCGACACAATCGCCATCCCCCTGTTCGCCTGGATCCTTGTGAATCAGCGAGAGCTGATGGAAAACGTCGAGCGCAGTAAATCGGCCGTGACGTTCGAAGCCGACATCTTGGACAACAGTAAGGTCGACCTGTCGATCAAGTTACCGCTGACTGAACGCGTCATCGTGAAACGCCAGGCCGATGGCCACCTGGTTGTCAGTCATCCGCCAGAGCCTGTGGTCGACGATGACCCATTCACCATGCCTGGGCTTGAGCTCTGGACTGCCGACGGCGAGTTCATCACAAGGTGGGATGAACCATGAACAACGACCTGCAGGTGCTCGAGACCTGGGTCGCCGCGTTGCTGGCGAAGCTGGACGAGGGCGAGCGCCGCAAGCTCCTAGGCGCCGTTGCCAGGGATCTGCGCCGTAGCCAGTCCAAGCGCATAACGACACAGCGAAATCCGGACGGTTCGGCATTCGCACCACGCAAGCCAAAGGATCTGCGCGGGAAACAGGGTCGGATCAAAAGCAAGATGTTCACGAAGCTGAAATCGGCCCGTTACATGCGTACCCAAAGCACAACGAACGGCCTGTCGGTGGGGTTTGTTGGGCGAGTGAGCCGCATTGCCCGGGTTCACCAATACGGCCTGAAGGATCGGCCGGAGCGCGGTCAAGCGGATGTGCAATACGACGCACGCCAACTGCTGGGCTTTAGCGGAGACGAGCTGGAAAACATCCGAAACATGTTGATCGATCACCTCACCGCCTGACCTTCCCCTGTAGACAACCGCGCTACAGCCCGCCGCCGATGCAGCTCGCACGCGCGACCTGCAACATCGGCGGCATGGACTCTCTTACAGAACTGACCCGACGCCTTGAAAACCTGATTCGAGCCGGCACCATCGCCGAGCTCGATCCGGTGAAACCCCGTTGCCGTGTAAAAACCGGTGGGCTGCTGACTGGCTGGCTGCCGTTCTTTGCCCTGCGGGCCGGCGAGGACAGCGAATGGGACCCACCAAGCGTCGGCGAGCAGTGCCTGGTGCTCTCGCCATCCGGCAATCCAGCTCATGGCTTCGTCATTTTTGGTGTGTACAGCGATCGCTTCCCGGCTCCGGACAACGTGCCGACTCGACGCCGGCGTAAGTACCGCGACGGGGCAATTGTCGACTATGACACCGCGAGCCACACGCTGACCGCCACGCTGCCCGGGGGCGGCAAAGCCAATCTCATCGCACCAGGTGGCGTACATGTCACCGGTAATGTCGTGATTGATGGCCTGGTGACCGTCACCCAGGACGTCGTCGCCGGCGCTCAGAAGATCAGCCTGGTCAATCACCGGACCTCTGGTGTTCAAGCGGGTAACGGCACCTCACAGGGGCCGATCCCATGATGGGCATGAACAGCAATTCCGGTCGCAACATCATCGGGAACGATCACCTGGTGCAGTCGATCGCCGACATCCTGACCACCCCCATTGGAACCCGCGTTATGCGGCGCGAATACGGCAGTCAGCTTGCAGATCTGATCGATTGGCCGCTCAACAACGCAACCCGCCTGCAGGCTTATGCGGCCACCGCCATTGCCCTGATGCGCTGGGAACCGCGGATCCGCCTGAGCCGCGTGCAGCTCACGCTGGGCGACGTAGCTGGCCAGGCAATTCTCGACATTGACGGCAGCCTGGTGGACACCAACGAGCCGTTGAGCCTGCGCGTTCCTCTGAGTTTGGGAGCAACAGCATGAAGACATTCACTCCCATCGATCTGGCTCAGTTACCGGATCCCGATGTCGTCGAGCAGATCGACTACGAGCAGATCCTCGCCGAACGTAAGGCCTACGCCGTCAGTCTCTGGCCAGCGGAACAGCAGGCCCAAATCGCCGCGACATTGGCCTTGGAGTCGGAGCCGCTAACCAAGCTCCTGCAGGAGAATGCCTATCGCGAAATGCTGCTGCGCCAACGTGTAAACGAAGCGTCCCTGGCGAACATGCTGGCCAAAGCTAGAGGGAAGGACCTCGAGCAACTGGCGGGCAACGTAAACGTCGAACGCCTGGTCGTGACCCCAGGCAACAGCGCCGCCGTGCCTCCAATTATTGCGGTGATGGAATCAGACGACGCACTGCGCGAACGCGCGCAGATGGCATGGGAAGGGCTTTCCACGGCGGGGCCACGCAATAGCTACATCCTGCACGCGCGCAGCGCAGACGGCCGCGTCGCCGATGCAACGGCTGAAAGTCCGGCGCCGGCAGTTGTCGTCGTCACTGTTCAAGGTTTGGTTGGAGATGGAAGCGTCGACCAGGAGTTGCTGGATGTAGTCAATCGTTACCTCAGCGATGATGACCGTCGTCCTGTCGCCGATCGGCTTACGGTGCAATCGGCAACCGTCCTGCCGTATCAGATTGATGCGGTTCTCTACCTTGCCACCACCGGTCCAGAAGCAGAACCCATCCGTGAAGCGGCACAAGCCCGCCTTGTGGAGTTCATTAATCAGCGTCGGCGCTTGGGTGTAGAAATCTCCGAGTCGGCAATTCACGCGGCCCTCCATGTCGAAGGGGTCCGCAAGGTAGTTCTAAATAACTGGGGGGATATCTCGCCGAGCGAGGCCGAAGCGGCATATTGCACCGGGTACAACGTTGCGATTGGGGCATGGTCATGACTCATCTCTTGCCGCCGAACAGCACGACACTTGAACGGCTTGCCGCCGAGGCCCTCGCGCAAATTGAGCGTGTGCCGGTGCCGATCCGGGACCTGCTTAACCCTGATCAATGTCCGGTGCAGCTGCTGCCCTACCTCGCCTGGGCATTCTCCGTTGACCGCTGGGACAGCACCTGGTCGGAGGCCACCAAGCGCCAGGTTATCAAAGGGTCCTACTTCATCCACTCCCGAAAAGGAACGATCGGTGCTCTGAGGCGTGTGGTTGAGCCTTTGGGCTACCTGATCGAAATTATTGAGTGGTTTAACACGGTGCCCGAAGGCGTACCTGGCACCTTCGCACTGACAGTAGGCGTGTTGGACACCGGCATCACAGAAGAAATGTATCAGGAGCTGACCTGGCTTATCGACGATGCCAAGCCTCTGACACGCCATCTCACCGGGCTCGCCATCAGCCTGGAAACCCACGGCAACTTAAACATTGCCGTCACCTTATACGAAGGTGACGAAATCGACGTTTACCCACCGGTGATGCGTGACATTGAGGTCACGGGCAGATTCGGTGTGGTGGGCCGCGAACACTCCATAGACACCTTGGACGTTTATTATGACTGATGCGAATTCACAGTTTTTCGCCATCCTCACAAACGTGGGTATGGCGAAACAGGCGAACGCCGACGCGCTCGGAACTCCCTGGAAGATCACCGATATGGGGGTGGGGGACGCCAACGGCATAGATCCAATTCCAGTCGCTTCACAAACCAAACTGATCAACGAATGGCGCCGCCGGCCGTTGAATCAGCTCAAGGTTGACCCTAATAACCCGGCGGTGATCATCGCCGAGCAAGTTATACCGGACAATGAGGGTGGTTTCTGGATCCGAGAAATCGGCCTGTACGATGCGGATGGGGATCTGGTGGCAGTGGCGAACTGTGCGCCGAGCTTTAAACCGGTCTTAACTCAGGGCTCGGGCCGCACACAAATTGTGCGGATGAACTTCATTGTTACCAACACCGGCAACATCACGCTCAAGATTGATCCCTCAATTGTCTTGGCCTCACGGGCTTATGTGGATGCGGCAATTTTAGAGGTGCTGCCCAAAAACAAGACTGCCGGCGAGTACACACGGATCAAGGTCAACGATCGTGGGATCTTCCAATCGGGCGACAACCCCGACTCGCTGGCCGCGATGGGCATCAAAGACGCCCACACCAAAGCTGAAATAGCCGCGATGCAGCAAGTCGGGCCTTATGACGGCACGCCCGGCAAGATTGCGAAGACGGGCTACATGGGTTGGGGTTCCAGTTATGCCAACGGGCCTCAACTGCTGGACAACATGACGGGCGCACAAACGACCTATAGCGGGCTTTACCGTTATGTCCCGGCGACGGTAGGGCGTCCTACCTTTGGCATGGGTTACGGCAGCGTCCTGCAAAGCTCACTCAGCGACGCAGGTGGTAATTGGGCCACCCAGTTGGTCATCGACTACGCGTCTGACGCGATTGGTTTTCGGCGGCTGTCCGGGGCGGCCGGTTGGCAGCCTTTCCTAGAAATCTGGCACAAGGGAAATCTCAAGGCCGCGACCCAGGATCAGACCAATTCAGGCGTTGATGACCTGACGTTTGTCACCCCGAAGAAGTTTTCGGCGGGCCTCGCGGCGCTGATCGTCCAGGCGACCGAAGCGATCAAGGGCGTTGCTCGGGTGGCAACGCAATCGCAAACAGACGCGGGTGTCGATGACACCGTGTTTGTCACGCCGAAGAAGTTCGCGGCCGGTGTGGCGGCGTTGGTTATTCAGGCGACCGAGACAGTCGCCGGTATCGCCCGGGCGGCTACCCAAGGGCAGGCGGATGCAGGTGCAGATGACACAACGTTCATCACGCCGAAGAAACTGCGTTGGGGTTTTCAAATCCTCAAGGCCACCAACGGCTATGTGGTGTTCCCCACTTGGCTGGGTGGTCTCATTATCCAATGGGGCTATTCGAGCATTCCGATAGGGTCGACGGTTGTGCCCTTTCCCTTGAGTTATCCGAATGGATGTTTTGGCGTGCAAGTCACGACTGCGAACATGACGGGGGCTGCTGATGTTGTCGAACTTACCACTACGCCTAGCAAGGCCAGTTTTTCGGCCGTAGGGGTAACCTCCGGCACATCAGGCACACCTTTGCAAATCGCTTCGAATTTTTATTGGCTATCGATTGGGCATTAAAGGTGGGCAGCATGAAATATGTGACATTTGATGAAGCGGGAACTCTCAAGCTTCGCCTGATTCGTGGCGTAAACGATATTCCTGAGGACGCCCTTGAGGTTGATGAAAGTCTTTGGTTGCGAATCACCCAGGAACAAGACGGCGTGTGGCAGTTGGTCTCCAACGAAATCAAGAAGGTGCCGTTGCCGGCGACGCCTCCAAACTTCGCCCAGTTAGTCGCCGATGAGCGTTATCGGCGGGAGACGTCAGGCGTACTTGTTGATGGTTTATTGATCGAAACCACCCGAGACAGCCAAGCCCTGATTGCAGGCACCGGACTCTCGGCGATCCTAGATTCAGAGTACCGCTGCAACTTCAAAACAGTCAGCGGATTTGTAGAGATCGACGCCGGGCAAATCATTGCTATCGCCAAAGCTGTTCGCACGCATGTCCAAGCCTGCTTTGACCGCGAATTTACCCTACTCCAAGCCATTGAAGCCGGCGACTATCATGACGACATGCTGACCAGCGGCTGGCCTGACTCTCCCGCTATGTAAACGCCCCTCCTACAATCCGTCGCGCTCGCCCAACCGGCGCGCGCGCGTCACCCTGCGTTTCATTGTCACCCACGCGCAGGTTCCCCCCATGGCCACTGATTACCACCACGGCGTCCGAGTTGTCGAAATCAACGAAGGCACCCGCCCGATCCGCACCGTCGCAACCGCCGTCGTCGGCATGGTCTGCACCGCTGAAGATGCCGATCCGATTGCGTTTCCGCTCAACCGTCCTGTTCTGCTTACCGACGTGCTTACCGCCAGCGGTAAGGCAGGTGTGCAAGGCACTCTCGCAAAAAGCCTCGACGCCATCGCTGACCAAGCCAGCCCAGTCACCGTTGTCGTTCGTGTTGCAGAAGGGCAAGACGCGGCCGAGACCACCAGCAACGTGATCGGCGGCGTGACCGCCGGCGGCCAGTACACCGGCCTCAAGGCTCTACTGGCAGCAGAAGCGCAACTGGGCGTGCGGCCGCGCATCCTGGGTGTGCCAGGTCTCGACTCGTTACCCGTGGCCACCGAGCTGGTCCTCACAGCCCAAAAGCTACGCGGGTTTGCCTATGCCAGTGCCTGGGAGTGCAACACCGTCTCGGAGGTCATTGCCTATCGGGAAAACTTCGGCGCCCGCGAGCTCATGACCATCTGGCCCGATTTCGTGAACTGGGACACCACCCTGAATGCTGACGCGCCGGCGTCGGCGATCGCCCGCGCCCTGGGCCTGCGTGCCAAGCTCGATGAGCAAGTGGGCTGGCATAAAACCCTCTCCAACGTGGCTGTGAATGGTGTGTCTGGCCTGAGCCGGGATATCTACTGGGACCTACAGAACCCGGCCACCGATGCCGGTCTGCTGAACGCGGCGGACGTCACCACCCTCATTCGTCGTGACGGCTTCCGCTTCTGGGGCTCGCGCACCTGCAGCGACGATCCGTTGTTCGCCTTCGAAAACTACACCCGCACCGCCCAGGTCCTGGCCGACACCATGGCCGAGGGTCAGTTCTGGGCAGTGGACAAGCCTATGCACCCGAGCCTGGTCCGCGACATCGTCGAGGGGATCAATGCCAAATTCCGCGAGCTGGTACGCCTTGGCTACCTGATCGGCGGCGAGTGCTGGTACGACGAAGCCGCCAACGACAAGGACACCCTCAAGGCCGGCAAGCTGTACCTGGATTACGACTACACGCCAGTGCCGCCACTGGAGAACCTGGGGCTGCGCCAGCGCATCACTGATCGCTACCTGGTCGACTTCGCCAGCCGCGTCAACGCCTGATATTCAATCATCCGCGCGGCGTCGTCCGCGCCTTTAGGAGAGCGCCCATATGGCTCTGCCCAAAAAGCTCAAGAACATGAATTTGTACAACGACGGCGTCAGCTACGTCGGCGAGTGCAAAAGCGTCACCCTGCCCAAACTCGCCCGCAAGCTCGAAGCCTTCCGGGGTGGTGGCATGGACGGCGGAGTGAAGGTCGACTTGGGCCACGGGGACGACGGCATCCAACTCGAATGGACACTCGGGGGCTGGGATTTGACCGCGCTGCGTCAGTACGGCGCCGTGTCGGCCAGCGGCGTGATGCTGCGTTGGGCAGGCTCTATCCAGCGCGACGATACCGGCGAGGTCTCGGCTGTCGAGGTAGTCGTGCGCGGCCGGCACGAAGAGATCGACATGGGCGACTCGGAAAGCGGCGAGGACACTGAGCACAAGTTCACCACCACCTGCAGCTATTACAAGCTGACCATCGACGGCAATGAAGAGATCGAGATCGACTTGCTCAACTTCATTTTCAAGGTCGACGGCACCGACATGCTGGCTGAACACCGCAAGGCGATCGGCCTGTAAACGAACCACACCTGCCGGCACATCCGGCGCATTGCCTCTATGAAAGGACCGCAACATGAAAACTTCCGAAAAAACCGAAGCCGCCGCCGTCACCGTTGAGAAGAACCCGAACCGCCCAGTCATCACCTTGGATACCCCCATTGTTCGAGGCTCGACCGAAATCACAGAGGTAACACTGCGCAAACCGGTATCCGGCGAGCTGCGTGGCGTCACGCTGACCGATCTGCTGCAGATGGACGTGCTCGCGTTGCGCAAGGTTTTGCCGCGAATCACCACACCGACCCTGAATGATCACGAGATCGGAAACATGGACCCGGCCGACCTGGTGCAGATGGCCACCGAGGTCGCCGGTTTTTTGCTGCCGAAGTCGGCGAAGGTGGATGCATCCCTCGTTGCGTAGATGACGCCATGGCGGATATCGCCGTGATTTTCCACTGGGGGCCGACGGAAATGGATCCGCTCCCCCTGACTGAACTGATGGACTGGCGCGAGCGCGCTCGCAAGCGAAGTGGGGCGAAAGATGACTGACAAGCTGCGGCTAGAATTTCTGCTGTCGGCGATCGACAAGGTCACCGCGCCGCTTAAGCAAATCAGCGCTGGAAGCAACGCTACGTCTCGCGCCTTGAAAGCGGCGCGGGACCAGCTCAAAGAGCTCAACACCCAGCAGTCCAACATTTCCAGCTATACCAGGCAGCGGGAAGCCGTCCGCCAGTCATCTGAGGAATTGGCCCGGGCACAGGACAAGCTACGCGGCTTGCGCGAGCAGCTGCAGAAGATGGGAGCGCCCTCTGCGGCCTTTCAAAAGTCGTTCGTCAACGCCTCGGCTGCTGTTGAAAAACTGACGAATAAACACAACGCTCAGCGATCGGAGCTGCAGCGCCTGATTCCCCTTATAAAATCTACCGGTGCCGATACCCGCAACCTGGGGACCACCGAGCGCCGCTTGAAGACAGAAATCGAGGCGGCCAACAGAGCTATCCAGTCGCAAAAAGACAAACTCACCGCGCTCGCCAAGCAGCAGGAACGCGTCTCCCGCGCACAAAAAAACTATTCCAAAGGCCGCGAGCTGGCCGGCAATGCCGCTGTCGCCGGAGCGAGCGCCGGCGCCGTAGGGGCCGCAACCGGAATGCCAATCCTCGGAATGGTCAAAAACTACTCCCGCTTCGAAGATGCTATGGCGGGCGTAGCAAAACAGGTCGAGGGCGCCCGGGACGATAATGGCCAGCTCACCCAGACCTATTACGAGATGGCCGCATCCATCAAAAAAATGGCTGAAACCATCCCCATGGCCACGACGGACATCGCCGCCCTGGTGGAAGGCGGCGCCCGTATGGGAATCCAAGGCAAGGATGATCTACTGGAGTTCGCCAGAGTAGCTGCGACCGCCGCAACGGCCTTCGACCTGCCGGCAGAGGAAGTAGGCGAGAATCTGGCGCGTATTGCAAACCTCTACAAACTGCCGATCAAGAACGTCAATCAGCTCGGTGACGCGATCAACTTCCTGGACGACAACGCCATGTCGAAAGGCGCGGACATCATTGACGTGATGCAGCGCACGGCGGGTATTACGGCGTCGGTCGGCATGTCCTTCAAAGACGCCGCTGCTTTGGGCTCAACCTTCCTCACGCTTGGCGCGTCGTCGGAGATCGCGGCATCGGCTACCAACGCCATGATCCGCGAGCTCGCGATCGCCACGCAGCAACCTAAGCGATTCGTGGAGGGTTTGAAGTCGATTGGCCTGGAGGCGAAGGCCGTCCAGGACGGCATGTCCAAGGATGCGACTGGCACCATCAAGGCCGTGCTCGATGCCGTCAATAAGCTGCCTAAAGGCGAACAGCTCGGGGTGATGACCCAACTGTTCGGTAAAGAATACGGCGACGATGCGGCGAAACTTGCCGCCAACATGGAGGAATATCGGCGTCAGCTGGAACTGGTGAACGGAGCGAACAACGCGCCCAAGCGTGACGGCTCGATGCAGCGCGAAGGTGATATCCGGGCGGACCAGCTCTCTGCTCGATGGGAGATGTCCCAAAACCGCATGTTCAATTTGAGCAGCGCCCTAGGCGCCACGCTACGCCCAGCGTTGATCGAGCTGATTACTGGTTTCAACGGCGTCCTCGAGCGCGTCAACGCGTGGGCTACGGCGAACCCCGGCATGGTTTTGGGGATCCTGAAGGTTGGTGCCGGCATCGCAGCACTATCGATCGGCTTCAGCACGGTCGCCCTGGCCCTTGCGACTACCCTCGGACCATTTCTCGCTGTCCGCTATGGACTGTCCTTAATCGGGATCCGCCTGCCCTCCCTGATCGGTTTACTGGTCAACTTGGGATCGAAGGTTCTGCCCATTGTCGGCCAGGCGTTCATGTGGATTGGCCGGCTATTGATGGCGAACCCCATCGGACTGGCAATTACGGCAATCGCCACCGCTGCGTATCTGATCTACGCCAACTGGGACAAGGTGAAGGCTTATTTTGCAAGCGCCTGGGCCGAGATCAAGCTTGGTTTCAGTGGTGGGATCAGCGGCATCTTGCAGACGCTGGCCAATTTCAGCCCCATCGGCTTGGTCTACCAGGCCTTCTCGGCGGTGATGAACTACATGGGCGTCGAGCTGCCTTCCCGCTTCACAGAGTTCGGCGGGATGATCATCGCCGGACTAGTCAATGGCATCACCAATGCCATGGGCTCAGTCAAGACCGCCATTTCCGATGCCGGCAGCAGCACCGTCGACTGGTTTAAGGAAAAACTCGGCATTCATAGCCCTTCCCGCGTATTCGCCGAACTCGGCGGCTTCACCATGGCCGGGTTGGCCCAGGGCGTTGCGGAAGGTCAGAAAGGACCTATGGAAGCCGTGAAGGCCGTGGGCGAACTGATGACCCAGGCGGGAACTGTGACCATCGGCGCCATTACCAACGCTGGAGCATTGCTGGGCCCGGCCTCTGCTGTACCTGGTGTGGCTGCAGCAGCCCTGACACCGGCTGCAGCCGTGCCCGCAGCAGCTGCAGCACTGAAGCCCGCCGCATCCGTTCCGGGAGCGAAAGCTGAAACCGGCGGCATGCTCGAATCAATCCTGGGTATAGGCAAACGGCTGGCCCAGGCAGGTGCGATGGCAGTCGGTATCGGCGGTGCCCAGCAGGCTATTGCTGTCGATAACCGTCCTCCAATCGCTCCTGCAGTAGCCCCTGCTGCGGTGCAGATGGCGCCCGAACAGATCGTAATCCACATTCATCCCGGCCCGGGCATGGACGCCGCCGCGATCGCGCGTGCTGTGTCTGCCGAGCTCGACAAGCGCCAGCATGCAAAACAAGCCAAGGGCCGCAGCTCCCTTTTTGACCAGGAGTAAACGAACATGATGATGTCACTGGGCATGTTCATTTTCAGCCTTGAAACTCTGGCCTACCAGGAGCTGCAGCGGCAGACGGAATGGCGTCACGGTTCGACGTCGCGCATCGGTACCAACCCATCACGCCAGTTTCTTGGCCGTGGGGATGACTCCATCAGCTTGCCCGGGTTGCTCTTGCCTGCGCTCGCTGGATCCCCGCTCAGCCTCGACACACTTCGCGCCATGGCCGATACGGGGAAGGCATGGCCTCTGATCGAGGGCACCGGCCGGATCTTGGGTATATGGGTGATCGACAACATCACAGAGACAAAGACCCTGTTTTTCCCGGACGGCGCGGCGCGGCGCATTGAGTTCACCATCTCGCTTAAACGGATCGATGACGGCCGCGTCGACCTGCTAGGTGCTGGCATAAGTACCGCTGGCAACATATTGAGGAGCATCCTGTGATTGACCAGGTACTGAACCGAATTGACGGCTATCTGAGTGACGCGCAGGCCTCGGTACGCGAAGCGAGGGCCTACCCTCGGCCGATCTGTCGACTTGTCGTAGACGGGCGCGACATTACAGCGGCTATCGAGAAGCGCCTGATCAGCATTGAGCTGACCGACAACCGCGGGCTCACGGCTGACCAGCTCGATGTCACGCTCTCTGACCATGACGGGCGCCTGGTGATCCCACCTAAAGGCTCAACCTTGCGCCTATGGCTTGGCTGGAGCGATACCGGTCTAGTCGACAAGGGCACATACACTGTCGACGAAACAGAGCACAGCGGTGCACCCGACCAGTTGAACATCCGGGCGCGCAGCGTGGATCTAAATGCCGGGCTGAAAGTGAAACGGGAGCGAAGCTGGCACGACGAAACCATTGAAACAGTCGTGCAAGCCATCGCCGGAGCCTACGGCCTTGGCCCGTTGGTCAGTGCTGCCCTCAGCGCCATTCAGGTAGTACACCTGGATCAGGCCAACGAGTCAGACGCAAACCTGCTTTCCCGCCTGGGACAAGAGCATGACGCGATCGCCACGGTGAAAGCGGGCAAGCTGCTGTTCATGCCGATCGGTAACGCCACCAGTGCCAGCGGCCTGACGTTGCCACACATCACCCTCACCCGCCGGGACGGCGATCAGCACCGATTCCTGCAAGCGGATCGAGACAGCTACACGGGTGTACGGGCGTTCTATTACGACGTCGACAGTGCCGAGAAAAAGGAGGCAATTTCCGGCGGCGGCGAAAACATCAAGGATTTGCGCCACTCCTACACCGATCAGAAAAGCGCTTTGGTGGCTGCCCGCGCCGAGTGGAACAAACTGCAGCGGGGAAGCGCGACGCTCAGCTACTCCCTGGCGCGCGGTCGGCCAGAACTGACGCCAGAGCTCACCTACTCGCTGATCGGCATCAAGCAAGAGATTGCGGACGTGATCTGGCTGGGCGGCAACGTGAAGCACAGCTTCACGCCTGATTCGTTCACAACGAGCTTGGAGCTGGAGTCGAAGTTGCCGGACGGAGATGAGGTCGCCGAACTGGCGGACGGCGGCGGCGACCATACCGGGGTTGTGGCGTGGTATCGAGACGCGAAAAGCGGTCAGCAAAAGATCAGCGAGGGTGATCAAAGCAAGCCAAAACGCCTGACACACTTGTACGAGAGCAAGGCGTCAGCACAGCGTGCACTGGCGAGGGAGTACAAGCGGCTGCAGGCCAAGACCGGGGCGAATAATCCAGGCACCCCGGCATGACCAGCCGGGGTGCGGTGAGTTGGCCGGAGGTTAATCCGTTTGCGCCATCATTTCCGCAATGCGGTGTAAGTGGCTCTGATCCGTCTCTGACATTTTGCGGTACATGCTCAGCAAAATGCGCTCTAGCTGCGTCAACTGAAGACTGGAGGGCTCCTTGCTCCGAACGTCCTGTTCAAACTGCTCCAAAGCGCCTCGATCCAACATGCTCACTACTCCTAAAAGTCGCAGAGGATCGGCTAAATCGCGGTTTTCTGAAGCCCCAGGTGAGCACTCTTTCGTATGGTTGCAGTAAAGAAAGTGACGCAGGTTCACTCCAGCGGGAGCGTGCCCTGAGATTCTCTTGCCGCCGCTTCTGCCAAGCCGGTGGCCACTCGATGAACCACAACCTGATCACCAGGACTCAACGAACGGAAGCAGCTCAGCACCTCATTTTCGATAGAGGTATGCGTCCCAGTAGCCGTATCCCGCCGACCAAAAAGCACATACATCACGTCCACACCAATTTTCGAAATTGCCAACAGGTAAGCCGTGTCCGGCCTCTGTCGATCATTCTCGTAATTGCCTTGGGAATTGCGTTTTACACCGCCTATGTCGGCGAAGTCGTTCTGATTGATGCCAAGTCGGTCGCGCTCTTCCCGGAGTCGCTCGCCCAAAGTTTTTTCCAAGGAATCTCCGCTCACACAAATTTTTGGCACACGCCGCTTTACACAGCCAAATTCTTGGGCATAATGATGGCACACACAACACGATTGAACACACATGAACACTATGCCCGTCCTCCTTACAGCCGAGCAAGCCCGCGCAGAACTTGATCGCAACGGCATAACCATTGCGCAGTTCTGCCGTACCCACGGCTTGAACAAAAATTTGGTCAGCGATTTGTTGAACGGTCGCAAGAAGGGCGTGCGAGGCGAGGCCCGACGAGCAGCTGTGCTTCTAAGAATCAAAGAAGGCGTGATCTCAAATTAATGGCATTCGGCCCGGCGAGAAACCAGAAGATGAAACGCACCGTTCTAGAAACCCGCAGGCAGGTCGTAAGCGCAGTGATCTGCGCATATCCGGGTGGTCGTGATTGCGCTGCTCCGCGTTTGGGTATGTCGGTGAAGAAATTCGACAACCACGCCTACGAGAACGCCGGCAGCCGTCCGCTTACCGATGAGCAGATCTGCTTACTGGAGTCACAGACCGGGACAACTCACCTCCCCGACTTCGTCTGCAACCTTTACGGCGGGGTGTTCGTTCCGGTTGCTGAAGCAGGACAGATCGACAACCTCGACCTGTACGCCCGATCGATCAACACAGCAGTAAAGCGTGGTCTCGTCGACGCCATCATTTCCAAGGCGCTGCAAGACGGCGTCATCCAGGACGACGAGGTGCAAGCCATTCTTGCGGCGCACCGCGCACACGTAGCAGCCAGACATGAAGAGATCACCGCAGTGATCGTTCTGCACCGGGAAAACCCGGGCAGTCAGCAATCGAAATAGGCGCTGGAAGCGTCGACATTTCTCGGCATCAGCCGAAGGCCGCGACTAGCGGCGGGGAGAAAAAGTGAGCACTTACAAGCTGGTATGCCCGCACTGCCGGGGGCGAATGCGCATCCGCACCAGTGAAGGCACGCATATCTTTTTGCGTATTGCCTACCTGCAATGCGTCAACGAAGCCTGCGGTTGGTCAGTACGAGCTCAGTTCGAAATGACCCATGAGATGAGCCCTTCGGGTATGCCAAATCCATCCGTTTGCTTGCCAGTGGCCCCTGTCGCCATTCGCCGGCAAGCGATGAAAAAGGAAGGCGAGCAACAGATGGACCTACTTGGACTGGAGACGGCGTGATGAACCACATGATCAGCGAGCAGAATCCCGAGCGTGAGTACCGCGCCGCCATGCAAGACGCCGCACTCTGCTACATGCAGCGCCACCAGGCAGAACACCTAGGCAATGATCAGCAGCTGTTTGTCAGGACGGTTGCCCACCTGCAGACAACGCTGGAAGTTCCGATCTTTCTCGCCGAAAACCTGACGGGCTTGGCATACGGACAACTACGCGCCAGCGCTGGCCAGCGACGCCTTGATCTGAAAAGTAGCAGTGAATCGGTTGCGGTCCTTTCCGATCCAGCCAGCGGAAAGTCGTTCGCCATACCCGTCGCGCTGATCTTCCAACACCTGGTCGACGCCTCGGGGGCGCGACCAAAAAACCCCAACAACTGACCGAATCGCTCCACCGTTTGCGTGTGGGTTTGGGTGAATTGCGCCCGAAATCAGGGAAAAAGCCATGAGCACAGCACTTTCCATCCAGATGAGCCTGAGCGAAACCCTCGCCGAAGCCTTGCTGCAGGAGCTCCGTGAACGCCTGCGACTGGGCATCCAGGAGCATTGGTATTCGGATGAATTTCGCCGCGTTCCTGATGGCATGCGCACCGGCGCCATTCTCTCGGCCTACCCCGCTCTGGCGGCTCAAAAGACAACTCTCGGCGCCCTCCAGGTCGCCATCAGGAAACAGGCATGACGATGGAAGAGAAAATCCGGGCCGACGTATTGACCCGACTTGAATTCGACTACGGCCTGAAACACCGGGTCGGCACCGATTTCATGCGAGGTGGCACTTGCCCGGCCTGCAACAAGAAGGAGCTGTACTCAAACTTCAACAATCCGTGGTTCATCAAGTGCGGCCGCGAAAGCAAATGCGGTCAGCAATGGCATGTCAAAGAGCTCTATGCAGACCTGTTTGACGATTGGAGCAAACGTGCCCCTGCCACCGACGAGAACCCCAACGCTACAGCACGCGCCTATCTTGAGTTTGCCAGGGGCTTTCGTTTCGACCTGGTGCAAGGGACGTTCACACAGGAGTATTTCTACGATCCGGACCTTGGCATCGGCTCCGCAACCGTGCGCTTTCCTCTGCCAAACGGTACCTATTGGGAGAGGCTGATTGATAAGCCCCACCGATTCGGCAAGAAAAAAGCTCGCTTCACAAAAGGCGGCGGTGCGAAGGGGCACTGGTGGTGTCACCCCCGTTTAGACCTGTCTGACACAAAAGAAATCTGGATCGTGGAGGGCGTTTTCGATGCCATCTCCTTGATCCATCACGGCATAGATGCCGTCGCTGCGATGTCGTCAAACCAGTTCCCAGAACAGTCGTTGCGTGCGCTGGCCACCGAACGGGCTGGACACCTGCCAAAGCTGATCTGGGCCCTGGATAACGAGCCAGGTGCGCACCGCTACACGCGTAAATGGGTGGCTATGGCCAGGGCCATGGGTTTTACCTGTGAAGCGGCTCAGATCCCCCAGCGCGATGCTCGCAAAGTGGATTGGAACGACCTGCACCAGCGGTGGGGCTTTATCGATGACGTGGATGCACGTCGTCGGCGGATCGATGCGGATGTAAAGGAAGCCAGGCACCACGGCGCACTGCTTATTGCAGAGAGCGCATCCGAGAAAGCGTTGCTTATGTACACCTGGCGCGAGCGCGAAGAGTTTCACTTTGGCTTCGATTCTCGCCTGTACTGGTGGAAGTTAGATATCAGCAAGTTCAACAGCGCCATGCAGGCGCTGGAGACCAGCAAAGACCACGAAGAGCAGTTGCTAAACGAGAAGGCACTGCGCGACAAGGCGCTGCGCATGTCCAACAACGTCGTCGAAATCGCCAACTGCTATCCACAAGCCCTGTATTTCCAGCGCAACGAGATCACCGACGAGTCCTGGTACTTCTTCCGCGTGGACTTCCCCCACGATGGGGGTTCAGTGAAAAACACCTTCACCGGTGGCCAGGTCGCAGCCGCGAGCGAATTCAAAAAGCGCCTGCTCGGCATGGCCGCCGGCGCGGTCTTCACCGGCAGCGGCCAGCAGCTCGACAAGATCATGAAGGACCAGTTGTTCGCGATCAAAACGGTCCAGACGATCGACTTCGTTGGGTACAGCAAGGAATACGCCTGCTATGTGTACGGGGACCTGGCTGTAAAGGATGGCCAGGTGGTCGACGTGAATGACGAGGAGTTTTTCGAGTTCGGGAAGCTGCGCCTGAAAACCCTCCAGCGCGCAGTGCCGGTGCGGATCCAGCGCGACCCAAAGGAATACAGCGACGAATGGGCGAAATTGCTATGGACGTGCTTCGGCGCACAAGGCGTCGTCGCGCTGACCTTCTGGTTCGGCTCGCTATTCGCCGAGCAGATCCGCGCCCGCTACCAGTCCTTCCCCTTCCTGGAAGCCACCGGCGAGGCCGGAGCCGGTAAGACCACCTTGCTCAACCTTTTGTGGAAGCTGCTCGGCCGCGCCGGCTACGAAGGGTTTGACCCATCGAAATCCACCAAGGCCGGCCGCAGCCGGTTGATGGGCCAGGTTTCCGGCATGCCGGTGGTTCTACTCGAATCCGATCGGAGCGGCGACGACAAATCCCACGCGAAAAACTTCGAATGGGATGAGCTGAAGGACTATTTCGGCGGCGGCACCCTGGCGACAAAGGGCGTCAAAACTGCCGGCAACGAAACCTACGAGCCACCGTTCCGAGGCACGATCGCAATCAGCCAGAACGCGCCTGTTATCGCATCCGAAGCCATCATGACGCGGATTGTGAAGCTTCATTTTGTGCGGCCGAACGTGACCCCCGAAAGCAGAGCCGCGGCTGACCAACTCACCGCCCTGGACGGCAATAAGCTAAGCCATTTTCTACTGCAGGCGGTGAAGCGTGAAAGCGATGTCATGGCCACGCTTGCCGACAAAATGCCGGCCCATGAGGCTCGCCTGCGTCGACTTCACACCCATTGCATCAGCTGCGACACCGAATACCCCGCCACAAACGAAAAGGCGGCTTGCCAACACTGCGGCAACCAGCTGAGAGGCTATATCCGCGTCGAGAGGATCGTAAAAAACCACGCCCAACTGCTCGGCCTGGTCGACTGCATTCGTTCGCTGGTACCGCTGAGCGACGCCCAGATCAGTGCTACCCAGCGCTGCATCGTCTCGATGGCCATCGAGCGCCAGAGCTCGATCAGCGCAGACCACCCGGTTGTTGCCGAATTCTGGGAAGTCTACGAATACCTGCAAGGCCTCGACGCCGACGGCCCGGTGGTGAACCACAGCAAAAAAGACAACATCATCGCCATCAACCTCAACGAGTTCGTAGAACGAGCCGCAGAGCACCGGCAAAAACTGGCCGACGTCAGCGAGCTGCGCGATCGCCTGAAGGAATCCCGCTGCCGCAAATTCCTGGAATCGAACAAGGCCGTTGATAGCGCTGTGCGTGCGTATCAGGCAACGCGGACAAACAACACGATCACCAAATCACCCACCGTTAAGTGCTGGATCTTCCAGGCGTAGGGCTGCAACCCGCGCCGAACAGCCCTGAAAGGAGAGAACCATGCAGATTCAAATCATCGCCAGCACTGATCGGAGTGACGCGAAGGGACTGCAAGACCGCGTATCCGAATTGCTCAGCGAGCTTGGTAACTACCATCGCAAAACGGTGCAAGCCGACGCCTACGGCGCCAACGGTCTGGTCGACATTTTGGAGGTCAGGGCTACGGACGGTCAGTGCGAAATCATGGTGCTGAACTGCTCAAAACTTCAGATCCAGGCGGTGCTGGACTGGCAATCATGCGTCGAGGACGCCAATGAATTTGAAGACCTGGTGCTGTACCTGGTGCGACTACCAGACAGCAACCTGTAACGCCGGCTGCAACCGGCACCCTTGAAAGGAGAGAACCATGCGAGACACAGAACAACTTGAACAAACCGGACGTAGTGCCCTGCTCGGGCAATTCATCGGCGCAGTCGTGACAGTGGCGTTGATGGCGGTCGTCGCGGTCCAGGTGCCGGACTTGATGATTTGGATCCTCAGATAAACCAAAGTTGGTGCCATGGGGCTGCAACCCCATGGCACCTGCCACCCCTGAAAGGAGAGAACCATGCTAGATCAAACCCTCAACGGCGGCGCTGCCGAGGCTACCATGAACACGATTAGCATCGGTGACCAAGTCACCTACGTGAAGATGACGGCAACTGCCGGCGGCTACGCCCTTTCCGTCAAAGAAGCCAAAGTAATCGGGCTCGATGGCGGCATCGCAAAGCTTCGCAGCCGCAACGGCCGCACCAGCATCCAGCCGCTTCACAAGCTCACTGCGGCTGGCCAGCGAAACGCGCTGACCCGTGCATTGCTGGGGGACGCATGATGACTGATGCCCCATCCCACTGCACCGTCGAGAACATAAAGAAATTCAAGGTGAAGGACACGTGGAAAGACTTCGAGGTCATCCTTGAAGTCAGACTGGATCGTCTGACCATCGAACGCGCGAACATGATCAACGACTTCTGGACCGGTGCGGAGGATCGCCTTAGCGAAGAGGACGGCGACGCTATCCGCACGGTCGTTCGACTAGCTGGGCTGGAGGTCATTTGCGAAATGCTGGAGGACAGGGGCGGACACTTTACTGCCACCTGCCACAGCTACCCAGCGAAAGCCGCGACCAAAAAGCTGCACTGCAATGAAGGTTGGGGCGGTGAGATCGAAGGGGACGACTTCGGGTGGTGTGGTATCCGTGTTGTTGCAGCAGATGTGCAACTTCCTGGCTTCGAAGAATTAGCGTTAGCGGAGGTATCCAATGCCTGAATCGACCACCCGCCTGCGACCCACCATGGCCAGCCACCGTCTTGACCTTCCCAGCATTTGCGACATCTGCGGGCGTGCTCGATCGATCCGGCGACACGAACGCTGCAGCAAGCAACGTCAGCAACGGAAAACAGAAGAATGGGCTGCCTTGATGGCGGAAAAGCTTGCCGCGAAAGTTGCAAAAGGTCGCCGCCGGACTAGGCATTAAGGATCTGAACCATGAATACCATCGCACAACAAGCTTTAGAACGAGCCAGAGCACGCTCTGCCAGTAAAACTCCCCAAACGCCATCCAACCGCCGGCGTTTCTGGACGACATCCGAGGAGTCGCGGCTGGGGTCGCTGTACGCCACCACCCCGATGTCACAACTGGTTGAAATTTTTGGCCGCCCGAAGTCCGCGATTTATGGCAAAGCAAAAGAGCTCGGCCTGAAGCGCAGCGCAGAGTTCTTGGCTAGCGAGCATTCAGGCCGGCTACGTCGTGACGGCAACATAGGCACGGCGACGCGCTTTCAAAAAGGACATGGCACCTGGAACAAAGGAAAGCCGTTCGCAGCAGGTGGCAGATCCACAGAGACACAATTCACAAGTGGGCACCTGCCACACAATCACGTGCCTATCGGCACAGAGGTGCTGGCCTCGGACGGGTATCTGAAAATTAAGGTGGCCGAGCCCAACAAATGGGAATGGACGCACCGTCGCAATTGGGAGGCAGTGCATGGCGCTATTCCAAAGGGCATGGTGCTGGTCTTCAGAACCGCAGACCATACAAACTGCTCTGTTGGCAATCTGGAACTGATCACGCGGCGCGAACTGATGAGCCGCAACACGATTCAGCGATTTCCACCGGAGCTCAAGCAAACCATTCGCCTGCTGGGCAAACTGAAAAGAACGATCGAGGCCACCAATGAATAACAAAATGACCGATCTGAGAAATCATCTGTTTGCCACCCTGGAGGCGCTTCAGGACCAAGACAAACCGATGGAGATCGAGCGAGCCAAAGCAATTGCTGAAGTGGGAAAAGTCCTGGTTGACTCCGCGAAGGTTGAGGTGATGTTTCTCAAAGTGATGGATGGCGAGGGGCACAGCACCGGTTTTATTGAGTCGGAAAAACCTTTACCAGCGCTGCAAGGGAGATAGTCGAAGGTGAGTAAGCTGGATCGATTTATGAGGGAACGGGACGTTATCGCCGTTACATCCCTGTCACACGCAACGCTTTGGCGGGCAATGAAAAGCGGACGATTTCCACGCCCTGTTTCGATCTCTCCCGGCAGAGTGGGATGGCGAGAATCTGCTATCGTCGCCTGGCAGCAAAATCCTACAGAATGGAAACCAACCGAGGCCGCTTAAGCGGCCTCATTTATTTGGAAGATTTGCATCGATTACGTTCTTCTGCAGCCATACTGACCACCGCTGCAGGCCGGACTTTTTCTCTTTGAAGTAGGTGTACCGATCGTAATGTTTCGATCCTACATCGCCGAATGCATGCCCTTGAATCCGGTCCTTCAATTCCTTATCAAGCCCCGCCACGCCCATCAGCGTTTTGCATGTGCGGCGAATATCGCGCAGGGTGAAAGGACCGTTGAATTTCTCCGTGTGACGACCGTAGAGCTTTGTAACTGCCCGGGACAGCGATTGCGTGTGCAGCGCCTTACCATCCGCCTTGCCTATAAACGGGTAGGCACTGGATTCGCTGACTTCATCCATCACTTTCAGACTTTGGCGCATCAGTTTGTTGAACGGCACGACGTGTAACGACCGCTCCCCTTCGATCCCCTTGCCCCCGCTTTTTCCCTTCCTATTCCGGATTATCAGGTGGTCCTTGAGGTAGTGGCGCCGCTCGGTAGCCAAAACTTGCTCCGGCCGCTGGCCGCCGGATGCGATCAGGAATTTCAGCAGCTCGGATGTCACCAGGCTCAAATGCTCAGGTAATAGCTGCCAGAGTGTCGCCAGCTCCTCCGTAGAAAGGGCACGATCACCAGGCTGCTCCCAATCGTCCTGGACCGGCACGCTGGCCACCGGGTTGCTCACCAGACCGAACCGCACCTGAACCTTGAGATAACTGCGCGGGTTGTATTCCTGCTCCAGCCCCACCTGGAAAGCTGCATGCAGCTGAGACCTGACACGATTGCAGTAAGTGGTGATGCCAGCGTTGATCATCTTTACGATGATGTTGCGAATCTGGACGGGGCCGACGAGCGAGGCTGGCTTGCTCACCAGATCCGGGAACGGATCACTCACATAATGCTTGAGAGACCACTTAACATCGGCAGCCGATGCAGCGCCTTCGGTTTCGAGCTTCTTTACGTAAAGATCAAGCAGATCCTGGAACGTACCAGGCGAGGCTCGCACCCCCTTTTCTTCACGGCACTTATCCCGCGCGGTCGTGAGTTTCATCTCCGGCCATGTACCGAGCTTGGTCAGTTTCTTTTTACCGGCGACATGCCGTTGAAAGTAAAACTCCTTTGTCCCGCTGGGACGCACCTTAAGAACGAGTACCCCTTCGCCTTTTGCCGTGCGGCCATCTGAAATGACGTAGTCCCTCTCGCGAGGTTTCAGCGCTTGAATCTGCTTTTCCGTGAGCATTGGTGACAGTTCCTGGTGACAGTCGGCCAGATCTAAGGTGATAGCGAGTGAAACAACACGATTGAACACCACCCTCTAAGAGCCGCGATTCTACTGGGCTACCGACTGGAATTGATATCCCCTGTGACACCATGAGACTGCACTAGTAAAAGCTTCCCAAGCTGATAACGAGGGTTCGATTCCCTTCACCCGCTCCAATCAGATTCTGGTCTCACGTCATGTGATTTGACGGGGGATATGAAAAAACCGGCTCTTGGTGGCCGGTTTTTTTATGGCTGATGTTTGATGCTTTTGTGGGCAAGCTGAGCTTTTACGGCGACTGTGGCATGGAGCGCGGGGCGAGGCGTAGGCTGAGATTGCCAGAATAGGGCTTCTGCGGTGCTCGCCCCAGCTTGGCACACGTCTCCAGATAATCAGTTACCGCCTCCTCAAACGCCGCTCGAAGCTCGGTGACAGATTCGCCGTGAAACCCGACGACATCCTTAATACCAGCGATGTGGCCTACAAACAGGCCGTCCTCATCGCTGTAGTCGATTCGGGCGGCGTAGCCTTGATAATTCATCACGTTCACGGGGTAACTCCTGTTTGTTCAAGGAAAGCCCGAGCATCACGTACCTGGTAGGGCTTTGCTTCTTTGTCAGTGACACCTTCTGCGAAACCGGCAAAATATTTCGGAAGCCCATCGCTTATCACCCATCGTGCACTCCGTTCTGCCGGGCACTATTTCCTATCCACCCAACTGTGGATAGCGGATGGCTCCCGCTTCCTTTGTAGGCAAGATCAATGCTGTGAGGGCGCAGGTGCCCTCACAACGTACCTGGCGACTACCCAGGTAACTGCTGATTATCCAGTACGCGATTCACCGCTAACTCACTCAACATGATCACCTGTTGCAGCACCATCATCGTGTTGCGCTGCGAGCCTTCCATTGCGCCGGCGATATCACTGGCCATATCGCTGGCCGACGCCAGCGATTCGCAGGCGTGGACAAGCAGCGTTTCGTCATCCACCGTTGGGTCGATGAGGAAGATGTTGCCGGACTTGCGGGGCGGTATCTGCGTTTTCGGCGCCCCGGGGTTGAGGTAGTAGCTGAGTGCGCGGTCTGCCGCCTCTTTTAGCTTCTTAGGATCGAGAGAGGCGTCGTAGGGTACTGGATCGATATCCGGGGGGTTTGGAGTTACTTTGAACATGTTTGACAATTCCTAAAGTGGAGCCGCAACCGTTCTCTACTAAAAGAAGGTGGCGGCTGTACGCAGGTTAGTAGACCGGAGGAATTGGCAAAACCGGCGCGCCCAAGGGCGCCCTGCGCACAACCACCATTAAGTGCAGGAAAAAACCTGACTGAATGGCGCTCATGCACCATACCAAAACCTATGGGCTACTAAACCCGACCACTGATGGGCAGTGGCAGGTAAACGATAGAGGCCGAGGGGCAAAGCGCACAAGCCAGCGGATTCTGACGCACGCGTAAGTAAGGACGCAAGGTGTCGTAGCCTTTGGGACGTAACGCGGGATGTCTTTAAACATACGCCTTGGGATGTGCTTATACGCAACAAACATCGAGAGTTTCGTTGATGTTTTGGGGACCGAATTGCCGGCAGCACTGCGTTAGATTCGGGGCGGGAAGACTGGGTGCTGGCTATCACCTTTGGCCTCGTTGATTGGGCTTTGAATCGTGCTCGTTGCGCACGGCAGGCACCTCAGAGCGTCGATAGGCTGGTGAGCGGCAGCGTGACGGGCGGCCCGTCTGCCGATTTCCTTCTGGCTATGTAGCTTGTCCGAGGATGGGTGTCCGGTGCGAAAGGCAGTGATCGGCCAGAAGCAGTCGTTCAAGCATACCGGGGATGTCTACCAGAGCGGGGTAGTCCAAGCAGTCATTCAATGCGCCCACAAAAAGCAGGCTCGATTCAGCTGAATGCGTTTTTTGATTTCAATCCTTTGCGTTGGGTAATAGATTACTTATTGAACATTTCGTAAAAAAGCGTAGCATTGCCGCCCATGATACTCGAACAGCTCAAAGCCCTGGGCAATGACACTCGCATGCAAATGATGGAGTGGCTCAAAGACCCGCTCAGCAATTTCCCCCCTCAGGATCATGGCGATCCTGCGATAGGCGTGTGCGTCACCCATTTGCAGCACAAGGCCGGGCTTTCACCTTCTACCGCGTCTGCACATTTAGCTATCTTGCAACGTGCAGGCTTCGTGCTGACCACCCGCATCGGAAAGTGGACTTACTACCGGCGCAATGAGCAGGCGATTGATGACTTTGCGGCTAGGCTGCTCATCGAATTGTAATTTTTAAACCTTCATTTCGTTATTTCGCGTAATGAGAAAACATGAGGAAACCCCTATGAGCAGCAAAACTATCTTCGTTGAACCCGGTGGCGGCTATGAAAAGGTTGTGGTTGGCAGCAGCGAAGTCCGAGCCGCAGCGCGTGGCGAAATCACCGTACGCCTTCATGCCAACTCGCTCAACTACCACGACTTCGCGGTGGTCAGCGGTATGTGGGGCCCTAGCGAAAAACGCATCCCCATGGCCGATGGTGCAGGTGAAGTCATTGCTGTCGGCCCAGATGTAACTGAATTCAAGGTGGGTGACTCGGTCGTCAGCACCTTCTTCCCGGAATGGATCAACGGTGCACCACTGGTTGAAGGCTTTGTCAGCGTGCCAGGTGATGGCATTGACGGCTACGCTCGTGAGCAAGTGACGGCCAACGCCACATCGTTCACCCTCGCGCCTATTGGCTACAGCCATGCTGAAGCGTCGACGCTTACCACCGCCGGCCTTACTGCATGGCGCGCCCTGATGGCCGATGACTCACTCAAGCCGGGCGACACCGTGCTCGTCCAAGGCACTGGTGGCGTTTCAATTTTCGCCCTGCAGTTCGCTAAAATGGCCGGTGCTACCGTTATTGCGACCTCTTCAAGCGACGAAAAACTTGAACGTCTGAAAGCGCTAGGCGCTGATCATGTGATCAATTACCGCAAAGACCTCAACTGGGGCGAAACTGCGCGCGCGCTAACGGGTGGCCGTGGTGTTGACCACATCATCGAAGTCGGCGGTCCTGCGACGCTTGAGCAATCGATGAGTGCAGTTCGAGTTGCTGGTCACATCTCCGTCATCGGCATATTGAGTGGCGTAAGTGGTGCAATGAATTTTGTACCGGCACTGATCAAGCAAGTGCGTCTGCAGGGTGTATTGGTGGGTAGCCGCAGCCAGCAGCAGGACATGATCCGAGCCATCAATGCTAATGGCATGCGCCCGATTATCGATCGTCATTTCCCTTTAAGCGAGATTGTCGAAGCGTTCAAGTATCAGGAAACCAATCAGCATTTCGGAAAAATTTGCCTGGATATCTAAGCACGCATGCATGGGCATGATCCGTATGCCTATCTCAAAGATGCACTGCCACGGCTGCCGACGCAGCGGACGAGAGAGATTGGCCCCATGCTGCCTGTCACAACCGGCAGCAAGGGGTCCAGGCTGTGTAAATTTTCGAACGCGACAGGTACTCAAAACCGGACTGGAAATCGCGCCTCTGCGCGAAATCCACATCTGCTGACGTGCCGATAAATTTCAGATTTAACGTCGCTTTTCGGCCCGTCCCCTTTTCGGTCATGCTCACCGTCTCCGTCCAAAATAAAGACGTTCCCATTTCCACGCCCTCGACGTCATCGAGCCCCCCTCTTGCAAGCCGAATACGCCTTGAGCCGGCTACCGCCACGGCATGACCAAAAAGGGTATCTCAGCGATAGAGCATCAAACATGCTTAGCGACAAAAGCGACGACGACAAACACGGTCAGAGCGAACCCTGCACCGATGCTGAACGGCAACCACGTAACGCGGAATGGGGTCGGGCGCCTCATTTCTTCAGCTAAAGCCTCCACCTCACGATGTAATTGCTCGATGCTTGATTGATAACTTCGATGTGTGGACATGTCTTTTTCTCCTCCCTGATCGGGGGCCCTGCTGAGTCAGTGAAACAAAGCCAGCGGACGTCAGTCGCTCATTTCCTATAGTCCGTCTGCGGTGCCACTATTTCCGATCTGCGCAGTTGTGGATAGCGGATGGTTCCCGCTTGGCTGTAGGCAAAATCAATGCTGTGAGGGCGCAGGTGCCCTCACAACGTACCTGGCGACTACCCAGGTAACTGCTGATTATCCAGTACGCGATTCACCGCTAACTCACTCAACATGATCACCTGTTGCAGCACCATCATCGTGTTGCGCTGCGAGCCTTCCATTGCGCCGGCGATATCACTGGCCATATCGCTGGCCGACGCCAGCGATTCGCAGGCGTGGACAAGCAGCGTTTCGTCATCCACCGTTGGGTCGATGAGGAAGATGTTGCCGGACTTGCGGGGCGGTATCTGCGTTTTCCGCGCCCCGGGATTGAGGTAGAAGTTGAGTGCGCGGTCTGCCGCCTCTTTTAGCTTCTTAGGATCGAGAGAGGCGTCGTAGGGTACTGGATTGATATCCGGGGGGTTGGGGGTAACTTTGAACATATGACTAATTCCAGAGTTGGGGCCGCAACCGCTCTCGACTAAAAGAGGGTGGCGGCTGTACGCAGGTTAGTCGACCGGTGGAATTAGCAAACCCGGCGCGCCCAAGGGCGCCCTGCGCACAACCACCATCAAGTACAGGAATAGAATGACCTGACTGAATGGCGCTCATGCACCTTGCTAAAACCGACCGGGCGACTAAACCCGACCACTGATGGGCAGTGGCAGGTAAACGATAGAGGCCGAGGGGCAAAGCGCACAAGCCAGCGGATTCTGACGCACGCGTAAGTAAGGACGCAAGGTGTCGTAGCCTTTAGGACGTAACGCCGGATGTCTTTAAACATGCGCCTTGGGATGTGTTTATACGCAACAAACATCGAGCGTTTCGTTGATTTTTTTTTGGGACTGAATTGTCGGCAGCACTGGACTTACCCCTCCTCAAACGACTGTTTTTTGGCCGATCGCTGCCTGTCGCAAGGGGCTTCAATCGACCCAAAGAAACCCTTGATGTATGTTTGTTGTCGCCAAATGTTATTGGCATTCATGGAGGATTCTGACTGATGGCACGTGTGGGATTGATACTTACACCCGGTTTTGCGGACTGGGAATATGCTTTCATTGCTGGAACTGCGTCCCCGTTTTACGGGATCGACGTCAGGTTTTTCGCTTCTGCTACGGGTCAGTTCCGCTCGCAGGGTGGATTGGCTGTAACGGTCGATAGCAGTTTGCAACATTGTCTGGACTGGAAACCGAACGTTGTTGTCGTCATTGGAGGAATGGTCTGGGAAAGTGCAGAAGCACCGGATATTCGAAGCTTTCTTCATGCTAGTCGTTCAAATGGAGCGACAATTGCCGGTATCTGTGGGGGAACTCTGGCACTTGCTAGGGCCGGGCTTCTCGACACGGTCCCTCATACCTCGAACAGCGCTGACTTCTTACAACAGAATGCCGTAGGTTATGAAGGGCGCACGCTTTATCGAAACAGTCCGGTAGCTGTGGTTGCAGACCGCATCATAACTGCTCCAGGCCCTGCACCCGTTAGCTTCACCTGCGCAGTGTTCGAAGGTGCTGGGCTATCTTCAGAGGTCATTTCTCAGTTCAGGTCAATGTTGGCAGCGGAACATCGGTGACCGCTTCGTCCTGCAAAACAGCTGATCCAGGTGATGTGTTCGAGTGGCCGCTCATGGCCCAATCAGCCTTGTGAAATGGAAGTCATCCCATGTTCGAACGTAACAAACTGGTTCCAGAATTAATGGTTACCAACCTGGAGGGTAGCTTAGCTTTTTGGGTTTCTTGCCTGGGGTTCAAAGTAGCTTATCAACGTCCGGAAGATGGATTTGCATACCTTAATTTGAATGGAGCTCAAGTAATGCTTGAACAGGTTGATTCGGACGCGGGTCAATGGCTGACGGCGCCGTTGACCAGGCCGTTTGGAAGAGGCATCAACCTACAGATTGATGTTGAGGCTGTCGCCCCAATCATCCAAAAACTTGATCAGGCTGGATTTTCACTCTACCGAGAATGCAAAGACACCTGGTATCGGGCTGAAAATGTAGAAGTAGGCCAGAGAGAATTCATCGTCCAGGATGCCGACGGTTATCTCGTAAGGTTGGTAGAGCGGTTGGGCGAGCGACCGGCTTGCTGAATCTGGATATGAACCAAGCCGACCGTCAGTTTTGGATCGTTTGCAGCCCCTCACGACGGGCAGAAATCGGCCAGAAGCCGTCGTTCAGAGTAGGGACATGACCCGCCTTCTTACTAGCGGCAAAACACTTCATAAGGTGTACTGCGCGCACCATGCGACAGACCCACACATTCTGTGGTGCACACAGCCCCCCTTACACGATAGCGTCTTTTCTCTTGAGTTTGATGCCGGCCTTCGATTAGATATGAGGCGGAAACGTTGTGACGTGAATAGCACCATCAAACACAAGGGAATAGCACTAAATGGCCAGGATAGAACCCGTTTTCGGCAGCATCAGCAGCGAAATCGAAAACCCCTACCAGCCGGGCGACGCCCAACTGATTGACGACGAGGTTGTCACGTTTTCAAAACCCAAGATTTTTGATTTTTCCGGGCGTATTTCTCTGGCGCGCTTCTGGCTGATTCGTGTGCCCTTGGTGCTGGTTCTTCCGTGCATTTTGCTGTCGTTCTTTATGGTGGGGTTGCGCCATCAACTGGTCGTTTTGCTGATAGTCGGTGTCACCGTTGTCATTCCTGCCATCCTGCTCGACGTGTCTCTACTGGTACGCAGGGCACGTGATCTAGGCTGGAGTCCGATATGGGGAATTCTCTGGGTGTTCCCTGTTATCGGCTTTGTGATAACGCTTCCGCTCATCATGCTTCCGGGGCGTAAAGCGATTAATAAATACGGCCCGCCCAATCCACCTCTCTCGACGTTGGTAAAGCTACTTACCGCGCTGTTGGTGGTGCTGGTGCTTGTAATTTCAACCGTGCTAGTTGCGTATTTTCCCCAATACTCCCCACAGGCACTCTACGAGTGGTTCGTTAATGCATTGGCTCAGGCATAACGTTAGCGTACGCGAAGTCCATGCTTCGCCTCATTGCGCGGCGCCAAGTGCTCAGGTGCTTGTAGAGAGCGCTGCGCGCACCACGCGATAGCCCTGCGTACGCCGCGGTGATGTCCATTGGGAAAAGAGAACAGATTGATTTCTCTGCTCTAAACGTCCGCTCTTGGCCGAAAGCTGCCCTTGAAGAAAGGCAGAACCGGCCATTTTCTACCGGTCATAACAGTCAGCCATCAGCCATCAGCCAAAGCGTACCTCTGGCCTCAAGATGAGTCTTTGAACCTCTCCAGGAAAGCAGGCTTTACTCAATTTCCATCAATCAACACTCCAACCTCAGCCACCCCCTCCCCCACCGAAACACCTTGCAACCCTTACCTGATTGAGAATTCCCCCACGCCTCTCTAAATTTTTTCCCACAACGCCGGGCCCCTCTGACAGCGAATCGCTGCCATGTCGGAGTTGCAGTTTGTACAACTTCGACACTGAGAGGAGGGGCTTATGACTGCCCTAGAACCGTTCTTTTTTGCCGACTTTCTCGGCACCGCCACGTGGTTGTGGCTCGTTTTTATCAGCATCGTTATCAGCCTGTTGGTCTTCGACCTCGGGGTGTTACACCGTGAGCATCGAGAAATCGGCGTGCGTGAAAGCCTGCTGCTGTCTGCTGGCTATATCACGGCCAGTTTGCTGTTTGGGCTCTGGGTCTGGCAGGTCAAGGGCGGTGACGCCGGGATGGATTTCTACACCGGCTTTCTGATCGAGAAATCGTTGTCGATGGACAACGTATTCCTGATGGCGATGATCTTCAGCTTTCTCTCAATCCCGCGTAAGTATCAGCACGAGGTGCTGTTCTGGGGCATTCTCGGTGTGATCGTGCTGCGCGCGATCATGATTGGCCTAGGTGCGGCGCTGATCGCCGAGTTCAGCTGGATTCTCTACGTGTTCGGCATCTTCCTGCTGTTGACCGGGGCCAAGATGCTGTTCAGTAAGATCGATGACCACCCGGACCTTAGCGAAAACCTGCTGGTGAAGTTCCTGCGCAAACACATGCGGGTTACCGATCGCTTGCATGAAGGGCGCTTCTTCGTCCGCCAGGCGGATGCCAGTGGTACGTCCGTGCTCTGGGCGACGCCGTTGTTCCTGGCCCTGGTGCTGATTGAATGTGCCGACTTGGTGTTCGCTGTGGACAGCGTGCCGGCGATCTTTGCCATCACTCAGGATCCCTTCATCGTCTATACCTCTAACATCTTCGCCATCCTTGGCCTGCGTGCGTTGTATTTCGCTCTGGCGGCGATGATTCACCGCTTCGCCTATCTCAAGTACGCCCTGGCGCTGGTGCTGGTGTTTATCGGCGGCAAGATTTTCCTGGTCGGCATCATCGGCAAGATTCCGGCGGTGATTTCCCTGAGCGTGACCCTGGCTTTGTTGCTGGGCGGTGTGTTGCTATCGCTTTGGAAAACCCGCGACCAGGCCTCTGCTCGCTCGCAGGTTTAGATCCATACAGGTGACGGCCGCTACACGAAAACAATATTGGCGCCTGCCATCGGGGGGCCATAGGCCGATGTCGTTGAATGGGTGAGGGGCAGCCGAGTGAGCCGCCCCTCGTCACTTAAACGCGATGTACTGTTGTGTAGGCGCGTTGGTGAATAGTCCGCCACCTTTCGATGCGTTCTCAAATGCAGACGCGAATTGGTAGAGTCCGATATCGTTCATCTGCACGACCTTGCTTTCATTCTTCGATCCGTGGAGCGAGTGAAAGACAATGCCTCGAACGGGAATCCCCCCTGGGTTGATTAATGCGTTGAGGATTTTTACAGGTAAATCCGTCTTCGTTTCAGGCCCTATGTACGATGCGTTTTTGTTTGCCATATTGATAAGGCACCAGAACAACCATTTGGGTGACATTTGCTGGCCGGTACTGGGATGACCCAGTGTCGCGTTGACGCTTCCTTTCGCTTCAACAATCAGGTACTCAATTACGTTGCCTGTGCGCATGTCGCGTTTGACCCAGATCTGGTCTATTCCATTGGGGCGCATCCCGTTTGCGGACTTCCCCATTTTCATCTGGTAGTCCGTGCCATACGCGGTGATCAGGAGTTTGCTTGCTGCATATTCCCCGCGGGCCGACGTTATGGACTGCGAGGTCTTCAGATCTCCACGAAGGTTCGTGTAGTGGGTGCTCAAGCGATTTCCAGATTTGACATCGTTTCTTTTGAACCGGTCCCAGCCGAGGCTGTGATCCTCCCCCTGAAGCCAGGTGTTCACCGCTTCCCTGGTCGGGGCGTCGAGCCTGGAAACGGCGTCGTAGTGATCCCACGCTTCTTTTGCCTGCCGACGCACGATCCCTTGCTGCCGTATATCCTCGAATGCCAGCAACATCTGCGCACGATGCGTCCGAATCCACTGCACATGCTGATTAGTTGAGTCGAACAGCGGATGACTATGGGCGCTACCTTGGGTATGACGCGCATCCCGCCTCAGTGCCTGTGAGATTTCAGTTTGGCCCTGCACGTCGAGTAGAACGAGTTGGTCGGCGCTGGAATTGCTCGGCAGTACAGCGTGACGGTTCACAATCTGGCTGACCACGCTACTCTCGGGCGGATCCAGCAACTTTCGTATGCCTATCGTTCCGAGGGCTGTGTACGGGTATTGCTGGCTCGATAAAAGCGTCAGGTTATTCGTGGTCAGATCCAGCGCAGGTTGGTCACCCAGATAGAGATCTACTTTCAGACCGCCAGGCCGCCCCGCTTCCAGGTTGTTCAAGATGCGTTGATTCAACGGGTCGTTGGTGTCGGTATAACTGGTCAACTGGTTCATATCAGGCGCCGTCCGTTGGCAAGGGTAAAGGCCGGATACAGAGCCGCAGTGAACGGTCGTTTACGGTCACTATCACTACGCGGGGCTTAATAGCAGCATAGAACACTGTCTCTAGAGTGTGAGTCTGAATTCAAAACCGGTGTAACGGGCGCTCAGGGGCATTCAGCGGGAATACGCGGATGCCTGTAAGAAGCCGCCTGCGCAAGCGGCATGACGCGAAATGGGCCGGCCGCACATCGCCAACATGCACAGGGTGCTGGATCCTATTGTTTGCACGGTTCCGATCAGTGCAGGCGGGAACACCCGAAAATATCAACCGCCCCCCGGCAAATGCCCCAACGGCAGCGCCCCCGGCGTCTTCACCGTATGAATCGCAAAATTGCTCCGGATGTCACTCACCCCCGGCAACTTCAGCAGTCGCCCAGTGAGAAAACGGTCGTAGGCCCGCAAGTCCGGCACCACCACTTGCAACAGAAAGTCCGATTCGCCTGACACCAGAAACGCCGAGATCACCTCCGGCAACGCCGTGACCGCTTGGCGAAACGCTTCGGCCTGTTCGTCGTTGTGCCGTTCAACCTTGACGCCGACAAAGATTGTCAGCCCCAGACCCACTTCGTCGCGATCGAGGACGGCCTGGTAGCCGCGAATCACGCCGGCCTCTTCCAGCATCCGCACGCGGCGCAGGCACGGTGAGGCGGACAGGCCGATTTCTTCGGCCAGTTGCACGTTGCTGAGGCGGCCGTCGCGTTGCAGCGCGGCGAGGATTTTGCGGTCGAAGGCATCCAGTTTCATGAATTGGCAGTTTCCGATTGAACATCGTGATTGCTTGGCAGGTTATGCCAATTTCAGAAGCTTTAGAAGCTGACTTCGCAACCACCTGCCCTGCCCGTCAGCCCTAGACTGGCCCTACCGAAATCGTCGATATGCAGGGGGATGGTGTGGCAGAGCTCTGGTTGTTTTTGATGGCGTTAGTGGTGGTGTATCTGTTGCCCGGCCCGGACATGATCCTGCTGCTGCAAACCGGCGCTCGTCAGGGTAAAGGCGCGGCGCTGGCGACAGCCGTGGGTCTGGGGATCGCTCGGGGGTGTCATGTCGCGCTGGCAGCGTTGGGGCTCTCGGCGTTGTTCAAGACCGCGCCCTGGACCTTTGACGTGGTGCGCCTGGCCGGTGCCGCGTACTTGCTATGGATTGGTTTTCAATGCCTGCGCACTTCGTTGTTGCCAAGCTTTGAAGGGGCCGGCGTTGAGGCAGGAAGACGACAGTGGCAGCAGGCGATTCGACGCGGGTTGTTGACCAACCTGCTCAATCCCAAAGCGCTGCTGTTTTGCTCGGTGTTGTTACCGCAGTTCATCGACCCACAGGGCGGGCCAGTGCTTGGGCAGTTTGCAACCCTCGGCGTGGTGTTGGTCAGCGTCGGCTTGCTGTTTGACAGCGCCTATGCGCTGGTGGGCGTGGCGCTCGGGCGCTGGCTCCAGCGCTCTCCTTCGGCCCAGCGTATGCAGCAGTGGTTGTTTGGGAGTCTTTTGATTGGGTTTGCTGTGCGGCTGACGTTTGTGCAGCAGTCGTAGCGCGGATGCATTTCGTTGTTCTTCTCACATCCAGAAATAACCCCAACCCGCCTCACCGCCGCCCTTGTATGACGCGGCTTCTAGACTGGGTTGCGATGACAGCGCTTGCTTACACTCGGTGGTTATAGCGTTGATCATCAGAGCAAGGTGGGGATAGTACCCACCAAGCACACCACGCGGAGGTGATGCACTCCCGGAGAACGATTGACATGCTTTACCCGATTGCAATTTCCATGGGCGATGAGAAGCACGCCTGGGGCGTTGAAGTACCAGATATTCCCGGTTGTTTTTCTGCTGGCGATGACCTGGACGATGCCATGGCGATGGCCCGCGAGGCTATTGAGGGGCACTTCGAGATTCTAGCGGAGGACGGCTCGCCGATTCCATCGGCCAATACAGTCACCTTGCATGCGGCCAATGCTAAATACGCAGGCTGCACCTGGGCGCTGGTGGATATTGATGTGACCAAATATCTGGGTAAGGCGCAGAAGCTCAACATCACCTTGCCCGGCTATCTGCTGAACCGTATCGACGATTACGTGCTGCACCATCCTGAAGAAAAAAGCCGTTCCGGGTTTCTCGCTTCGGCGGCGCTGAAGGTGTTGCAGCAAGGACGTTGAAAGCAGACCTGCCCCACACCCTGTGGGAGCGAGCCTGCTCGCGATAGCACCCGGTCAGCCGACATCGATTCCGCTGATCCGACGCCATCGCCCGCAGGGCTCACACATCCAGCTCTTGCAACAAGCCGGTTATTTTTTCTCCGAGCCGGACTCCTGCATCTGCACCGACGACTTGGTGCCATCGGTGTTGTCCTTGGTCTCGTTGTCCGAGTTGTCAAAGCAGCCTTGCAGGGCGAACAGGCAACAGGTCAAGCAAAAAGTGCGCGCAAGATTCATGGTGTACTCCGATTGAGGGCTTTAAGCAGTGACCTCCGGATACGGCAAATGGTTGCGACGACCTTGCGGGTCAATGAACTTAAGGCCGCGCCGCCCATGTCGGTAGAATTTTCATCGCTTCGTTGCTGTCACACCAGACAGGTGCATCCCAGAAGGAAACGCAGCAATGAATTTCGCAAAAATCGCACAAAAACTGGCCCTGTGGGCGGGGAGCCCCAAGACATTTTTGGGGGCGCTGGTGTTGTTGGTGCTCTGGGCCGCCAGCGGGCCGCTTTTCCAGTTCAACGATACCTGGCAACTGATCATCAACACCTCGACCACGATCATCACTTTCCTGATGGTGTTCCTGATTCAGAACACACAGAACCGCGATACCGACATCTTGCATCTGAAGGTGGACGAGCTGATACGGGCGACCAAGCATGCACACAACGCGATGCTCGGCCTGGAGTCCCTGGACCTCAAGCAATTGGAAGCGATGCGAAAACACTACCAGGCGATGGGTGAGGAGGAAGCCAAAAACCTTGGCGCCGAACAAGGCCTGGAGCAAAAAAACAAGATCGATCTGAATCAGTGCTGAGCAGACGGCGCGAGTGGGGATTGCCCACTC
>NZ_JABWQV010000269.1 GCF_014268615.1 Pseudomonas tehranensis | reverse complement strand
TTGCTCCCGCTGGGTCGCGAAGCGGCCCCATCAACCTGACAACCGGCGGTCTCAGGCAGATCCAAGGGGCTGCTGCGCAGCCCAGCGGGAGCAAGCTCCCTCGCCACGGAAGCGGATCGCGTGGCAGTTTAGTCCGTGTTGGCCAACACCCGCTCAAGCGTGCGCGTGACCCCATGTTCGCGCAAGCTGTTGCAGCACCACTCGAAGGCTGCCACGAACTCGGGCGAGTGGGGGATGGACGTACCGAAAATCTCTTCTACCTCCAGCAGTCGCTGGGTCACCAGCGCATCGTCGGCCACCAGCGCCTGGCAGAACGCCGCCCGCGGGTCCGGGATCGAGTAGCTCACGCCGTTTTCGTCCACGCCTTTCAAATACACGGCCCAGGCCGCCACCACCAGCGCCGCGCGACGGGTTTCGCCGCCGTCGGCAATCAAGCGGTTGATGGTCGGCACGGTGAATTTGGGAAACTTCGACGAGCCGTCCGAACACACCCGCTCCAACTGGTCAGCAATCGCCTGGTTGGAAAAACGCTCCACCAGGGTGTTCTTGTAGTCGGTCAGGTCGATCCCTGGCACGGGTGCCAGCTGCGGGGTCACGTCCAGGTCCATATAGGCACGCATGTAACGCACGAACAGCGGATCGTTCATGGTTTCGTGGACGAAGCGATAACCCTTGAGAAAACCCAGGTAGGTCAGCGCCAGGTGACTGCCGTTGAGCAACTTGATTTTCATCTCTTCATAGGGCGAGACGTCATCGGTGAACTGCACGCCGACCTTTTCCCAGTTCGGGCGACCGTTGACGAATTTGTCTTCCAGCACCCATTGCACGAACGGCTCGCAGACCACCGGCCAGGCATCGTCGATCCCATGTTCGTCATGCAATTGCAGCCGGTGGGCACCGCTGGTCATGGGGGTGATGCGGTCAACCATGGCGTTTGGAAAGCTCACGTTGCGGTCGATCCATTGGCCCAGCTCGGGGTCGCGCAACGCGGCGAATGCCAGCAGCGCCTTGCGGGTGACAGCGCCGTTGTGGGGCAGGTTATCGCAGGACATCAGGGTGAATGCCGCAGTGCCGGCCGCGCGGCGCCTGGCCAGGGCCGCGCAGAGGAAACCGAAGACCGTCTTCGGTTGGTCAGGATGGGCCAGGTCGTGTTGGATTTGCGGCAGGTGGGCCATGAACTCGCCGTTACTGTCGTCGATGCAGTAGCCACCCTCGGTGATGGTCAGCGAGACAATGCGGATGTTCGGATCGGCCAGTTTCTCGATCAGCGCCTGGGCGCCGTCTTCGGCCAACAGCATGTCATTGATGGCACCGATCACCCGAACTTCGGTGTCATCGGTGTCCCCCAGTTCAAACAGGGTAAACAGGTAGTCCTGACTGGCGAGGTCATCCCGGGCACGACGGTCTTCGGCCCGCAGGCCCACGCCGCAGATGGCCCAGTCGAGGCCTTCGCCGGTGTTCATCAGGGCGTCGGTGTAATAAGCCTGGTGCGCGCGGTGGAAGCCGCCGACGCCAATGTGGGCAATGCCCTGGCTGACCTCGCTCAAGGAGTAAGCAGGCAGGGCGACCTCGGGGTTGAGGTTGTGCAGGTTCTGTCGGTTGAGTTTCATCACAAGTCTCGGCAATCAGGCGGCGACGCGCAGCGCACGGGTGACCGCCACGCCCTCGGCATCGAATAAGTGGCAGTGTTCAGCATCCAGGTGCAGGCTCAGTTGCTCACCGAAACGGCTCGCCAGATCGCCGCGCACCCGCATGGTCAAGGCTTCGCCGGACGCGGTCACAACGTGACAGAACGTATCGCTGCCCAGCCGCTCGCTGACATCGGCGGTGACCTCAAGCGTGCAATCGCCCGGTTGCGCCAGGTTCAAATGCTCCGGGCGAATCCCCAGGGTCACCGCGCCACCGACGCTCAGGCTGGCCCCGTTCAGGGGCAGGCTGATCCGGGTGCCGGCATCCAGCAGGACTTCACAGCCCTGGCCTTCAAGCCGCGTGACCTTGCCTTTGAGAAAGCCCATTTTCGGCGTGCCGAGGAACCCGGCGACAAACAGGTTGGCCGGCTGGTGATACAGCTCCAGCGGCGAGCCGACCTGTTCGACGCGCCCGCTGTTGAGCACCACCACCTTGTCGGCCAGGGTCATGGCTTCGACCTGATCGTGGGTGACGTAGATCATCGTCGCCTGCAGCTCCTTGTGCAGTCGCGCCAGTTCCAGGCGCATCTGCACCCGCAGGGCGGCGTCGAGGTTGGACAGCGGTTCGTCGAACAGGAAAATCTTCGGGTTGCGCACGATGGCCCGGCCGATCGCCACCCGTTGGCGCTGGCCGCCGGACAACTGCTTGGGCTTGCGCTCAAGCATCGGCCCCAGTTCGAGGATGCGCGCCGCTTCGTTGACCTTCTTCTCGACCTCGGCCTTGGGCACACCGGCCAGGTCCAGGGCAAAGGACATGTTCTTGCGCACGCTCATGTGCGGGTAAAGCGCGTAGGTCTGGAACACCATCGCCAGGTCGCGCTTGGCTGGGCTGACTTCGGTGATATCGCGGCCGTCCAGTTCGATGGTGCCGTCGCTGACCTCTTCCAGGCCGGCGATCAGCCGCAGCAGGGTGGACTTGCCGCAGCCAGACGGGCCGACGAAGACCACGAACTCGCGGTCGTTCACCTCAAGGTCGATGCCCTTGATGATGGAGAAACCTTCGAAGCCTTTTTGCAGATTCTTGATTTTCAGGTTGGCCATGATGATGGGCCTCCACTTGTCATTTATTCAGTTGGGCTGGAGAGAGATCGCAGCCTCGTTGCACTCGACAGCTCCTACAGGGCTGGCGAAGCTTGCGATCTTTTGGCGATTCATTTCACGGCGCCGAAGGACAAACCACGCACCAGCTGTTTCTGGCTGATCCAGCCAAAAATCAGGATCGGCGCGCAGGCCAGGGTCGAGACGGCCGACAACTTGGCCCAGAACAAACCTTCGGGGCTGGAGTAGGAGGCGATCAGGGCCGTCAGCGGCGCGGCTTTGGACGAGGTGAGGTTCAGCGACCAGAACGCCTCGTTCCAGCACAGGATCAGCGACAGCAGCACGGTGGAGGCCAGTCCGCCCTTGGCGATGGGGAGCAGCACTCGCACCATTTCCTGCCACAGCGTGGCGCCATCCAGACGCGCGGCTTCAAGGATGTCGCGGGGAATGTCCTTGAAGTAGGTGTAAATCATCCAGACCACGATCGGCAGGTTGATCAGGGTGTAGATGATGATCAACGCAGTCCGCGTGTCCAGCAGGCCAAAGCTCTTGGCCAGCAGGTAGATCGGCATCAGCACGCCCACCGGCGGCAGCATTTTGGTGGAGAGCATCCACAGCAACGTGCCTTTGGTGCGCTGGGTTTCATAGAACGCCATGGAGTAGGCCGCCGGCACCGCGATCAGCAGGCAAAGGGCGGTGGCGCTGAAGGAAATCACCACCGAGTTCCAAGCGAAGCTGAAGTAGTTGCTGCGCTCATTGATGTGCAGGTAATTCTCCAGCGTCGGCGTGAAGATGAACTGCGGCGGCGTGGCAAACGCATCGATTTCGGTCTTGAAGCTGGTCAGCACCATCCAGAAGATCGGGAAGAAAATCAGGATCGCGATGGCCCAGGCCAGCGTACCCAGCAGCAGGCTTTGCAGGCGACGGGATTGTTGAAGTGTCATGGCTGCGGCCTCAGTTCTTGTCAGTGAGGTTTTTGCCGATCATCCGGACCAGGATGATGGCGGCGATATTGGCAATCACCACGGCAATCAAGCCGCCGGCCGAAGCCATGCCAACGTCGAACTGCACCAGCGCCTGGTTGTAGATCAGGTAGGCGAGGTTGGTCGAGGCGTAGCCGGGGCCACCGTTGGTGGTGGTGAAAATCTCGGCAAACACCGACAGCAGGAAGATGGTTTCAATCATCAGCACCACCGCAATCGGGCGAGCCAGGTGGGGCAGGGTCAGGTGCCAGAAAATCGCGATCGGACCCGCGCCATCCAGGCGCGCAGCTTCTTTCTGTTCCTGGTCGAGGGACTGCATGGCCGTCATCAGGATCAGGATCGCGAAGGGCAACCATTGCCAGGACACAATGATGATGATCGACAGCAGCGGGTAGTGGGCCAGCCAGTCCACCGGCTGCGCGCCGAACAGTTTCCACACCGAGGCGAGGATGCCCGAGACCGGGTGGAAAATCAGGTTCTTCCAGATCAGCGCGCCCACGGTGGGCATGATGAAGAACGGTGAGATCAGCAAGACCCGCACGATGCCGCGACCAAAAAACTCGCTGGCCTCCAGCAGCGCACTGATCAACACCCCGAGCACGATACTGATCAGCAACACGCTGCCCACCAGCAGCAGGGTGTTGGTGGCGCCGGGCATGAAACCCGAATCGGTCAGGAAGTACTCAAAGTTCTCCAGTCCGACGAATTCGTTTTCGCCGGGGTAGAGCAGGTTGTAGCGGATCAGCGAGAAGTAGACGGTCATGCCCAGTGGCACGATCATCCACAGCAGCAATATGGCCACCGAGGGGCTGACCAGGAACCAGCCGGGGTTGGCCAGGCGGCTTTTGCGAACCGGTGGGGCAATCTCGATGGGCGCTTTGGCGGTTGTCGTTGAGCTATTCATGGCATTGAACCGATTTTTTTGCTGAGCCTACGGAGAACCCTTGTGGGAGCGAGCCTGCTCGCGATAGCGATTTATCAGTCACATCAATATTGAATGTGCCGGCCTCATCGCGAGCAGGCTCGCTCCCACAGGAGGCGAGAGCGGATTACTTGGGATACCCGGCGCGCTTCATCTCGCGTTCGGTGGTGGACTGCGCAGCGGTCAACGCCTGGTCCACGGTTTGCTGGCCGGTCAGTGCGCCGGAGAAGAACTTGCCCACCTGGGTGCCGATGGCCTGGAACTCAGGAATGGTCACCAACTGGATGCCCACGTAGGGCACAGGTTTGAGGGTTGGCGCTTTCGGGTCGGCGACTTTCAACGACTCCAGGGTCACCTTGGCAAACGGCGCGGCCTTCATGTAGTCGTCGCTGTAGGTCGAGGTGCGTGTGCCTGGTGGTACGTTGGCGATGCCGTCGGTCTTGGCGACCAATTGGCCGTACTCCTTGGACGTTGCCCACGTGGTAAAGACCGTGGCCGCTTCCTTGGCTTTGGAACTGGCCGGGATGGCCAACGACCAGGAGTACATCCACGAGGTACCCTTGTCGGTTTTTTCGTGGGGGGCGAAGGTGAAGCCAACGTGATCGGCCACCTTGCTTTGGGTCTTGTCGGTCACGAACGAACCGGCCACGCTGGCATCGACCCAGATCGCACATTTGCCGCTGTTGAACAGCGCGAGGTTTTCGTTGAAGCCGTTGCTGGACGCGCCCGGCGGGCCGGACTTCTTCATGTTGTCGACGTAGAAATTCAGTGCCTCTTTCCACTCCGGCCCATTGAATTGCGGCTGCCACTTCTCATCGAACCAGCGTGCGCCATAACCGTTGGCCAGGGTGGTGATCAGTGCCATGTTCTCGCCCCAACCGGCTTTGCCACGCAGGCACAGGCCATATTGTTCCTTGGTCTTGTCGGTGAGTTTTTCCGCGAACTCACCAATCTGGGTCCAGGTTGGATGTTCGGGCATGCTCAGCCCGGCATCCTTGAACAGGTCGGTGCGGTAGTACGTGATCGAGCTTTCGGCGTAGAACGGCAGGGCATAGAGCGTGCCCTTGACCGACAGGCCTTCACGCACGGACGGAAAAATATCATCCAGGGCATAGCTGGCCGGCAAATCCTTCATCGGTTCCAGCCAGCCCTTGGCACCCCAAAGTGCGGCTTCGTACATGCCGATGGTCAACACGTCGAACTGCCCGCCCTGGGTGGCGATGTCGGTGGTCAGACGCTGGCGCAGGACGTTTTCTTCGAGCACCACCCAATTGAGCTTGATGTCCGGGTGCTCGGCTTCGAAGGTCTTCGAGAGCTTTTGCATGCGGATCATGTCGCTGTTGTTGACGGTGGCAATGGTGAGGGTCTGTGCGCCGAAACTGACGCTGCTGAGGGTCATGCAGGTGGAGACAAGCAGAGCTTTTACCGAAGGTTTCATCGCGCACTCCTTTTCCGCGCCCAAAGGCTGCGGAAGGACAGTTATTGTTTTTGTGTCTTCCGGATGAAGGGAAGAATGTGCGCTGATTACAGCCCTCAATCGACGGCGTGACAAATCATCCGTCGCACTTGCGCTGATACTTTTTTGCACTGAAGAGAAGTGCGGCTAAACAATGAACCCCGTGGCGAGGGAGCTTGCTCCCGCT
>NZ_JABWQV010000268.1 GCF_014268615.1 Pseudomonas tehranensis | reverse complement strand
CCAGCGGGGATAAATCCCCTCGCCACAAGCTCTGCGCATGGCCGGCTGGCTAGACAATCAGCCATCCTCCTCGATGTCCAACAACAAGTTCTCCAGCGCCTCTCGATACTCCCCGGGCTCCTGCCACATCCCTCGCTGCTGCGCTTCGAGCATGCGCTCAGTCATGTCGCGCAGGGCATCAGGGTTGTGCTGGCGGACGAAGTCCCGAGTGTCCGGGTCCAGCAGATAAGCCTCGGCCAGCAAGGCGTACTGGTGATCGTCGATCAACTGCGTGGTGGCGTCGAAGGCGAACAGGTTGTCCACCGTCGCCGCCAGTTCAAACGCACCTTTATAGCCGTGGCGCTTGATCCCGTCGATCCACTTCGGATTGGCCGCCCGGGAACGAATCACACGGTTGAGCTCTTCTTTCAACGTGCGGATCTTGGGCAAGTCCGGCTGGCTGTGATCGCCGTGGTAACTGGCCGCCGTTTCGCCGCCAAGGGTCTCCACCGCCGCCAGCATGCCGCCCTGGAACTGGTAGTAATCGTTGGAATCGAGCAGGTCGTGTTCGCGATTGTCCTGGTTCTGCAACACCGCCTGCACCTGGCTCAAGCGCCGGGAAAACTGCTCCCGGGCGGCAGTGCCTTCATCGCCGGCGCCGTAGGCGTAGCCGCCCCAGTTCAGGTACACCTCGGCCAGGTCTTCGCGGCTCTGCCACAGGCGGCCGTCGATGGCACCCTGCACACCCGCGCCGTAGGCGCCGGGCTTGGCGCCGAAAATCCTCCAGCCGGCCTGACGGGCCGCGACCTCCGGTTCAAGGCCCGATTCCAACAGGGCCTGGCGCTCGCTGCGCACCTTCGCCGCCAAAGGATTCATGTCGTCCGGTTCGTCGAGGGCGGCGACGGCCTGCACCGCCGCATCGAACAGGCGGATCAGATTGGCAAAGGCGTCCCGGAAGAACCCAGAGACCCGCAGCGTGACATCGACCCGAGGCCGGTCCAGCAGAGTCAACGGCAGTATCTCGAAATCATCGACTCGCTGGCTGCCCGTGGCCCACACCGGACGCACGCCCATCAACGCCATGGCCTGGGCAATGTCGTCGCCGCCGGTGCGCATGGTGGCGGTGCCCCACACCGACAGACCGAGCTGGCACAGGTGATCACCGTGATCCTGCAAGTGCCGTTCGAGGATCAGGTTCGCCGACTGAAAACCGATACGCCACGCGGTGGTGGTGGGCAGGTTGCGCACGTCCACCGAGAAGAAGTTGCGCCCGGTGGGCAGCACATCCAGGCGTCCGCGACTGGGCGCACCGCTGGGGCCGGCCGGCACGAAGCGCCCGCTCAAGGCATCGAGCAAACCGCGCATTTCCGCCGGACCGCAGGCGTCCAGACGCGGCGCCACGACGCCGCGCAGGTTTTCAATAATGCTGTTCACCGTCTCCCAACCCGGTGCCTGAAGTTGCTCGCCCCCCCCTTCCAGCGCCTGCTCGATCAATTGCCCGGCGAACAATTCCAAACGTTCACGAGTATCGCCAGCAGTACGCCAAGGTTCGTCGCTGATCCGACGCAAGGCGTCAGGACAAGCGCCGGTCCAGGGTTCGGCCAGCGCACAATCCAGCGGATCGAAACCCAACGCGAAGGCCTTGGCCAGCGCCCGCAGCAAACTCGACTGCGCGCCCTTGCCATCGCCCCGAGGAATACGCAGCAACGCCAGCAAGGTATCGATGCGCAACCGTGCGGTAGGTGACTCGCCGAAAATGTGCAGGCCGTCGCGGATCTGCGACTCCTTCAGATCGCACAAGTAGGTGTCCAGGCGCGGCAGCCAGATTGCCACGTCAGCGTCGCCGTCCAGTTGCAACTCGCGGTCGATGTGGGTTTCGCGCACCAGATTCAGAATGTCTCGCTGCAATTCCCGGGCGCGGCGTGGGTCAAGCAACTGCGCTTCGTAGTATTCGTCAGCCAACTGCTCAAGGTTACGCAGCGGCCCATAGGTTTCGGCCCGGGTCAGCGGCGGCATCAAGTGATCGATAATCACGGCTTGGGTGCGACGCTTGGCCTGGGCGCCCTCGCCCGGGTCATTGACGATGAACGGATAGATGTTCGGCAACGGTCCCAGCAGCGCATCCGGCCAGCAGTTTTCCGACAGCCCGACGCCCTTGCCCGGCAGCCATTCGAGGTTGCCGTGCTTGCCGACATGAATCAGCGCGTGGACGCCGTAGGTGTGCCGCAGCCAGAAATAAAACGCCAGGTAGCCATGGGGCGGCACCAGGTCCGGGTCGTGGTAAACGGCACTCGGATCGACTTGGTAACCCCGGGCCGGCTGGATGCCGACAAACGTCAGGCTCAGGCGCACACCCGCGATCATCAGCCGGCCATCGCGGAACATCGGATCCTGTTCGGGCGAGCCCCAGCGCTCCAGCACTGCTTGGCGATTGGCCTCGGGCAGCGCGTCGAACATGGCCTGGTAGGCATCGAGGGCCAGGCTCTGGTGACATGGACGCAGGTCGAGGCTGTCCAGATCATTGCTGACCCCACCGAGCAACTGCTGGATCAGCGCAGTGCCGCTCGCCGGCAGTTCGGCCGGCAGCGGGTAGCCCTCGGCCTGCATAGCCCGCAGGATATTCACCGCCGCCGCTGGGGTGTCCAGGCCGACACCGTTACCGATGCGCCCATCCCGGGTCGGGTAGTTGGCGAGGATCAGCGCCACGCGCTTCTGCGAATTGGGCAGGCACGCCAGGGTGGTCCAGCGCCGCGCCAACTCAGCGACAAAATCCATGCGCTCGGGCACGGCCCGGTAGCAGACCACATCGCTCTGGCTACGCTCGCTGCGCCAGGCCAGGTCCTTGAAACTGATGGGGCGACTGATGATCCGCCCGTCCAGCTCCGGCAGGGCAATGTGCATCGCCAGATCCCGCGGGCCCAGGCCTTGCTCACTGGCGCGCCAACCGGGCTCGTTGTCCTGGGCGCAGATCGCCTGGATCACCGGAATATTGCGGCGAAACGGTCGCACGTGTGGCGCTTCGGGGCTCGATTGGGCGAAGCCGGTGGTGTTGAGGATCACCCCCGCCGCCACCTCATCCAGCCAGTCTTCGACCAAGGTCAGGCAACCGGGCTCCTTGAGGCTCGCCACGGCAATGGGCAAGGGATTGAGCCCCGCCGCGTGCAGGCGCTGGCAAAACACGTCGATGAACGCCGTGTTCGCCGCTTGCAGGTGAGAGCGATAGAACAGGACCGCCGCCACCGGCTGCTCAGCCCGCCAGTCGCTTTGCCAATCGCTCAGGGTGGCGTTGGTTGTTTGCGGATGGTAGATCGCCGTACGCGGCAGGGCTTGGGGTTCGCTCCAAGGATAGTCGCGACCGAACCATTGGCTGGCCAGGTTACGGAACAGATCCAGGGCATTGCCCAAACCTCCCTGGCGCAGGAACTGCCAGAGCCGGTCCCGATCCTCATTGGGCACGTTGCTCAGGTCGCTGAGCTCCGGGTCCGGTCGATCGTCTCCCGGCACCAGGATCAGCTTCACCCCACGCCCGGTCAGTTCCATCAGACGTTCTATGCCATAGCGCCAATAACCGATGCCACCATGCAGGGAGAGCAGGATGACCTTGGCGTGACGCAACACGTCGTCGAAATACAGATCCACCGAGGCGTGGTTCTGCACCTGCATCGGGTTGGCGAGGCGAAACTGCGGATAGTCGTCGGGCAACTGCCGCGCCGCTTCGGCCAGCAACGCCAGGCTAGAGTCGCCGCTGCACAGGATCACCAGCTCGGCGGGGGTTTGTCCGAGATCGGCAATGTTGTCGTCCGACACAAATCCGCCGGGCTGGGTCCTGAGCAGGTGCATGGCTTAGACGCTGAGGGCGGCGCGCAGTTGCGCTTCGAGCAGCCCGGCATCCAGCGCCTGGCCGATCAGCACCAGGCGGGTCACCCGAGCTTCATCGGCGCCCCACTGGCGGTCGAAATGTTTGTCGAAGCGCGTGCCCACGCCCTGGATCAGCAAACGCATCGGCTTGCCGGGAATCGCCGCGAACCCCTTGACCCGCAGCACACCGTGCTGGACCACCAGTTGAGTCAGTGCGTCCAGCAGCAGGCTTTCGTCAGCCTGGGGCAGTTCGATGGAAATGGAATCGAAGGCGTCGTGATCGTGGTCGTCATCGTCGCCGTCATGGTGATGGTCGTGATGGCTGTGGCGGCTGTCGATGTGCTCCTCGGAGCCGGCGCCCAGGCCGATCAGCACTTCCAGGGGCAGGCGACCGCTACTGGCTTCGATGACCTTGACCGCCGGCGGCAGCTCCTCGGCCACTTCCAGGCGCACCTTGGCCAGGTCTTCAGGGCTGATCAGGTCGGCTTTGTTGAGGATCACCAGGTCGGCGCTCGCCAGTTGATCGGCGAACAGCTCGTGCAGCGGTGATTCATGGTCCAGATTCGGGTCAAGTTTGCGCTGGGCATCGACCTGGTCCGGGAACGCGGCGAACGTGCCGGCGGCCACGGCTGGGCTGTCGACCACGGTGATCACCGCATCGACGGTGCAGGCGCTGCGGATCTCCGGCCACTGGAAAGCCTGGACCAGCGGTTTGGGCAGGGCCAGGCCGGAAGTTTCGATGAGGATGTGATCGAGGTCACCGCGCCGCGCCACCAACTCGCGCATCACCGGGAAAAACTCTTCCTGTACGGTGCAGCACAGGCAACCGTTGGCCAATTCATAGACGCGACCGCTGGCTTCTTCTTCGGTGCAGCCGATCGAGCACTGCTTGAGGATCTCGCCGTCGATGCCCAGCTCGCCGAACTCATTGACGATCACGGCGATGCGGCGGCCCTGGGCGTTGTCGAGCATGTGCCGCAGCAAGGTGGTTTTACCCGAGCCGAGGAAACCGGTGACGATGGTGACAGGGAGTTTGGCCAGTGTTTTCATCGGATGCCCTTTGGCAAGGTGGCGGGCAAACGGGACGACAACCCGCACGCATAGGCGCACGCGGAAGATTTCGCCACCGGATCACCCCGCCCGGTTGTAGTGAGAATCTGTGTCGAGGCAGGTCTCCTGGCTGACGGCGGGCCAGTCATTCGACTGGCAGTTGCTGCGCCTTCCCGTGCACCCTTGGTAAAAGAGCATGCGCAGTGGCTTTGCAACAACATCACCGTTCACAGTTGCGGGGGCAGCCGCGGCTTGGACCGCGTTCCCTTCTTAGCTTCGGCCAATGCCGAAGAACCTCGAAGGCGCAAGGCTACGCAGGGTGTGGGGGCGGGTCAATCTCCAGAGAGTTCGGTGGTGCATGTGCTGCCGCCTTCGCGAGCAAGCCCGCTCCCACACTGGATCTTCGCCGGGCCCAAATTTGAGGCCAATGTAGATCCAGTGTAGGAGCCGGCTTGCTCGCGAAGGGCGCAACTCGGTGCCAGGCTGATAATCCATGCCAATTGACGCCCCGCCCCCGCCCATGCTCTCCTGTGCGCCTAGTTACGGGTGCCCTTCACAGGGTGAAACGGGAAACCGGTGAATCGTGTGCTTTACTTCAAGGCCACGTCAGTCCGGTGCTGCCCCCGCAACGGTAAGCGAGAGAAGCGTTAGATCCACTGTGCCTCACGGCATGGGAAGGTGACGCTTGTCGGCCAGGCACAAGCCCTGCCCCTCGCGAGCCCGGAGACCGGCCCATGACCCATGCATCAACAAACCCGCGGTGGGCGGGCGCTGTTCGAACCTTGGCGGGCCTGCGCCCGGGGTTTCATTGCGCTCGCTTCACCCGATGACAAGACCATAGGGAAGCGCCATGTCGACCATCAGCAGCACCGCCCGTACCGCCAGCAGCTCCACAACCCTGAGCCAGCGCCTGAGCGCGGCGATCTTCGCCTCGATCCTCGGCGCGGGCCTGGTCTATTTCGCCGGTTTCTCCCACATCGAAGCGGTGCACAACGCGGCCCACGACACCCGCCACAGCGCCGCATTTCCGTGCCATTGAGACCTGACGACATGATCAAGCGTATCGCCCAAACTGCCGGTTTCAGCGGGTTGCTGGCCGCCCTGCTGCTGACCCTCCTCCAGAGTTTCTGGGTATCGCCGCTGATTCTGCAGGCCGAAACCTACGAAAGCGCACCGGCTACCGAGCTTCATGAGCACGCCCCCGGGGTTGCTCATGCCCATGACGGCGAAGCGTGGGAACCGGAAGACGGTTGGCAGCGAGTGCTCTCCACTACCGGCGGCAATCTGGTAGTCGCGGTGGGTTTCGCCCTGATGTTGGCCGGCTTGTACACCTTGCGTGCGCCGACTCGCACGTCCCAGGGATTGCTCTGGGGGCTGGCCGGTTATGCCACCTTCGTTCTGGCACCGACCCTTGGCCTGCCACCGGAGTTGCCCGGTACGGCGGCAGCCCG
>NZ_JABWQV010000267.1 GCF_014268615.1 Pseudomonas tehranensis | reverse complement strand
TCGCGAGCAGGCTCGCTCCCACAGGAAGTTGTGTGCACTTCAGACGCCCTCTGGAGCCGGGCACGAAAAAAAACGGCACCTTGCGGTGCCGTTTTTTCATTGCAGGTCCAGCTTTACTTACGTGCCGCTTCCCAGGATTTCAGCAGCTCGGCGTAGCTCACTGTCTCACCTTTAGGCTTCTCGTTGGCCAGTTTCGGCTTCGGTGCGCCCGGCTGGTCGAACCAGTATTGCGCGTCGCGCTCGGGGTTCATTTTCGGGGCGCAGGTGGCCTGGGCCTTGGAGCGCTCCAGGCGGGTCATGATCGCGTCCTGATCCTTGGCCAAACCGTCCAGAGCCTGTTGCGGAGTCTTCTCGCCGCTGGCGGCTTCGGCGATGTGGCTCCACCACAGCTGCGCAAGGCGAGGATAATCCGGCACGTTGGTCCCGGTCGGGGACCATTGCACGCGTGCCGGGCTGCGGTAGAACTCCACCAGACCGCCGAGTTTCGGCGCCAGGTCGGTCATGGCTTGGGAATTGATGTCCGATTCACGAATCGGCGTCAAACCCACAATGGTTTTCTTCAGCGACACCGTCTTGGACGTCACGAATTGCGCGTAGAGCCAGGCGGCAAGGCGCTGTTTCTCAGGCGTGGATTTGAGGAACGTCCAGGAACCCACATCCTGATACCCCAGCTTCATGCCCTCTTCCCAATACGGTCCGCGCGGCGACGGCGCCATGCGCCATTTCGGCGTGCCATCGGCGTTCATCACCGGCAGGCCCGGCTTGGTCATGTCAGCAGTGAAAGCGGTGTACCAGAAAATCTGCTGGGCGATGTTGCCTTGCGACGGCACTGGTCCGGATTCGGAGAAGGTCATGCCGGCCGCTTCCGGTGGCGCGTACTTCTTCATCCAGTCCACGTATTTGGTGGTCGCGTACACGGCCGCCGGGCCATTGGTATCGCCACCACGGGTCACGCTGGAGCCGACCGGATGGCAGTTCTCGACGCGAATCCCCCACTCGTCCACTGGCAAACCGTTGGGCAGGCCCTTGTCGCCGCCACCGGCCATGGAAAACCAGGCATCGGTGAAGCGCCAGCCCAGGGAGGGATCCTTTTTGCCGTAGTCCATGTGACCGTAGACGCGCTTGCCGTCGATTTCCTTGACGTCTTCGGTGAAGAACTTGGCGATGTCCTCGTAGGCCGACCAGTTCACCGGCACACCCAACTCGTAGCCGTATTTCTCCTTGAACTTGGCCTTCAGGTCCGCACGCTCGAACCAGTCGGCACGGAACCAGTACAGGTTGGCGAATTGCTGGTCGGGCAGTTGATAGAGCTTGCCGTCCGGGCCGGTGGTGAACGATGTGCCGATGAAGTCCTTGAGGTACAGGGTCGGCGAGGTGTAGGCCTTGCCTTCGTTGGCCATCATATCGGTGATCGATTCGGTCTTGCCGTAGCGAAAGTGCGTCCCGATCAGGTCCGAGTCGTTGACCCAACCGTCGTAGATGTTCTTGTCTGACTGCATCTGGGTCTGCAGCTTCTCCACCACGTCGCCTTCCTGCAACAGGTCGTGGGTCAGCTCGATCCCGGTGATATCCCTGAAGGCCTTGGCCAGCACCTTGGATTCATATTCGTGAGTGGCGATGGTTTCCGACACCACGTTGATTTTCATGCCGCGAAATGGCTCGGACGCCTTGATGAACCACTTGAGCTCTTCGAGCTGCTGTTCGGCTGTCAGGGTAGACGGCTTGAATTCACTGCCAATCCATTTTTTCGCCGCGTCTTCATAGGCGTCGGCCCAGGCCGCAGCGCTCAACCCGCTGAGTGCCAGCACGGCTGCCAATGAAACGCTATGTCGCAGCTTATTGTTTTTATCGAACATAGAGACCTCCTGTTTGGGTTTAAGAGCCTGATCGTCGAACCTTCGACGTGGCCTGTACGGTTAACTCGATTGCACGAATTAGCCACACAGGCCACTTAGCCCCACCGCATCACTGCCAACAGCCACACCAAAGACAACGCGAACGCTATCCAGATGCTCCAGTCGGTGGCGCCGATCACCAGCAGATGCAGGTAGGCGCTACCGAGAAGACCGATAAACAACCGATCGCCACGGGTGGTGGCAATCGGCAGGAAACCGCGCCGAGGAATACTCGGCGAACGCAGTTCCCACGTGGTCATGCCTGCCAGCAGCAAGGCAATGACCCCAAAGAAGGCCGCCGTCGGGCCCGTCCAGTTCATCCATTCCATCATCGTCTCCTCAGACCCGGCCCAGGGCAAAGCCCTTGGCCACATGGTTGCGTACGAACCAGATCACCAGCATGCCTGGCAGGATAGTCAACACCCCCGCCGCCGCCAGCACGCCCCAATCGATACCCGATGCCGAGACTGTGCGGGTCATGACCGCCGCGATCGGCTTGGCATTCACCGAGGTGAGCGTGCGCGCCAGCAGCAGTTCGACCCAGGAAAACATGAAGCAGAAAAACGCCGTGACACCAATGCCGGAGCCAATCAACGGGATGAAGATCTTCGCGAAGAACTTGGGGAAACTGTAGCCGTCAATGTAGGCGGTCTCGTCAATTTCTTTCGGCACCCCGGACATGAAACCTTCGAGGATCCACACCGCCAGCGGCACGTTGAACAGGCAGTGGGCCAAGGCCACGGCGATATGGGTGTCGAACAGCCCGATGGACGAATACAGCTGGAAGAACGGCAACAGGAACACCGCCGGCGGCGCCATACGGTTGGTCAGCAGCCAGAAGAACAGGTGTTTGTCCCCCAGGAACCGGTAGCGGGAAAACGCATAGGCCGCCGGCAACGCCACAGCCAGGGAAATCACCGTGTTCAGGCTGACGTAGTACAGCGAGTTCAGGTAACCGGTGTACCAGCTCGGGTCGGTGAAGATCACCTTGTAGTTCTGGAAGGTGAAATCCTGGGGCCACAGCGTCAGGCTGCCGAGGATCTCGGTGTTGCTCTTGAACGACATGTTCAGCAGCCAGTAGATGGGCACCAGCAGGAACAGGATGTAGATCAGCAACGGAATCAGCTTTCTCTTGCTCATGGCGCGGGCCTCAACGGTTGGCGTCGGAGTGAGTCATGGCGGTATAGAACAGCCACGACACCAACAGAATGATCAGGAAGTACACCAGGGAAAACGCTGCCGCCGGGCCCAGGTCGAATTGACCGATGGCCATCTGAGTCAGGGTCTGGCTCAGGAATGTGGTGGCGTTACCCGGCCCGCCGCCGGTGAGCACGAATGGCTCGGTGTAGATCATGAAGCTGTCCATGAAGCGCAGCATCACCGCGATCAGCAGCACGCTCTTCATTTTCGGCAACTGAATATGTCGGAACACCGCCCAGTTGGAAGCCCGGTCGATTCGCGCAGCCTGGTAATACACGTCCGGGATCGCCCGCAACCCGGAATAGCAGAGCAGCGCCACCAGGGACGTCCAATGCCAGACGTCCATCACCAATACCGTGACCCAGGCGTCCATGGTGTTGGCCGCATAGTTGTAGTTGATGCCCATGGCGTTGAGCGTGGAGCCCATCAGGCCGATGTCGGCGCGGCCGAAAATCTGCCAGATGGTGCCCACCACGTTCCATGGAATCAGCAGCGGAATCGCCAGGATGATCAACACCAGGGATGACCATTTACCTTTGGTCGGCATGGTCAGGGCGATGGCGATGCCCAACGGAATCTCAATCAGCAGCACGCACGCCGAGTAGATGAACTGGCGCAGCAGCGAGTCGTGCAGCCGGGGATCGAGCAGCACCTGTTTGTACCAGTCGGCACCGACGAAATAGCGGCTGGACTGGTCGAAGATGTCCTGCACCGAATAGTTGACTACGGTCATCATCGGGATCACCGCACTGAACGCCACCAGCAGGAACACCGGCAACACCAGCCACCAGGCCTTGTTGTTCTGCACCTTGTTCATGGCTGCACCTCGCTCAACGGTTCCAGCAAGTATTCATCGGCATACACCATCAGCCATTGGCCCGGAAAACTGATGTACGCGGTGCCTTCGGGCACCGGTTTGTCTTCGGCCAGACGCACCTTGATCGGCGCGCCATCGAGGTTGAGGGTGAGGATCTTGTAGGTGCCCAGGTCTTCGACATGGACCACATCGGCCCGCATCGCATCGTCGTAAGGCCCGTCCCAGACATGGACAAATTCAGGACGAATACCGACCTTCAGGCTTTTGCCTTCGGCTTGGGCAATACCGCGTTGCAACGTTTCGGACAGCGGAAAGTGGGTGGAGGCGAAACCGACGCCGCCGGGTTGCGCGGTGACCTCGATCAGGTTCATCCCCGGGCTGCCGATGAAATAGCCGACAAAGGTGTGGCTCGGACGCTCGAACAACTCCCGGGGCGTACCGAACTGCACGATTTGACCGCCATACATCACCGCGATCTTGTCGGCGAAGGTGGACGCTTCCAACTGGTCGTGAGTGACGTAGACCATGGTGATGTTGAACTGCTCGTGGATCTGCTTGAGCTTGCGCCGCAGCTTCCACTTCAGGTGCGGGTCGATCACCGTCAGCGGTTCATCGAACAGGATCGCCGACACATCGTCGCGCACCAGCCCGCGGCCCATGGAGACCTTCTGTTTTTCGTCGGCGGTGAGGTTACGGGCTTTTTTATCCAGCAGGCTCTGCAGGTCCAGGACCTCGGCGATTTCCTGCACCTTGGTGTGGATTTTCGCCTCGGCCATGCCCTGGTTACGCAGCGGGAAGGCCAGGTTGTCGAACACCGTCATGGTGTCGTACACCACCGGGAACTGGAACACCTGGGCAATGTTGCGATGCTCCGGGGTCAGCTCGTTGACGACTTTACTGTCGAACATCACCTGGCCTTCGGAAGGGCTCAGCAGTCCGGAAATGATATTGAGCAAGGTGGATTTGCCGCAGCCCGATGGCCCGAGCAACGCATAGGCGCCGCCCTGCTCCCAGATGTGGTTCATCTCGCGGATCGCGTAATCCTCTGGGCCCGCCGGGGTGCTGGTGTAGCTGTGGGCGAGGTTCTGCAAACGAATTTCAGCCATCAGGCAACCCTCGCAATTCGCTGGCCCGGGGCTTGGACCAGCTTGCCCTGGGCATCGAAGACAAACAGTTTGTGAGTCGGAATGTAGATGCGGATCGGCTCATCCACGTCGTATTCATGGACGCCGGACAAGTGCAGCACCAGCAGGAAATGCTCGTTGCGCACGTGCAGGAATGTCTCCGAACCGCTGATCTCGGCCACCTCGACGGTCACCGCCAACTCCAGGTCGTCGTCGTTGCTCGGCACCAGGGAAATATGGCTGGGCCGCACACCAAAACGGAACTCACCCTCGCCCACCGGGCGCAGATCGACGTTCAGCGGAAAGTGCACGAAATTGGCAAAGCTCACTTCATTGCCGGCGATACGACCCGGCATGAGATTGATCGGTGGCTCGGAGAACAGCTCGGCGGCCAGTACGGTTTGCGGCTGGTGATACACCGAGGCCGACTTGCCGCTCTGGATCACCCGGCCCTCGTGCAGAATCGTCGTGGTGCCGCCCAAAGCCAGGGCTTCGTTGGGTTCGGTGGTGGCGTAGACGGCGATGGTGTGGCGGGCTTGGAACAGCTCGCGCATTTCCTGGCGAAGTTCCTCACGCAGCTTGTAGTCCAGGTTCACCAGGGGCTCGTCGAAGAGGATCAGTTCGGCGTCCTTGACCAGGGCCCGGGCCATGGCAGTGCGCTGCTGTTGACCACCGGACAATTCCAACGGGTGACGCTGCAAGAACTTCTCAATGCGCAGCATCTTCGCGGTTTCCAGCACCTTGCTCTGGATCACCTCATTGGACACACCGGCCTGGCGCAGCGGCGAGGCGATGTTTTCGAACACGGTCATGGTCGGATAGTTGATGAACTGCTGATACACCATCGACACGTTGCGCAGGCGCACCGGGCGCTGGGTGACATCGACGCCGTTCATCAGGATGCGACCGCTGTCGGGCTTGTCCAGACCGGCCATCAGGCGCATGAGGCTGGTCTTGCCGGACAGCGTGCGGCCCAGCAGAACGTTGAACGATCCGGGTTCGAAACTCAGGTTGGCATCGTCGATCCAGGTCTGGCCTTCGACGGTGCGACAAATGTGCTCAAGCGTTAATGACATGGCTCGGCCTTTTTATTATTTGGAGTCAAGCGACCCGAGTCTAAAAGCGAAAGCCGTGCCAGAAATCACAAGCCATTGATCAGATTGGATTTTCCTCTATTCCTTCAAAAAAATGCGTTCATTGATGAACACAAATGAACAGCCCCGAATGAACAACTGAACAATTTGCCGGTTGACAATGAACAAATTTGAACAACACTGAATGAACGTTTTCGGCTAGCCTGGCTGCGATCCTGTGGGAGCGGGCTTGCTCGCGAAGG
>NZ_JABWQV010000266.1 GCF_014268615.1 Pseudomonas tehranensis | reverse complement strand
CAGCGGGAGCAAGCTCCCTCGCCACAAAGGAACATGGCATTGCAGGGCAAGGGGATCGTTATTGGTCGGAAAAAGTGCGGTAGGGGCGCAGGCTTTCGGTAGAATTCACGCCGTTCGTAGGTCCCGGACGCGTCCTGTCCGTTTATTGCTCGAGGTTCGTGATGTCGCTGCATTTGTTTTCGTTGTTCGCTGCTCACCCCGCCAAACTGATCAACCTGCTGGCATTGTTGTTTGCCTGCCCGGGCGGTTGGGTGCTGCATGCCACACGCCGCCGTGAACAACGGGCGCGGGCCTGCCTGGAAGCGCGTAATCGCGAAGGCAACGAGCGATTCGAAGCGCTGCTGGATCTGGCGACCCAGCGCATGAACCGGTTTTTCTATCGTTTTGGTTTTGCTTGCCTGGGCCTGGCGTTGCTGGTGTCTTGGATCAGCACGCAGTTCTGATGAAATAGCCCGTGGCGAGGGAGCTTGCTCCCGCAGGGCTGCGCCCTGTAGGAGCTGACGAGTGCAACGAGGCTGCGATCTTCCCCCAGGCACGAACCCCAAACGAAAGATCAAAAGATCGTCCGAACGCGGCCCGAGCCTTCGGCAGCCCCTACACAAACCCAGCGAGAGTAAGCCGCCTCGTCACAGGGAACCGGTGTCCATCGCTTAAAGCGCCAACCCCGCCTTGACCCGATACTGATTACGCACCGGCGTCGCATATTGCAGCACCAGGAATGGCCGGTGCTCCGCCGGGCAAGCGTCCAGTCGGCGTTGCCATTCCTCCTGGGCCTTGGCCAGTTCATCGGCGTCGAATACCTGGGCCGCTGTCGGCACCTGCAACTGCGGGTCGGCGTCGGTCCATTGGGCGTAAGCCAGGTAATGCACCGGGAACAGACGGTAGCCGCCGAGAATCTGCCGATCCATTTCCTGAGCCAGTTGCTTGGTGTCCTCGAACAGCTCGGTGATCGGCGCGGCGAAGTTCACGTGGACCCGACCCTTGTAGCCGGTAATACCCTTGGCGATGCTCACGTCGTCCTCGCCCGGCGCCTTGGTGTAGGTGCCGGTGGTGGCGCGGATGTACAGCTCGCGGGCCTTGGCCTGGTCGCACGGGTCGTATTCGTAGCTGATGGACACCGGCGTGAGGTTCAGCGACTGGATGACCTCGCCGAACGGCTCGTCCTTGCGGCTCATGTGAAACATCTTGAGGATCGCCGATTCGGTGCGGTCGTCACCGTCCTTGGCCCGTCCTTCGGCCTGGGCAATCCAGATCGAGGCGCAGTCGTTGCGGATCGAGTGATTGATGTAGGCCGAGAGCAACTGGTACGCGGCCATTTTTTCCCGCCGTCCGGTGATGGAGCGGTGCACGATGAAGCTTTTGTTCAGGCGCATTAGATCGCTGACAAAGGGCTTCTGCAGCAGGTTGTCGCCGATGGCGATGCGTGGCGTCGGCAAGCCGGCGTGGTACACGGCGTAGTTGACGAAGGCCGGGTCCATCACGATGTCGCGGTGGTTGGCGATGAACAGGTACGCGCTACCGGATTTGAATTGCTCCACCCCGGTGTAGGTCACGCCATCGGTGGCACGCTCAATCGTGTGGTCGACATAGAACTCCACTTTGTCCTGCAAAGTGGCGACCGATGTCACGCCGGCGAACTCACGGCGCAACCTTTGCGCTATAAGAGGCTTGAGCATCCAGCCCAAAGCCCCGGCCAGGCGTGGGAAGCGGAAGTGGGTGAGGATATCTAGAAACGCCTTGTCGCCGAGCAGCCGTGCCAGCACCGCTGGGACTTCGCTGTCGTCGTAAGGTCGGATGGCATCGAATTCGCCCATCATGCTCTCTTGTAGGAAACGGCTAGGGTAAGTAAAGGTTCGATCGAAAAAACCGACAGGGCACGGCCTGAAAGATCAGCCAGACAAAAATAGCCCTGCAAATAGACCGGCGATTATACGCACAAGTCACCCGGGAGACCGCGATGCTGGAAACCGCTCCGTATGAATGTCCGTATTGTGGTGAGGAAGTCGAAACGTTGGTGGACCTGTCCGGCGGCGATCAGACCTATATCGAGGACTGTCAGGTCTGTTGCCGACCGATAACATTTGTCCTGCAGGTCCACGATGAAGAATGGCATCTGGAAGTCTTCAGTGAAAACGAATGATGGGGGCCGTCCATGCAGCGAATCTACGAGCTGGAAAACCTGATGGAAGGCGAACTGCTCCAGGGCATGCTCGCCAGTGAAGGTATCACCGCCCACTTGGTGGGCCGTGACCTGGTGGGCGGTGCGGGAGAGTTGCCGATGCATGGCCTGCTGGGGCTGGCAGTGGAGGACGACCAGGCGCAATACGCCCGGGAGCTGATCGCCGCCTACAATGCCGCGCTGCCATTGCCCGGCGATGAGCCGGACAGTTACCCCGGCACATTGGTCTGTTAGGCTGGCGACCGTTTGATCAAGAGTCGTGTTGCCCCATGTGTGGACGTTATGCCCTGTTTCGCTGGAACCCCGCCTTCGCGGCCTTGCCCGGCTTCCCCGCCGACCAGAAGGCCCAATGGAATATTTCGCCCAACGATTCGGTGCTGATGCTACGCGCCGGCGCTGAGGGGCAGCGCGAACTGGCCCGGGCCCGCTGGGGCCTCACGCCGCCGTGGCTGACCGACCTGTCCCGTACTCCGGCTCACGCCCGGGCCGAAACCGTGGCCGAGCAGCCCATGTTTCGTGAGGCCCTGCGCCTGCGCCGCTGCCTGCTGCCGGCCAACGGCTTCTATGAATGGCGCGGTGGTACGCGCAAACGCCCTTACTGGTTGACGCCGGGTGAGGGCTCTTCGTTGTTTTTCGCCGCGATCTGGGAAGCCTATCCCGTGCAGGAACAGGTGTGGCTGAGCACCGCCGTCATCACCCAGCCAGCGGCGGGGCAGCGCCGGCCGTTGATTCTGGATGAAGAGGGCCAGCGCCTGTGGCTCGATCCCGAGACGCCCTTGCATGTATTGCAAGGCTTGCTGGCCAGTGAACCGGCGGCATTGCGCGAGCGGGTGCTGGCCAACATGGTCAATGATCCGAAGCTCAATGGGCCGGAGTGCCTGACGCCGGCTTGAGTGTTGAGGCGTCTGTGCTGGCCTCATTGCGAGCAGGCTCGCTCCCACGGTGAGCTCACCGCCAATCCCTTGTGGGAGCGAGCCTGCTCGCGATGGGGGCCTTTGGATCAGACCTTGAACTGATTGATCAACCGCCGCTGCTGCTCCGCCAGTTTGGTCAAGTCCGCACTGGCCGCGCTGGATTCGTCCGCGCCGCCCGCCACTTCATTTGCCACCTGCCCGATGTTGATCACGTTACGGTTGATGTCATCGGCCACCGCGCTTTGTTCCTCGGCGGCGCTGGCGATCTGGGTGTTCATGTCGTTGATCACCGACACCGCCTGGGTGATGGTCTCCAGGGCCTGGGCCGCTTTCGCTGCGTGCTGCACGCTTTCGTCAGTGCGGTGCTGGCTGTCTTCCATCACCCGCACCACATCCCGGGTGCCTTGTTGCAACTGTTGGATCATCGTCTGGATTTCTTCAGTGGCCTGCTGCGTTTTCTGCGCCAGGTTGCGCACCTCATCGGCCACCACCGCAAATCCACGCCCCTGTTCACCGGCACGAGCCGCTTCGATGGCCGCGTTGAGCGCCAGCAGGTTGGTCTGTTCGGCGATCCCGCGGATGGCGATGAGAATTGCGTTGATGTTCTCACTGTCCTTGGCCAGAGCCTGCACCACGCTCACGGCCTTGCCGATTTCCACGGCCAGGGCGCCGATGGAGCTGGAAGTGTCCCGCACGATCTGCATGCCCTGGCTGGCGGCCTGGTCTGCGTGACCAGCGGCTTGGGCGGCCTGGGTCGCGTTGCGGGCCACGTCCTGGGCGGTGGCGGTCATCTCGTGCACGGCGGTGGCGACCTGATCGATCTCCACCATTTGCTTGTGCACGCCCTGGTTGGTGCGGATGGCGATGTCGGCAGTGTGCTCCGAGGAATCGCTGACGCTCTGCACCGAGGTGACGACTTGGGTGATCATCCCTTGCAACTTGCTCAGGAAGGTATTGAAGCCCTTGGCGATTGCGCCCAGTTCATCCGCGCGGTCGCTCACCAGACGACGGGTCAGGTCGCCTTCGCCCTGGGCGATGTCATCGAGCATCGCCACCATTTGCTTGAGGGGGCGGGCAATGCCGTGGGCCACCAGCCAGATCACCAGAAGGCCGATGCCGGCAATCACCAGGCCCACCATGGCCATGCCGAAGATGTCGGTCTGGCGTTGCGCGTCCAGGTCTTTCTGCAACGCTTGCAGTTCGGCCATCACCGCATTGAGCGGCAGTTGCAGCATCAGCGTCCAACGGGCTTCGGTCTCACCGATGCCGAACGGCATGTACACCTCGATGTGCCCATGGGCTTCATCGACGTCGTAACGCACCTGGCCGACGCTGAGCTTGGACAGGTTGTCCAGCTCATTAGCGTCCAGCAGGTCGCTGGCCTTCTCTCCCAGTTTGGACGGGTCCTTCGTGAAGGCCACCAAGCGGTTATTGCTGGAGAGCAGCGCCATTTCCCCGGCGCCCTCATACAGCTGGCGGTCGGCAGCGACGAGCATGTCCTGGATGAAGTTCACCGACAAGTCGGCGCCGACGATGCCCTGGAACTGGCCATCGACCATGATTGGTTCGATGAACGAGGCGAGCATGGTCATGGTATTGCCGACGCGATAAGGCGCCGGGTCGATCACGCAGGCTTTCTTGCTGTCCCGCGAGCACAGGTAGTACTCACTGGCGCGAATACCGGTGGACAGCAGTTTCTGGTCCGTCACATCGGCGAGCTTTTCCAGGCCCAGGGTGCCGTCCTGGTTGCGAAACCACCAGGGCAGGAAGCGCCCATCGGTTTCCATGCCCAGCACCGGGCTGTTCACGTAATTGGCGTCATCGTGGTCGATGGCGTTTGGTTCCCAGGCGATGTAGGCGCCGAGAATCTTCGGGTTGCGCACCACGGTTTCGCGCAGCAGGCTGATCATCTGCTCGCGGGGCACCTTCAATTGCGCGTTGCCGTCCGTGCCATTCATACCCATCAAGGCATTGGTGGTCGCCAGGCCCCGGGCAAGCAGCAGAGGCGCCTCCAGTTCCCGCTGGATCAGGCTCGCCTGGGTGCGGGCCAGCGCGTCGAGGCGTTGTTCGATCAGATGCTCGAACTGCGCCTTGGTCCGCTGTTGCACCATCTCCTGGGTGCGGGCGCCGGCAAACAGCGCGTACAGCACCAGGGCGCCGACCACACTGAGGATGATGGCGCCGGCCAGAGCGGCCACGGAAAACTGGATCGATTTGAATTTCATAAAGGCTCCGGACGCGGGAATGACGTCTGAGCCTGTATCGGCGTTTCTTTGGCCCGGCATGAGGCGCTGTTCGTCGGATGACTGTTTTGGCTTTATGGGTGTCGTAAATGGACTGGAGTAGGGTCTGTCTGAAAAAACTGTAATCCCACGCTATGTATCTGGCGCCGATACAAATCAGCGCCTAGGATACGCCCACGTTTCCAGGGAGCTTCTTACATGAACAAGATATTGATGGTGAGTGCACTGAGTGTGGGCTTGCTGCTTGCCGGTTGCCAGTCGGTCAACACCACCAGCGGCGGAGCCGTGGGCGTGGAGCGCAAGCAATACATGTTCAGCATGCTGTCCACCGACCAGGTCAATCAGATGTATGCCCAGTCCTACCAAAAGACCATGGGCGAAGCGAGCGCCAAGGGTGTATTGGACAAGACGAGTAGCGATGCCAAGCGCGTCCAGGCCATTTCCAGTCGGCTGATCGCTCAGGCACCGGTGTTCCGCCCGGATTCGGCGCAATGGAACTGGGAAGTGAATCTGATCAAAAGCGATGAGCTCAACGCCAGTTGCGGCCCCGGCGGCAAAATCATTTTCTACACCGGTTTGATCAACAAGCTCAAGCTCACTGACGATGAAATCGCCGCGATCATCGGCCATGAAATCGCCCACGCCTTGCGCGAGCACGGCCGCGAAGCAATGTCCAAGGCCTACGGCATCGAAATGGCCAAGCAGGGCGCCGGTGCATTGTTCGGTCTGGGCCAGGACAGCCTGGCGTTGGCCGATACCGTGGCCAACTACGGCATGACCCTGCCCAACAGTCGCGGCAATGAGAACGAAGCTGACCTGATCGGCCTGGAACTGGCCGCTCGTGCCGGCTACGACCCGAATGCCGCGATCACCTTGTGGAACAAAATGGCCAAGGCATCGGAAGGCGCGCCGCCGGAGTTCATGAGCACCCACCCGTCGTCCAGCAGCCGGATCGCTTCATTGCAGGCGGCGATTCCGAAGGTAATGCCGCTTTATCAGCAAGCCCGGAAATAAGTATTAAGGCTGTTTCTTTGTGGCGAGGGAGCTTGCTCCCGCTGG
>NZ_JABWQV010000265.1 GCF_014268615.1 Pseudomonas tehranensis | reverse complement strand
ACCGCTTTCGCGGGCAAGCCCGCTCCCACAAGGATGGAGGGATGTCCGAAATCCGGGCACAAAAAAAGCACCCCGAAGGGTGCTTCTTCATAACAGCCGGATCACTGAGCCGGTTCGTTCTGCCCCAGGATCAGTTGGCCTTCCTTGTTCACTGGGATCTGGTTGCCCGGATCGCGGTCCATGCGGACTTTGCCTTCCTTGCCATCGAGCATGTAGCGAACGTCGTAACCTACAACCTTGTCGCTGATGTCGTTGACCGTGTTGCAGCGAGTTTGGGTGGTGGTGTAGGTGTCGCGCTCCTGCATGCCTTCCTGAATCTTGTTACCGGCATAACCGCCGCCGGCCGCACCCGCCACGGTGGCGATTTTCTTGCCGGTGCCGCCGCCAATCTGGTTACCCAACAGGCCACCGGCCACGGCGCCCAATACGGTACCGGCGATCTGGTGTTGATCCTGGACCGGCTTCTGCCGGGTCACGGTGACGTCCTTGCACACTTCACGGGGGGTCTTGATTTGTGTCTTAACCGGGTCCACGGCCAATACTTGCGCATACTCAGGGCCGCTTTTGACCAAGCTGTAGGTGGCTACCGCACCACCGGCAGTCACACCGACAGCACCCAATACCGCACCAACCAGCATCGATTTGTTCACTTGAACCTCCTGACCATCACATGCGGATTTATCCGCGCTTCTCCCAGCCTTGGAGCACAAAAAAAGGCGCGAGTTCAACTCGCGCCTTTCGGGCTGTGACGGGCGGAGACCAAACCCTACGGGCGGTCGTCCACTTCCGTGTCAGTGGCCACCGGAGGAATCAGATCCTCGGTGCTCAGGTTCAGCCAGATCAGCACCACGTTGGCGATGTAGATCGACGAGTAAGTACCCGCCAATACACCAATGAACAGCGCAATGGAGAAGCCAAACAGGTTGTCACCACCGAAAATCAGCAGCGCGCCGATCGCCAGCAACGTGGAGATCGACGTCGCCATGGTCCGCAGCAGGGTCTGGGTGGTCGAGATGTTGATGTTCTCGATCAGCGTCGCCTTGCGCAGCACACGGAAGTTTTCCCGCACCCGGTCGAACACCACGATGGTGTCGTTGAGCGAGTAACCGATGATCGCCAGCACCGCCGCCAACACCGTCAAATCGAAGGTGATCTGGAAGAACGACAGGATGCCCACGGTCACGATCACGTCGTGGATCAGCGAAACAATCGCGCCTACCGCGAACTTCCACTGAAAGCGGAAGGCCAGGTAGAGCAGGATGCCGCCCAGCGCCATCAGCATGCCGAGGCCGCCCTGGTCGCGCAGCTCTTCACCCACTTGCGGGCCGACATACTCGACACGCTTGACCTGCGCCGGGTTGTCGCCACCGGCCTTCTGCAAGGCCTCGGCCACTTGCTGACCCAGCTGCGGGTCTTCACCCGGCATGCGCACCAGCAGGTCGGTGGTGGCGCCAAAGCTCTGCACCACAGCGTCGGTGTAACCCGAGGCCAGCAGTTGCTCGCGCACCTTGCCGACATCTGCCGGACGCTCGTAGGTCAGCTCGATCAGCGTACCGCCGGTGAAATCCAGGCCGTAGTTCAGGCCCTTGCTGAACCAGCTGAACAACGCCAGCAAGGTCAGCAATACAGTGACGCCGAACGCAACGTTGCGAACGCCCATGAAGTTGATTGTACGTAACATGGCAGCCCCTTAAATCCACAACTTCTTGAAGTCACGGCCACCATAAATCAGGTTGACCATTGCACGGGTCACCAGAATGGCTGTGAACATCGAGGTAAAGATCCCGAGGGACATGGTGACCGCGAAGCCCTTGACCGGGCCGGTGCCCATGGCGAAGAGAATCCCGCCCACCAGCAACGTCGTCAGGTTGGCATCGATAATCGCGGTAAATGCCCGGCCGAAGCCTTCGTTGATTGCCCGCTGGACCGACATGCCCGCGGCGATCTCTTCACGAATCCGCGAGAAGATCAGCACGTTGGCGTCTACCGCCATGCCCATGGTCAACACGATACCGGCGATACCCGGCAGGGTCAGCGTAGCCCCCAGCAGCGACATCAGCGCCAGCAGCAGCACCATGTTCACCGCCAGCGCCACCGTAGCGATCACACCAAAGAAGCGGTAGATCGCGATGATGAACAGCGAGACAAACAGCATGCCCCACAGCGATGCATCGACACCCTTGGCGATGTTGTCGGCACCCAGGCTCGGGCCAATGGTGCGCTCTTCAGCGAAGTACATCGGCGCAGCCAGACCACCGGCACGCAGCAGCAGGGCCAGTTCCGAGGATTCACCCTGGCCGTTGAGGCCGGTGATGCGGAACTGACTGCCCAGCGGCGACTGAATAGTCGCCAGGCTGATGATCTTTTTCTCTTCCTTGAACGTCTGGACCGGTACGTCTTTTTCGACGCCGTTGACCACTTGCTTGGTGTAAGTCGTCGTCGGCTTCTGCTCGATGAAGATCACCGCCATGCTGCGACCGACGTTGCTGCGCGTAGCGCGGCTCATCAGTTCGCCGCCGTGGCCGTCCAGGCGAATGTTCACCTGTGGGCGACCCTGCTCGTCGAAGCCCGCCTGGGCGTCGGTGACCTGGTCACCGGTGATGATCAGGCCACGCTCGATCTGCGCCGCCGGACGACCGCCTTCACGGAACTCGAAGCTCTCGGTAGTGGCGCGGGAAGCACCCGGCTCGGCCGCGAGACGGAATTCCAGATTGGCGGTCTTGCCGAGGATACGCTTGGCTTCGGCGGTGTCCTGCACGCCCGGCAGCTCAACCACGATGCGGTTGGCGCCCTGGCGCTGCACGATCGGCTCGGCCACACCCAGCTCGTTGACGCGGTTACGCACCGTGGTCAAGTTCTGCTTGATGGAATATTCGCGGATTTCCGCCAGCTTGGCCGGGGTCATCGCCAGACGCAGCACCGGCTGACCATTGAGGTCGGCCGGAACAATGTCGAAATCGTTGAAGTTCTTGCGGATCAGCGCACGGGCCTTCTCGCGGACATCTTCATCAGTGAAACCCAGCTGAACGGCACCGTCGAGCTGCGGCAGACTGCGATAGCGCAGGCGCTCTTTGCGCAACAGGCTCTTGACGTCGCCTTCGTAGACTTTCAGGCGTGCATCCAGCGCTTTGTCCATGTCCACTTCCAGCAGGAAGTGCACACCACCGGACAAGTCCAGACCCAGCTTCATCGGATGCGCGCCGAGGTTGCGCAGCCATTGCGGCGTGGTTTGGGCCAGGTTCAGGGCCACGACATAGTCGTCACCGAGGGCCTTGCGCACCACGTCCTTGGCCGGCAGCTGGTCTTCAGCCTTGAGCAGACGCAACAAACCGCCCTTGCCACCTTCGGCAACGGTCGCGGCCTTCACGTCGATGCCGGACGCCTTGAGCGCTGCGCTCGCACGGTCCAGATCGGCCTGAGTGACCTGCAAGGCAGTGCTTGCGCCACTGACCTGAATGGCCGGGTCATCAGGATAAAGATTGGGAGCGGAATAAATCAGACCGACCGCCAGCACCGCCAGGATCAGTAAATATTTCCACAGAGGGTATTTGTTCAGCATCACGCCGCCCGCTTATGACGCGGGGCGCCTTGCGCGCCCCGTCGATTGAATAGAAGTTGTTACTTAGATCGCTTTCAGCGTGCCTTTTGGCAGCGTGGCCGCGATGGCGCCTTTCTGGAACTTCATTTCAACAGTGTCGGACACTTCCAGTACCACGAAGTCGTCGGCCACTTTGGTGATCTTGCCAGCGATGCCGCCGGTGGTGACCACTTCATCGCCCTTTTGCAGGCTGCTGAGCAGGTTCTTCTGCTCTTTGGCGCGCTTGGCCTGTGGACGCCAGATCATCAGGTAGAAGATGACCAGAAAGCCCACCAGGAAAATCCACTCGAAACCGCCACCCATAGGGCCGGCAGCAGGTGCCGCCGCGTCAGCCATGGCATTAGAGATAAAAAAGCTCATTTAGCACTCCAGTTGCAAGTATTGAATCTTAGGATCGGAAAACTCAGTCCAAGGGCGGAACAGGCAACCCGCGCTTGGCATAGAAGGCATCGACAAAGGCGGCCAATGTACCCTGTTGAATAGCCTCGCGCAAACCAGCCATAAGCACCTGGTAATGGCGCAAATTGTGGATGGTATTCAACATGCTACCCAGCATTTCGCCGCACTTGTCCAAATGGTGCAGATAAGCACGGGAGAAGTTCTGGCAGGTGTAGCAATCGCAGGTCGGATCCAGCGGCGAATTATCATGGCGATGAAACGCGTTACGGATCTTCAGCACGCCCGTATCAATGAACAGATGCCCATTGCGGGCATTACGGGTTGGCATCACGCAATCGAACATGTCCACCCCGCGGCGCACACCCTCAACCAGATCTTCCGGTTTGCCAACGCCCATAAGGTAACGAGGTTTGTCAGCCGGCATCTGACCCGGCAGGTAATCGAGCACCTTGATCATTTCGTGCTTGGGCTCGCCCACCGACAGACCGCCGATGGCCAGGCCGTCGAAGCCGATCTTGTCCAGGCCTTCGAGCGAGCGCATGCGCAGATCCTGATGCATGCCGCCCTGAACGATGCCGAACAGCGCCGCCGTGTTCTCGCCATGGGCGTTCTTGGAACGCTGGGCCCAACGCAACGACAACTCCATGGACACCCGCGCCACGTCTTCATCGGCCGGGTACGGCGTGCATTCGTCGAAGATCATCACGATGTCCGAGCCCAGGTCGCGCTGGACCTGCATCGACTCTTCCGGCCCCATGAACACCTTGGCGCCATCCACCGGAGACGCGAAGGTCACGCCCTCCTCCTTGATCTTGCGCATCGCGCCCAGGCTGAACACCTGGAAGCCGCCGGAGTCAGTCAGAATCGGGCCGTTCCACTGCATGAAATCGTGCAAGTCACCGTGGGCCTTGATCACTTCCATGCCCGGGCGCAGCCATAGGTGGAAAGTGTTGCCCAGGATAATCTCCGCGCCCGTGGCGACGATATCCCGCGGCAGCATGCCCTTGACCGTGCCGTAAGTGCCCACCGGCATGAACGCGGGGGTTTCCACCGTACCGCGGGGGAAGGTCAGACGACCGCGACGAGCCTTGCCATCGGTAGCAAGCAACTCGAAGGACATGCGACAGGTGCGACTCATACTGTTTCCTCGGGTCCGCGTGGCGCGGGGTTACGGGTGATGAACATCGCATCACCGTAGCTGAAAAAGCGGTATCCATGCTCGACGGCGGCCTTGTAGGCGGCCATGGCTTCGGGATAACCGGCGAACGCCGAAACCAGCATCAACAGCGTGGATTCGGGCAAATGAAAGTTGGTGACCAGGGCATCGACCACATGAAACGGCCGGCCCGGGTAGATAAAAATGTCGGTGTCGCCACTGAACGGCTTGAGCACGCCATCGCGCGCAGCACTTTCCAGAGACCGCACACTGGTGGTCCCCACCGCCACCACCCGCCCACCGCGGGCGCGGCAAGCCGCCACGGCATCGACGACTTCCTGGCTCACTTCGAGCCATTCGTTGTGCATGTGATGGTCTTCAATACGCTCCACCCGCACCGGCTGGAACGTCCCGGCGCCAACGTGCAGCGTCACGAACGCCGTCTCAACGCCCTTGGCAGCAATCGCCTCCAGCAACGGCTGATCAAAATGCAGCCCCGCCGTCGGCGCCGCCACCGCCCCCAGACGCTCGGCGTACACAGTCTGATAACGCTCGCGGTCCGAACCTTCGTCCGGGCGGTCTATATAAGGAGGCAACGGCATGTGCCCGACACGGTCGAGCAGCGGCAACACCTCTTCGGCAAACTCAAGCTCGAACAACGCATCATGCCGCGCCACCATCACCGCCTCGCCGCCGCCGTCGATCAGAATCGACGAACCCGGCTTGGGCGACTTGCTCGAGCGCACATGGGCCAGCACCCGATGACTGTCCAGCACCCGCTCCACCAGAATCTCCAGCTTGCCGCCGGAGGCCTTCTGGCCAAACAACCGTGCGGGAATGACCCGGGTATTGTTGAACACCATCAAATCGCCCGGGCGCAAATGCTCAAGCAAATCAGTGAATTGACGGTGGGCCATGGCACCGCTGACCCCGTCCAGGGTCAACAGTCGACTGGCGCGACGCTCGGCCAGAGGGTGGCGAGCGATCAGCGAATCAGGGAGTTCGAAAGTAAAGTCAGCAACACGCATGATGGGGTTCGTCTAGCAGGGCCGGAAAGTCTAGCGGAATTATCAAAAATTCACCATGAAACGTGATTGACCAACGGTAGGCACCTCTCTATACTTCGCCGCCATTGAGCCCTGATGGCGGAATTGGTAGACGCGGCGGATTCAAAATCCGTTTTCGAAAGGAGTGGGAGTTCGAGTCTCCCTCGGGGCACCATCTTAAAAAAAGACCTTGAAAT
>NZ_JABWQV010000264.1 GCF_014268615.1 Pseudomonas tehranensis | reverse complement strand
GCAAGCCCGCTCCCACCGTTTTGGTTCCGGGGTGGCCGCAAGAGCCAGCTCCACCGCCAATCCCTGTGGGAGCGAGCCTGCTCGCGATGGCGGTGGGACGGTTGGCGGTGATGTTGGCAGAGATCAGATCTTGAAGCTGTCCACCAGTTGCTTCAACCGGTTGGCCTGTTGCGACAAGGCATCGCAATCTTTCAGGGTTTCATTGAGGTTGGCGACGCTTTGCTGGTTCAGCAGGTTGATGTGGCTGACGTCCATGTTGAGGGTTTCCACCACGGCGGTCTGCTCTTCGGTGGCCGCGGCCACCGACTGGTTCATGCCGTCGATTTCGCCAATGCGCTGCGTCACGCTGACCAGCCGCAAGCCCGCCTGGTTGGCCACTTCCACGCTTTCTTCGCTGGACACCTGACTGGCGTTCATCGTCGTCACCGCTTCACGGGAGCCGACCTGGAGCGAGGTGATCATCTTGTGGATTTCTTCCGCCGACTCCTGGGTACGGTGCGCCAGGTTACGCACTTCATCGGCCACCACCGCAAACCCACGTCCGGCTTCACCGGCACGGGCCGCTTCAATGGCAGCGTTCAGCGCCAGCAGGTTGGTTTGCTGAGAGATGCCCTTGATCACGTCCAGAATATGCCCGATGTTGTCGGTGCTGGCGTTCAGGGTTTCGATCTGGGTGCACGAGAGGCTGATCTTCTGCGACAGCTCGGTCATGGCCTGGATGGTTTTTTCCACCACCTGGCGTCCGTCATCGGCTTGCTCGCTGGCACCACTGGCCTGTTGCGAGGCGTCGGCGGCATTGCGGGCGATTTCCTGAGTCGCGGCGCCCAACTGATTGATGGCCGCTGCCACGCTGTTGGTGCGGGCGCTCTGCTCATCGGAGCCAACGAGCGAGGCATTGGACGAAGTCATCACCCGCTGCGACAGGTCATGCACTTGCCGAGTGGCAGAAGACACTTCCGAGATGGACGCGTGAATCCGTTCCACGAACTGGTTGAATGAACTCCCCAGCTCACCGAACTCATCCTTGCCCTGTACCACCAGACGCCGGGTCAGGTCGCCTTCACCTTGGGCGATGTCCTGCATGGCACGCCCCATGGTGGTCAACGGACGCATCAACACCTGAATCAACAGGCTCAGCAACAACGCAATGGCCGCCACCGCCACAAACATCGCAATCAGCGCCGAGGTACGGAAATGGCTCAGCGGTGCGTAGGCCTTGTCCTTGTCGATCGACAGACCGATGTACCACTGGGTATTTGGCAGGCCCGCGACGGGGGTAAACGAAAGAATGCGATCCTGCCCATTGAGCTCAACCTCCTGGATACCTTTCTCGATGCTCACTGGCGTACCGGGGTAGATGTCCTTGAGATTCTTCATCACCTGGTCCTTGTCCGGGCTGACGATGACCTGACCGTCGCCGCTGACCAGAAACCCATGGCCGATGCCGCCGAAATCCACGGAGTTGATGATTTTCACCAGGGTTTCCAGGCTCAGGTCGCCACCCACCACACCGAGCAGCTCACCGTTGTGCTTCACCGGCAGGGCGATGGTCACCACCAGGCCGCCCACCGCTGCCATGTAGGGCGGGGTGAGCATGGTTTGATCGATGGTGACTGCTTGTTTGTACCAGGGGCGCTGGCGCGGGTCGTAGCCGTCGGGCATTTTTGCGTCAGGGCGTTGGGTAAAGACGCCGTTGGCCTGGCCCACGTAAGTGAACTGGAAATTCGACGTCAGCGCCGGTTGATCCACCAGCCCCGGCAGATCGGCACCCGCGCCCTGGTGCGCAATATTCTGCGCCAGGTTTTCCAGCACCAGCACCCGGCCGCTCATCCAGTTCTGGACGCTGCTGGCCGTCAGGTCGCCGGACTGCTGGATGGAAGATTCGAGACTGCTGCCAATGGTTTTTCGTTGCAGGTAGTCGTTGTAGAGCGTGAACAGGGCAAAAGCCAGAACGACCACACCAGAGGCGGCCAGAAGGATTTTATGGCTGAACTTCAGATTCATCGACAGGCTTCTTATGCAGGGAGTGGGGGTGCATTCCGATTGCAGCATTCATGTCACAGCGCGGGCGGACTTTTGGTCTGCTCCACTTTGGTGCACGCATATAACGCTTTCGGCAAAAGTTGAAAAAATATTAGCCCTTTGAACAAATGGGCGACGGAAGGACACGGCGCGTCGAACGGTGGTTGCAAATTCACTGACCGCTGATGACAATGCGACCTATTATCATTTGTGATATCCAGGCCTTCGTGTTCATGTCTTCTCCCCAGTTTGCAGTACAGGCGCTCTACAGCAACCATCACGGCTGGCTTCACACATGGCTGCGCAGCCGCTTGGGCAATGCTGCCGACGCAGCGGACCTGGCACAGGACACCTTCGTGCGCCTGCTGCAACGCACCGAACGCCTTGAGCTCAAGTCGCCCCGCGCCTTTCTACGCACCATCGCCCAAGGCCTGGTGATCGATCATTGGCGCCGGGAAGAAATCGAACGCGCTTACCTGGAATCCATCGCCCACCTGCCACCCGCCCAAGCCCCCGACACCGAAGCCCAGGCCTTGATCCTGGAGTTGCTGGAAGCCATCGCCAGAATGCTGGAGGGCCTGAAGCCGAAAGTGCGCAGGGCATTTCTGCTGGCCCAGTGCGAAGGCCTGACGTACAAGCAGATTGCCGAGCAGATGGGCATTTCCTTGCGGTCGGTGGAACGATACGTCGCCGATGCGCTGTATCACTGCTACGTGTTGCGCTATGAAAGCTGAGCCAGTGGATAACGTGTTGAGTCGACGCAGCGGCCCATCCCAACAGGTGGTCAGGCAAGCGATCAACTGGGTGCTGCGCCTGCGCAACCATGCTGCCAATCCGGCCTTGCGCCAACAATGCGAGGTCTGGCGCGCCGCCCATCACGAGCACGAATTGGCCTGGCAGCGGGTGCAATCGCTGCACAGTGAATTGACCTCGAACCTGAGGGCGGTCCCCGGCGCCCACGTCGCTCTCGACACCCTGGAAAACAGCGCCCAGCGACTCGGTCGGCGCCAGGCCTTGAAACTGTTGTCAGGGGTGGCGCTGATAGGCTCCGCCACCTGGTTGGGCAAGGATCTGGGCTGGCAGTCGTGGAACGCGGATTTCGCCACCACCACCGGTGAACACCGAGGCTTCCAGCTGCCGGACGGTACGCGGCTTGAACTGAACACTGACAGCGCCGCCGACCTGGACTACACGACCGAGCATCGCCTGATCAGCCTGACGCGGGGTGAAATCATGCTCACCTGCGGTCACGACCCCGAACGGCCGCTGCTGGTGCGCAGCCAACATGGTCTGTTTGAAGGGCTGGACGGGCGCTTCGTCGTGCGGCAGGACAATGCCTGCACACGCCTGAGCGTCACCCGTGGCAAGGTCGCGATCCGTTCGCACCGCGGCGGCGATGGGGCTGCGCTGCTGGTGAGCGCCGGGCAGAGCTATCTGATCAGTTCATCAACCGCGACCATGACGCCGCCGCTGGATATGGACGTCGGCGCCTGGGCGGACGGTTTGCTCGTTACGCGCAACATGCGCCTGGAAGACTTCCTCAACGAGGTAGGACGTTACCGCCAGGGCTATCTGAAATGCGCTGCGTCGATTGCAGACTTGCGCTTGTCAGGTGTTTTCCGCCTGGAAGACACCGACAAGTTACTGGCCGTTCTGCCGCGCACGCTCCCCGTGCAATTACGCTATCGAACCCGTTGGTGGGTCACGGTGCAGGAATCGGCCTGATTTTTTTTGGCGGGTTTTGCGCGCAAGTCCGGCTAGGACAGTAAGCAACGCTTATCTGCCCTTAGCGACTCCAACGGAAACCCACAATGACTGAGCGCGTAAACCTCAACACCCCCTTTGGCTGCTCCTCGCAAACAGGCCTGTTGCGCCATGCCATCCGTGCTGCACTGTTCTGCACGGTGTTGAGTGCGGGCGCCGTGCCGATGTTCTCCGTCGCGGCGCAAGACGGTGTCACCACCGCGCGCCAGAGCTACGACATTGCCGCCGGCCCCCTGAGCGATGTGCTGAACCAGTTCGCTCGTCAGGCCGGCATCACCCTGGCAAGCACTCCGCAGCAGACCAGCGGTATCCAGTCCCCGGGACTGCACGGCGAGTATTCGACGGACCAGGCCCTGAGCCAGCTGCTCAGCGCTTCGGGCCTGACCGCCGTCAGCACCGATGGCAGCAGCTATGTGCTGCAAACCGAGGCCTCGGGCGGCACTTTGGCGCTGCCGACCACCGACATCAAGGGGTTTGCCCTGGGTAACGCCTTGGGCAGCATGGCGGGCTACAACGCTACCCACAGCCAGGTCGCCACCAAGACCAGTACCGCCCTGCGGGAAACCTCGCAAAGCGTCTCCGTGGTAACCCGCGAGCAAATGGACGACCAAGGCGCGCAAACCGTCTCCCAGGCCATGCGCTACACCCCCGGGGTATTGACCAACCCCTACGGCGCGACCCATCGCTACGACTACGTGGCGATGCGCGGCTTCAACGATGGCTCGGTGGACAACATCTACCTCGACGGCCTCAAGTCCATGGGCGACAGCGGCACCTACAGCTCCATGCAGGTCGACCCGTACTTCCTTGAGCGGGTCGACATTCTCAAAGGCCCGTCTTCGGTGCTCTATGGTCGCAGCTCCCCCGGCGGGCTGGTGGCGCTCACCAGCAAGAAGCCACTGTACGAGGCTTATCACCAGATCCAGGCCACGGTCGGCACCCAGGGCCAACGCGGCATGGGCTTCGACTTTACCGGTCCGGTGGATGACGACAAACGCATCGCCTATCGCCTGGTGGGCCTGGCGGATACGTCCGACACGCAGTTCGACCACACCCAGGAAAAGCGCTTTGCCCTCGCCCCCACGGTGAGCATCGACTTTACCGAAGACACGTCGCTGACGCTTCAGGCCTACCTGCAGCACGACCCCGACGGTGGTTATCACGGCGGCATGCCGGCCGACGGCACCTTGCATCAGCGCAACGGCAAGCGTATCTCGGAAAACTTCTTCGAAGGCGAGCCGGGGGTCGATGGTTATGAACGTGATCAGCAGTCGTTCGGCTACCAGTTCGAACACCGTTTCAACGATGTCTTCACCGCCCGGCAGAACTTCCGTTACCTGGACTCCCAAGTCACCAATGATCAGGTCTATGCCTACGGCTGGACCACCCCGACCAGCAACGAGCTGAACCGCTACTACACCGGCGCCGAAGAAAAACTGCATTCGTTTATCGTCGACAACATGCTGCAGGCTGAATTTTTCAGCGGGGCGACCAAGCACACCGTGTTGATGGGCGCTGACTACCAGCGGCGCAAGACCGCGGTGGATTGGACCAGCGGCAGCCTGGCCCCGATCAACGCCTTCGACCCGGTCTATGGCAACTCGGCTATCACCTACTTCAGCCCCACCAGCTACCTGCGGCGCCTGGAGCAGACCGGTGTCTACCTGCAAGACCTGATCGAGATGGATAAATGGCGTTTCTCCCTGGGCCTGCGTCAGGACTGGGTGAAAACCTCGGATGAAAACCGCATCGCTGAGTTCGGCCGCCCGCAAGGCACCGAGATCAACGACAAGCGCAGCAAGCTCACTGGCCGCGCTGGGGCGCTGTACCTGTTCGACAACGGCCTGGCGCCGTACGTCAGCTACTCCGAGTCGTTCAACCCCAACTCCTACGCCGACAGCGCCGGCAACCCGCTGCCGCCGACCGATGGCAAGCAATGGGAACTGGGCCTGAAGTATCAGCCACCGGGTACGGATGACCTGTACACCGCCTCGCTGTTCCGCATCGACCAGGAGAACCTGGCGACCAAATTGCCTCAGGAAAACTTCTACCGCGCCGTCGGTGCCGTTCGCTCCCAGGGCCTGGAACTGGAAGCGCATCTGCAATTGACCGAGCAGTTCAAAGTGCTGGGCAGCTACACCTTCACCGATATCGAATACTCGAAGTCGATGATCAGCACCTTGAGCACCGCCACCGACATCATCGAAAACAAGGGCAACTCACCGACCCAGGCCCCACGCCACATGGCTTCGGTGTGGGCGGACTACAAGTTCGACAGCGGCGCGCTCGATGGCCTGCGACTGGGCGGTGGCGTACGTTATGTCGGCTACAGCTGGGCCGATGCGGAAAACACCATGAAGGTGCCGTCCTATACGTTGTTCGATGCGTCGGTGGGGTATGACCTGGGCAAGGTCGGCTTGAAAGGCGTGGACGTGCGCCTGAACGCCAACAACCTGACCAACGAAACCTACGTCGCCTCCTGCGCCAGCCTGAGCTACTGCTACCTGGGCGAAGAGCGCAACGTGGCGGCTACGGTGAGTTACCAGTTCTGACCTGCTTTCGCAGGACTCTGTAGGAGCTGGCGAAGCCTGCGATCTTTTAATCGTTCACTTGGGATTCAAGCGTCAGGGGAAAGATCGCAGCCTCGTTGCAC
>NZ_JABWQV010000263.1 GCF_014268615.1 Pseudomonas tehranensis | reverse complement strand
TGCCGTGGTGGTCACCGATGACAACGGCACTACGGCCAACGGCAACCTGGACGTGAACATCGTTGATGATTTGCCCACCGCCCATGCTGACTCCGCCTCGGTGGATGAAGGCGGAACGGTCAGCGGTAACGTCCTGAACAACGATGTGGGCGGTGCCGACGGACCCGCCGCAAGCGGCGCGGTGATCGGTGTGCGTGCTGGCAGCGACACCTCAACCTCGGCGGTTGGCGGCCTCAATACCCAGATCCACGGCACCTACGGCTACCTGACCCTGGACGCCAACGGCAACGCCGTTTACCACAGCAACCCGAACACTGTCAGCGCGCCGGGCGCCACCGATGTGTTCACCTACACCGTGCGCGATGCCGATGGCGATGAAAGCACGACGACCATCACCATCGACGTCTACGAAAGCTGCCTTGTCGCCACACCGGACGAGGAAATCAGCGTCTACGAGAAAGCCCTCGACCTGAATCAGGACGGTCAGGACCTGGCCCCTGGCACCGTCACCGGCAGTGCGCCGAACGCTAGCACTGAAACCGCCAGCGGAAGTCTGGTCGGTTCGGTCACAGGTGCGATCGGCGCCGTCACCTTCGCTCTGGTGGGCAACGCTACGGGGGCCTACGGCCAACTGCTGCTCAACCCCGATGGTTCGTACACCTACACCCTGACTTCGCCAGCCACCACAGCACCTTCGGCCAACGATGGTCCGAATATCCTGAGTGAAAGCTTTACCTATCAAGCCACCGATTCCCTGGGCAATACCGTCACCAGCACCATCGTCATCAACATCGTCGACGACGTACCCGCCGCCCACGCCGATTTGGCTTCGGTAGTGGAAGGCGGCACGGTCAACGGCAACGTGTTGGACAACGACGTGCTCGGCGCTGACGGTGGCGCGGTGATCGGCGTACGGGCCGGCAACGACACCTCAACCCCTGCAATAGGTGGCCTCAACACCCAGATCAACGGCACCTACGGCTATCTCACGCTGGACGCCAATGGCAACGCCGTTTACCACAGTCATCCGAACAGCGTCAGTGAACCCGGTGCAACCGACGTATTCACCTACACCGTGCGCGATGCCGACGGCGATGAAAGCACCACTACCATCACCATCGATGTCTACAACAGCTGCCTCACTGCCACACCGGATGAGGAAGTCAGCGTTTATGAAAAAGCCCTGGACCTGAATCAGGACGGCCAGGATCTGGCCCCCGGCACGGTCACCGGCAGTGCGCCGAATGCCACCAGCGAAACCGCCACGGGCAGCCTTGTCGGTTCGGTCAGCGGTGCCGTCGGCGCTGTAACGTTTGCCCTGGTGGGCAATGCGACCGGCGCCTACGGTCAGTTGTTGCTCAACCCTGACGGCTCGTACACCTACACCCTGACTTCGCCCGCCACGAGTGCGCCCGCCGCCAATGACGGCCCGAACGTGTTAAGCGAGAGCTTCACCTATCAAGCCACCGATTCCCTGGGCAATACCGTCACCAGCACCATCGTCATCAACATCGTCGACGACGTGCCCAGCGCTCATTGTGATACTGCCTCGGTGGTGGAGGGCGGCACGGTCAGCGGCAACGTGCTGGACAACGACGTGCTCGGCGCTGACGGTGGCGCGGTGATCGGCGTACGGGCCGGCGGCGATACATCGACCTCGGCTGTGGGCGGTCTCAATACACAGATCAACGGCACCTACGGCTACCTGACTCTGGACACCAATGGCAACGCCGTTTACCACAGTAACCCGGACTCCGTCGGCGCGCCGGGCGCCACCGACGTATTCACCTACACCGTGCGCGATGCCGACGGCGATGAAAGCACCACTACCATCACCATCGATGTCTACAACAGCTGCCTCGTCGCCGAAACCGATCAGGACATCACCGTCTATGAAAAAGCCCTGGACCTGAATCAGGACGGCCAGGACCTGGCTCCCGGCACCGTCACTGGCAGCGACCCGAGCGCCACCAGCGAAACCGCCACCGGTAGCCTTGTCGGTTCGGTGACCGGTGCCAGTGGTGCGCTGACGTTCAGTCTGGTGGGCAACGCCACCGGCGCTTACGGCCAGTTGTTGCTCAACCCTGACGGCTCGTACACCTACACCCTGACTTCGCCCGCCACGACGGCGCCCAACGCCAACGACGGCCCGAATGTATTGAGCGAAAGCTTCACCTACCAGGCTACGGACGCCTTGGGCAACAGTGTCACCGGCAACTTGGTGGTGAGCATCGTCGACGACGTACCTACGGCCATCGCGTCCGAGCGTTCGGTGACGGCGGTGGAGATCGACTCGAACCTGCTGATCGTGCTTGACGTGTCCGGCAGCATGGCTGATCCCTCTGGTGTACCGGGGCTCTCGCGGCTGGACCTGGCGAAACAGGCCATCAGTGCCTTGCTCGATAAATACGACGATCTGGGGGATGTGAAAGTCCAGCTCGTCACCTTCAGCAGCAGCGCCACCGATCAGACTTCCGTGTGGGTGGACGTGGCGACCGCCAAGTCGCTCCTCACCGGCCTGTCAGCGGGCGGTGGGACCAACTACGATGCGGCGGTGGCGGCGGCCAAGACCGCGTTTGTCACCTCGGGGCAACTGACCGGAGCACAGAACATTGGCTACTTCTTCTCCGACGGCAAGCCCACTACGGGCCAGGGGATCGATGCGGCGGACGAAGCGGCATGGAAAGCGTTTCTCGACGCCAATGGCATCAAGAACTACGCCATCGGCCTGGGCGGCGGGGTCAGTGACACTCACCTCGACCCGCTGGCCTACGACGGCAGTACCCACACCGACACCGACGCGGTGCTGGTCACCGACCTGAACCAGCTCAACTCGGTGCTCTCCGGCACCGTGCAAGGTGTGCCAGTCACTGGCAGCCTGCTGGGTGAGGGCGGCTCGTTCGGCGCCGACGGTGGGTTTGTCAAAAGCCTGGTGGTCGATGGCACCACCTACAGCTACGATCCGACCGCCAACGCCGGACAGGGTGCGCTGACCGCCAGCGGCGGCGCGAACCATGGCACCTTCAACACCGCCAACAACACGCTGAGTATCGCCACCGACCACGACGGCACACTGGTGGTGAATCTCGACACCGGCGAGTACAGCTACACCTCCCAGACCGCCACCAACACATTGATCACCGAGACCATCGGCTTCACTGTCAGCGACAACGACGGTGACCTGGCCAGTTCCAGCCTGGTGGTCAAGGTTCTCCCCAACAGCCCGCCCGTGGCAGTCGACGACAACATCATCACCAACGTCCTGTCGGGCAACATCGTGATCCCGGGAGAAATGCTGCTGGGCAACGACAGTGATGCCAACGGTGATCCGCTCACCGCCTCCCCCACAAGTTTCAATACCGGATGGACAGCCAAAGGTGGGGATTTTACCGGCAGCACCGGCACGGCCAGCTTCACCGGCAACAATGTGCAGTCGATCAACCTCAACCGCGGTGCCTTTGTCGCCAATGCCGCGACCATGACCGCAGTGCTGGTGGTCAGCGGTGCACTGGGGATGGTCTCCAACCACAACAGCAACGATGAAGACCGGCTCAATATCAGCCTCAAGCAGGGTGAAACCCTCACCCTGGACCACAATCTGGCGGACGGACGCATCGCCCTGGAGTACTCCCTCAACGGCGGGCCTTTCATCGCGATCACCGACGGTGCCTCGTTCACCGCGGCGGCCGATGGCAACTACCAGATTCACGTCACCAACATCGCCAATGCCAGCGGCGGCAACCCCAACGGCGCGGAAAACTACCAACTGACCTTGACCGTCAACTACGCCGGCGCCCAGGACAGCACGCCGGACTACCACGGCAGCTACACCGCCAGCGACAATCACGGTGGCAGCGACAGCGCAGCGGTCGGCATCAGCTATCAGGCCGGCGACACCCTGACGGGCACGACCGGAGACGACGTGCTGATGGCCGGCGAGGGGGACAACATCCTCAACGCGGGCGACGGCAACGACATACTCAGCGCCGGTTCGGGCAACAACGCCTTGCATGGCGAGGCGGGCAATGACTTGCTCTACAGCGGCGCCGGCAACGACCTGCTTGACGGTGGCACCGGCAACGACACCGCCAGCTATGCCCACGCCACTGCCGGGGTTACGGTGAACCTGGGTCTGTTGGCCGCGCAAAACACCGTGGGCGCCGGCATCGATACCCTGGCGGGCATCGAAAACCTGGTCGGTTCGAACTTCAACGACACCCTCACGGGAGATAGCGCCAGCAACCGCATCAACGGCGGCCTGGGCGACGACGTGCTCAATGGCGGTGGCGGTGATGACGTGTTGATCGGCGGCCTGGGCAACAACACCCTGACCGGTGGCAGCGGCGCCGATACCTTCCAATGGCAGGTGGGCAACAGCGGACATGACCTGGTCACGGACTTCACCCCTGGCCTGGATAAACTCGACCTGTCGCAACTGTTGCTGGGGGAAAACGGCAGCAGCGCGTCCCTGGACGACTACCTGCACTTCAGCGTCACAGGCAGTGGTGCGTCGGTCATGACCAGCATCGACGTCAGCAGCACAGCCGGTGCGACACCGAACCAGACCATCGACCTGGCTGGCGTCAACCTTGCCAGCTACTACGGCGTCACGCCGGGCGTGGACGGCATGATCGCCGGCGCGGATACCGCGACCATCATCAACGGAATGTTGAATGATCACTCGTTGAAGGTGGATACGGTGTGAGGTGAGCTGAAACGACAAACCCCGCCATTTCCTGACTGGGAATGGCGGGTTTTCTGTATTTCGGAGGTGGGGCTGTGTCGGATTCCCTGTGGGAGCAAAGCCTGCTCGCGATAGCGGTGGTTCAAAGTTGCATTGAGGTTGAATGTGCCTCAGTCATCGCGAGCAAGCTTTGCTCCCAAAGCGGTCTTGTGGTGGTGCCCGGTATTCGGCCACAAAAAAATCCCCTGTGGGAGCGGGCTTGCCCGCGAAGACGGCGGCACATCCAGCACTTCAGGCTCAGGCAGGGCGCCATCGCGAGCAGACTCGTTCCCTCAAGAAGAGTGGGTTTCGCTGAGGTTAGCGAGCAGGCATTCGGGGCGTCTCACCGATTTAGTGGATTATTCCTTCAACTGCTTCTGCTTCTCGGCGATGAGATTGAAGCTTGAGCGCGGCACCACGTGATGCCGGGGTGGCGTAATAAAAGACCTGACCGCGCAATTGCCCTCGGCGAGGGTAGGGTATACGCGCCCGTTGTGGCGACTGGCGTGGGTCCCGACTTCAGGGCTTATGCAGGGTTTTTTGCCTGAGGATATAAACCGTCACCAGCACCGCACTGGTGAGCATGAACGCCCGTGCCCACGGCAGTGGCACCAGGTAGCAGGACAGCAGAATACTCGCCCACATCAACCCGATGGCGTAGACCTTGCCCTTGAGTGGGATGCCGTTGCCGCTGAGGTAATCGGCGATCCAGGGCCCGAGCCGCGGATGGCCCACCAGCCAGCGGTAGAAGCGTGGCGAGCTGCGGGCGAAGCAGGCAGCAGCCAGCAGCAGGAAAGGCGTAGTGGGTAATACCGGAATGAAGATGCCGATGACCCCCAGCACCACGCTCAGCCAGCCGATGGCCAGCAGAACGTAACGCAGGATCAGCGGGCGCTTGCCGATGGGCGCGGGCACCCGATGGCTCAGTGGTGGCGCGGCTTGAGGATCGCCGGTTTCTCGTCGGGTGCGTTGCACAGCAGGTACAGGGCAGTGAGGGCTTCCGGGATCTGTACGACCATGTCGTCCATCAGGTTCGCGTCGGCAGCGATGTCGGAAAACTCCGGTTGTTCGTCGAACAGGCCGGAACCGACCATGATCGGCAGGAGCATTTCGCTGACTTCGTCTTCGGCGGTTTCGAACCAGGCGGCTTCACGCAGGAACACGCCTTCCATGAAGCCGATGCACCAGCCACGCAGTTCCGAATCGTCCGGGTCATCGCCCAGGTCCAGCTCGCACGGCAGCTCGAATTCTTCGTCGGAGGCCAATTGACGGGCGATGTGGGCCTTGAGGCCAACCAGCGTGGCTTCGATTTCGGCGCGCTGGGCTTCGTCGGCGTAATGCGGCTCTTCGGCGAACAGGGCATCGATCCACTCACGCTCCGGCACCTGTTCGGAGCAGATGGACAGGGCGGTCAGATAGCCGTGAGCGGCCACGTAATCCAGCGCTTCTTCGTGCAGCTCATCGGCGTCGAGGAAGACTTGCAGGCGGGTCAGTTGCTCAGCGAAGGACATTACAGGCTACCTTGGGGAATAAACAATGCGGGAATTCTAGGCCTTCTTGAGCGCCCAGGCCAGCCGCGTGGTGTATTTGCCTTGCCGGCTTGCCCCAACGCCAAGACACATACCCCCCCTGTGGCGAGGGAGCTTGCTCCCGCTGGGGCGCGTAGCGGCCCTGTTTTTTGGGGACGGCTTCGCCGTCCAGCGGGAGCAAGCTCCCTCGCCACGG
>NZ_JABWQV010000262.1 GCF_014268615.1 Pseudomonas tehranensis | reverse complement strand
AGCGGGGATAAATCCCCTCGCCACAGGTTGTTGTCCACACACATCCACGCCCACCCAAAAGCCCCCCGCCACCAGGCAACGGGGGCTTTTTGTTTGGGCTACATTTCCACCTGGGTCCCCAGCTCTATCACCCGGTTCAGCGGCAAATTGAAAAAACGCAAATTGCCGTTGGCGTTTTTCAGCATGAAGGCGAACAACACTTCGCGCCAACGGGCCATGCTTTCAAGCTTGGACGCGATGACCGTCTCGCGGCTGAGGAAGTAGGTGGTGCGCATCGGGCTGAAGTCCAGCTCATCCAGATGACACAGCCTGAGCGCCTCGGGCACGTCCGGCTCGTCGATGAAACCGAAGTGCAGGATCACCCGGAAGAAACCTTCGCCGTAGGAATCCACCTCGAAGCGCCGTTGCGGCGGCACCCGGGGGATGTCTTCGTACACCACCGTCAGCAGCACCACTTGCGCGTGCAGCACCTGGTTGTGCAACAGGTTATGGAGCAGCGCGTGAGGCACGGCATCCGGGCGGGCGGTGAGAAAAACCGCCGTGCCCTTGACCCGATGGGGAGGTTCGACACGGATGCTGCTGATAAATACCGGCAACGGCAGAGCACCTTCATCCAGCCGATCCACCAGCAGCTCCTTCCCGCGCTTCCACGTGGTCATCAGAATGAACAACACGATCCCCGCCAAGACTGGAAATGCGCCGCCCTGCAGGATTTTCGGGACATTGGCGGCAAAGAACAGGCCGTCCACCAATAGAAAACCGAGCAGCAACGGCACCGTCAGCAGAGGGGGCCATTTCCACAGCAACAATGCCACCGCCGACACCAGGATGCTGGTGATCAGCATGGTGCCGGTCACCGCTACACCATAGGCAGAGGCCAACGCGCCGGACGACTCAAAGCCAAGCACCAGCAGGATCACGCCCACCATCAACGCCCAGTTCACCGCGCCGATGTAGATTTGCCCTTGTTCGGCGCTGGAGGTGTGCTGGATGTACATGCGCGGGATATAACCGAGCTGGATGGCTTGGCGGGTGAGGGAAAACGCGCCAGAAATCACCGTTTGGGAAGCGATCACGGTGGCGAAGGTCGAGAGCACCACCAGCGGCACCAGCGCCCAGCCTGGGGCCAGCAGATAAAACGGGTTGCGGGCGGCCTCCGGATTCTCCAACAGCAAAGCGCCCTGACCGAAATAGTTAAGCACCAGGCCTGGCAATACCAGGGCGAACCAAGCCCGGGCAATGGGTTTGCGGCCGAAATGGCCCATGTCCGCATACAAGGCTTCGGCGCCGGTCAAGGCCAGTACCACGGCACCCAGGATCGCAACGCCAACCCCCGGATGCACCATGAAAAAGCGTACGCCCCAGGCTGGGTTCAACGCCTCGAGCACCTGCGGATGCTGGACGATGCCATGAATGCCCAGGCCGCCAAGGACCACGAACCACAGCACCATGACCGGCCCGAACAATTTACCGATCCGGTCGGTACCGTGTTTCTGAATCAGGAAAAGCGCCACCAGAATCACCAGCGCCATCGGCACAACCCAGTGATCCAGGCCATCAAAGGCCACTTCCAGACCCTCCACGGCCGACAATACGGAAATGGCCGGGGTGATCATGCTGTCACCGTAAAACAACGAGGCGCCGATCAGCCCGAGAATCACCAGCACCGAACGCAACCGGGGATAAGGGGCGGACGCCCGCCGGGCCAGCGCGGTCAACGACATGATGCCGCCTTCGCCCTGGTTATCGGCGCGCAGGATAAACAGCACGTATTTGATCGAGACGACCCAGATCAACGACCAGAAGATCAGCGCCAGAATCCCGAACACGCCGTCATGGTTGACCTGCACACCATATTGACCGGAAAACACTTCCTTGATGGTGTACAACGGACTGGTGCCGATGTCGCCATAGACCACTCCCGCGGCGGCCACCAACATTCCGACTGGCTTGGCCGCTGCATGCCCTGCCCCCGACACCTGACTCTCTGCCTGCCCCATCCAACACTCCCACTACCTGATCCACACTGCTGGAAAGAAGCACTCTGATTGACCTTGGGTCGACGCCACCTTACTTCTTGTTACAGACGAATGGTTGACTGTACCGACTCAGTTGCGCTTGACGGCGCGAAGCATAGCGCAGCACTCGTCGTTTTTCCCCGTATAAAGCTGGTCAAGCGCTTCCAGCACCGCTAGAATTGCGCACTTTTTGATCAGAGGCGCGTCAAGCGTCCTGTCTCCGCAAGAGACGATCTCCCCTACACCGAGGTTAGACATGTCCACCACTACCGCGCCGGCCAACCCCAAGGTTGGCTTCGTATCCCTGGGTTGCCCGAAGGCTCTGGTCGACTCCGAGCGCATCCTGACCCAGTTGCGCATGGAAGGTTATGACGTCGTATCCACGTACCAGGACGCCGACGTGGTAGTGGTCAACACCTGCGGCTTCATCGATTCGGCCAAGGCCGAGTCCCTGGAAGTGATCGGCGAAGCCATCAAGGAAAACGGCAAGGTCATCGTTACCGGCTGCATGGGTGTGGAAGAAGGCAATATCCGCGACGTGCACCCCAGCGTGCTGGCCGTGACCGGTCCGCAGCAGTACGAGCAGGTCGTCAATGCCGTGCACGACGTGGTGCCGCCGCGCCAGGATCACAATCCGCTGATCGACCTGGTGCCGCCACAAGGCATCAAGCTGACCCCGCGCCACTACGCTTACCTGAAGATTTCCGAAGGCTGCAACCACAGTTGCAGCTTCTGCATCATCCCCTCGATGCGCGGCAAACTGGTGAGCCGTCCGGTGGGTGATGTGCTCGACGAGGCCCAGCGCCTGGTCAAGGCTGGCGTCAAGGAGTTGCTGGTCATCTCCCAGGACACCAGCGCCTATGGCGTCGACGTGAAATACCGCACTGGTTTCTGGAACGGCGCGCCGGTGAAAACCCGCATGACCGAACTGTGCGAAGCCCTCAGCACCCTCGGCGTATGGGTCCGCCTGCATTACGTTTACCCGTATCCGCATGTCGACGAACTGATCCCGCTGATGGCCGCCGGCAAGATCCTGCCGTACCTGGACATCCCGTTCCAGCACGCCAGCCCGAAAGTCCTCAAGGCCATGAAGCGCCCAGCTTTCGAAGACAAGACCCTGGCCCGTATCAAGAACTGGCGCCAGATCTGCCCGGACCTGATCATTCGCTCGACCTTCATCGTCGGTTTCCCTGGCGAAACCGAGGAAGACTTCCAGTACCTGCTCGATTGGCTGACCGAAGCCCAGCTCGACCGCGTCGGTTGCTTCCAGTATTCGCCCGTCGAAGGCGCCCCGGCCAACGACCTGGACCTGGACGTGGTGCCGGACGAAGTTAAACAAGACCGTTGGGAGCGATTCATGGCGCACCAGCAGGCCATCAGTTCGGCACGCCTGCAAATGCGCATCGGCCGTGAAATCGAAGTGCTGGTGGATGAAGTCGACGAACAAGGTGCCGTCGGCCGCTGCTTCTTCGACGCCCCGGAAATCGATGGCAACGTCTTCATCGACAACGGCAGCAACCTCAAGCCGGGCGACAAGGTCTGGTGCAAGGTGACCGACGCCGATGAATACGACCTGTGGGCTGAACAGATCGGCTGATCTGCCGCATTTTTAAGGGCACAGCAATACCTGTGGGAGCCGAGCTTGCTCGCGATGACGGTGGAGCAGTCAGCATTAATGTTGGCTGACAGGACGCCATCGCGAGCAAGCTCGGCTCCCACACGTTCTAGCGCTCCGAAAAATAAACAAACCCTGCTCTTGCGACAAGATGCGGGGCTTTTTTACGGCTATCGTATGGAGAAACCAAGGCATCAGCACAAGGAGCAGGCGGGCATGCGTCAGCATTCGGTCATCCATACACCGAAACCCAGCGATTATCAGGAACTGACCCGGGTCTGGGAGGCCTCGGTGCGGGCCACCCATGATTTCCTGCCAGACAGCTACATCGAACTGTTGAAAAATCTGGTGCTCACCCGGTATCTGGATGCAGTCATGCTCATCTGCACCCGGGATGCTCGCCAGCGCATTACCGGTTTCGCGGGTGTCGCAGCCGGCAAGATCGAGATGCTTTTCATCGACCCGCAACACCGTGGCCAGGGCCTGGGCAAGCAGCTGTTGCGCTATGCCATGGAGCACATGAACGCCGATCAACTGGATGTCAACGAACAGAACCCGCAAGCCTTGGGTTTTTACCTCAAGCAAGGCTTCGAAGTGGTAGGCCGTTCGGCAAAGGACGGCATGAACCAGCCGTACCCGCTGCTGCACATGCGCTACAAACAGCCCGACCTGAAGGTCCAACGCGGCTAAAAGGCAAATGGACCCGCGATTAACCGGCGCCAGGCAGGTACAATGCCCACCCTCTTTTTGTTACGGCCCTGTCATGACTGACCCGATTCGTCTCTCCAAACGCCTCATCGAACTCGTCGGCTGTTCCCGTCGGGAGGCTGAGCTGTTCATCGAGGGCGGCTGGGTCACCGTGGACGGCGAAGTGATCGACGAGCCGCAGTTCAAGGTCACCACCCAGAAAGTCGAACTCGACCCCGAGGCCAAAGCCACCGCGCCAGAGCCGGTGACCCTGCTGTTGAACGCCCCTGCCGGCATGGATGCAGACACGGCGATGGCGTCCCTTGGGCCACAGACCCTGAGCGAAGAACACCGCTTCGGCAAGCGCCCCCTCAAGGGGCACTTTCTGCGCCTGACCGCCAGCGCCGACCTGCAGGCCAACGCCAGTGGGTTGCTGGTGTTCACCCAGGACTGGAAGATTCTGCGCAAGCTCACCGCCGACGCCGCCAAGATCGAGCAGGAATACGTGGTGGAAGTCGAAGGCGAAATGGTCGCCCATGGCCTCAATCGCCTGAACCATGGTCTGACTTACAAAGGCAAGGAGTTGCCGGCGGTCAAGGCCAGTTGGCAGAACGAGAACCGCTTGCGCTTTGCCATGAAAAACCCGCAACCGGGGGTGATCGCACTGTTTTGCCAGGCGGTCGGCCTCAAGGTGGTGGCCATTCGGCGCATCCGCATTGGCGGCGTGTCCATCGGTAAGGTGCCCCTGGGCCAGTGGCGCTACCTGTCCACCAAAGAGAAGTTCTAGTTTCTTTTTTCCGGCGCCGCACCGAGCTGCGGCGCCCACTGCCGATTGATCAGGATTGCACACATGGTTCACAACGACGTACTTCGCAGCGTGCGCTACATGCTCGACATCAGCGACAAAAAAGTCATCGAGATCATCAAGCTGGGCGGCCTGGAAGTGCCCATGGCGGATCTGGTGGGTTACCTCAAGAAAGACGAGGAAGAAGGCTTCGTGTTCTGCCCTGACGAAGTCATGGCGCATTTTCTCGACGGCCTGGTGATCTTCAAGCGCGGCAAGGACGAAAGCCGTCCGCCGCAGCCAATCGAAGTACCGGTCACCAACAACATCATCCTCAAGAAGCTGCGGGTGGCCTTCGAACTGAAAGAAGACGACATGCACGCTATCCTCAAGGCCGCGGAGTTCCCGGTGTCCAAGCCGGAACTGAGCGCATTGTTCCGCAAGTTTGGCCACACCAACTATCGCCCGTGCGGTGACCAGTTGCTGCGCAATTTCCTTAAGGGCCTGACGCTGCGCGTCAGAGCGTAAACAGTAGCCATAAGCTTCCAAGCGACAAGTTCAAAGCTTGCAGCTTGTAGCTTGCAACTTGAAGCGTTTCAAATGCCCTACAACGTCTCCCCCATCGGCTACGTCCGCTCCTGCTTCAAGGAGAAGTTCGCCATTCCCCGTCAACCGCAACTGGCCCCGGCCGCGCGCGGGGTATTGGAACTGGTGGCGCCATTCGATCAGGGCGATGCGGTGCAGGGCCTGGAGCAGGTCAGCCATGTCTGGCTGCTGTTCCTGTTCCACCAGGCCCTGGAAGACAAGCCACGGCTGAAAGTGCGCCCGCCGCGTCTGGGCGGCAATAAGTCCATGGGGGTGTTCGCCACTCGCGCCACCCATCGCCCCAACGGCATAGGCCAGTCGGTGGTGAAACTGGAGCGGGTCGAAGCCGGGCGCCTGTGGATCTCGGGCATCGACTTGCTGGACGGCACCCCGGTGCTGGATATCAAACCCTACGTGCCCTACGCAGACATCATCGGCTCGGCGCACAACAACATCGCCAGCGCAGCGCCTGAGCTGATCCCCGTGCAATGGGTGGACACAGCCCTGCTACAAGCCCAGGATCACGCCAGGCGCCTGGCAGAGCCCTTGGTGGAGCTGATCGAACAGTGCCTGGCCCAAGACCCACGTCCGGCGTACCAGATTCCTACACCCGAACGGGAATATGGTGCGCAGTTCTGGGATCTGGACGTGCGTTGGCATTATCCGCAGTCGGGGGTGATCAAGGTGCTGGAAGTGATTGCGGCGAAATCGTAACCGCCAGAAACGAAAAAGCCCGCGCTGCCTTCTTCAGGCAGCGCGGG
>NZ_JABWQV010000261.1 GCF_014268615.1 Pseudomonas tehranensis | reverse complement strand
AGCGGGAGCAAGCTCCCTCGCCACAAAGGTATTCCAATTAATGATCAGTGTGTTTTCAGTGCCCGGCAGTCTTGGAAAACAACTGGATCACCACCACCCCCAGCACAATCAACGCCATCCCCAGCATCGCTGGCACGTCCAGCTTCTGCCCATAGATGAACAGCGCCGCCACACTGACCATGACGATCCCCATCCCGGCCCAGACCGCATATGCCACGCCCACCGGGACGGTGCGCACCACCAGGGTCAGCATCCAGAATGCGATGCCGTAGCCGGCGATGACCAGCAGCAGGGGCAGGGGTGTGCTCAAGCCTTTGATCGCTTTCATCGACACGGTGGCGATCACTTCGGCGCAGATGGCGATGGCCAGGTAGTAGTAAGCGTTCATAGGTGAAGATCCTCTTGAATGGTGCGTCACTCGATGTCGACATTTTAGAGCGGTGTCAGATGCGGTAAAGTCATTACCTATCGGTATGGGAGATAGGTTGCGTCATGAGTGTTCAGTGGAATCTGGATCAACTGCGGCTGTTTGTCGGGGTTGCCGAGAAACGTTCGTTTTCCGCCGTGGCGCGGGACCAGCGCAAGGCTCAATCGGCCATTAGCAGCGCGATTGCGTTGTTGGAAGCCGACCTGGGCGTGACGCTGTTCGAGCGCAGCAGTGGCCGTCAGCCCAAGCTCACTGAAGCCGGCGAGGCCTTGTTGGAAGAGGCGCGGGAAGTGCTGCGCCAGTGTGAGCGTCTCAATGGCCGGGCCTTGGCCCTGATGCGCGGTCAAGAGGCGCTGCTGCGCCTGGCTCAGGATGAGGCGATGCCTTATCAGCCGGTCATCGACAGCCTGGCGGCCCTGGCCGAACGGTTCCCGACTCTCGAAGTGCAACTGGCCAGCGCCGCGCAAGGTGATGTGGCGCGCAAACTGGTGGAGCGTCGCGCCGACCTTGGGTTGCTGTTTTATCACGACCAGATCCCCGAGGCGCTGGAGCGCCGGGTGCTGGGCAGCGTCGAGATGGTCACGGTCTGCGGCAGAGGCCATCCACTGGCGAACCATGGTTACGTGACCTGCCTGGAAATGGCCCGGCATCGGCAATTGCTCATGGCGACCCAGTCCAGTGTCTACCCTGGAAGTGAGCAGGCCAGCCCGCAGGTCTGGCGCGCCGACAGTTTCTACGTCTTGGCCGAATGGCTGAGGAGCGGCCTGGGCTGGGCGTGGCTGCCACGGCATGTGGTGCAGTACCCGGCGTACCTGGGGGATATGGTTGAGCTCAACAGTGAGTGGACCCCGCCGGCCCTGGTGGTGGAGCTGGTCTGGCGCCGCGACGAGCCTTTGGGCCCGGCCGCGCGCTGGCTGGCGGAACGTTTTGCCGTGCAGTTGCAGGCGATCGGCTGAAAAACCGATAAACTCCGCCGCCATGAACAGAACTCTCTATAGCGCATTGTTTTATCTGGGGCTGCCACTGGTAGCGATTCGGCTCTGGTTGCGGGCCCGCAAGGCGCCGGCCTACGCGCGGCGCATCGGCGAGCGTTTTTCCTGGGGCTTGCCGGTGATGGTGCCGGGAGGCATCTGGGTCCACGCGGTATCGGTGGGCGAGAGCATTGCCGCCGCGCCGATGATCCGTGCCTTGCTGCAACGTTATCCACAGTTGCCGATCACGATTACCTGCATGACGCCCACCGGTTCCGAGCGGATCCAGGCGTTGTTCGCCAACGAGCCACGCATCCAGCATTGCTATTTACCCTACGACTTGCCCTGCGCGGCCAACCGTTTCCTTGATCGAGTTCGCCCGGTGCTGGCGGTGATCATGGAAACCGAGTTGTGGCCCAACCACATTCATCAATGTGCCAAGCGCGGCATTCCTGTTGCCTTGGCCAATGCGCGACTGTCGCAGCGTTCTGCACGCGGTTATGCACGTTTGCCCAAACTCACCCGGCCGATGCTCGCCGAGATGAGCCTGTTCGCTGTCCAGACCGAAGCCGAGGCTGAGCGTTTTCTCCAGTTGGGTGCCCGGGCGCAAACCGTCGAGGTCACCGGTTCGATCAAGTTCGACCTGACCATCGATCCGCAATTGCTGGAAAACGCCAGCGCCTTGCGCCATGAGTGGCAAGCCACGGAACGCCCGGTGTGGATCGCTGCCAGTACCCATGAAGGTGAGGATGAGGTGGTGCTGGCCGCCCACCGTCGGTTGCTCGCCAGTTATCCCGATGCGTTGCTGATCCTGGTGCCGCGTCATCCCGAGCGTTTCGATTCAGTGCATCAATTGTGTGAAAGCGAAGGTTTCGCCACGGTCCGGCGTTCCAGCGCACAGCCCGTCACTGCCCGGACGTCGGTACTGCTGGGCGATACCATGGGCGAACTGTTGTTTCTCTACGCGCTGGCCGACAGCGCTTTTGTCGGCGGCAGTCTGGTGCCCAACGGCGGCCATAACCTGCTGGAGCCGGCGGCACTGGCCAAACCGGTGCTCAGCGGGCCGCATCTGTTCAATTTCCTCGAAATCGCCGCGCAACTGCGGGCTGCCGGGGCGCTGGCGGAAGTCGAAGACGCCGAAAGCCTGGCCCTGGCGGTACAACGCCTGTTCGAACTGCCCCGCGATGCCCAGCGCATGGCCGAGGCGGGCCTGAAGGTGATGCGCACCAATCAGGGCGCGTTGCAGCGGTTGCTGGAGGGGTTGGGGCGGTTGCTCGCTGGGCGGTGATCTTTGCCCTTATGGGAACCGCTGTTGTGGCGAGGGAGCTTGCTCCCGCTTGGGTGCGAAGCGCCCACTAGAAATGGGACCGCTTCGCGATCCAGCGGGAGCAAGCTCCCTCGCCACAAAGGTATCGTCGTTATTGCGCCGGCCGCGAGCGCAGTTGCTCCGCCGCTGCCTGCGCCAAGTCCGGCGGCAGGAAGTCCTTGTCCGGGTTGTAGTCGGGTTTGAGATAGCGTGACAGGTCCTGCAGATCCGACGGGCTCAAAGTACCCGCTGCCTGCTTGAGCCGCAGGTTGTCGAGGATGTAGTCGTAGCGGGCGTTGTTGTAGTTGCGCACCGAGGTGTACAGCTGACGCTGGGCATCGAGTACATCGACGATGTTGCGCGTGCCCACCTGGTAGCCGATCTCCGTGGCTTCCACTGCGCTCTGGTTGGAGATGATGGACTGGCGGCGGGCTTGGACCTGTTCTACATCGGTATTCACCGCCCGGTGCAGGTTGCGGGTGTTCTCCACCACCTGCCGGCGCAGGGCCTCGCGCTGCTGTTCGGTCTGGGTCAGTTGCGAATAGGATTCGCGCACCTGAGAGCTGGTCAACCCGCCACTGTAGATCGGGATGCTCAATTGCAGGCCGATGGTGCGTTGCTCGGCATCACCGCCGTAACGCTGACCGGTCGGGCTGGGGTTGGTAAAGCCGAGGCCGTCGTTGTCGCCTTTTTTGTACTGGGCGATGGCATCGAGGGTGGGCGCGTGGCCGGCCTTGCGTTGACGCAGGGTGTCTTCGGCGGCATCGACGGCGTAGTTGCTGGCCAACAGGTTGAGATTCTGTTTGGCCGCGGTGTCGACCCAGGCTTTGGCATCGTTCGGCGTCGGCGGCAGGATCGGCAACGTATGGACGATGCCCTGGAGCGAGTTGTACTGACGGTTGGTCAGGGTGATCAGGGCTTCGAAGGCGTCGTCGACCTGGCGCTGGGCGAGGATCCGGTTGGCCCGCGCGGTGTCGTAACTGGCCTGGGATTGCAGCACGTCGGTCTTGTCCGACAGGCCCACGTCGAAGCGCTCGTTGGACTGGTCGAGCTGACGCTTGAACGCCGCTTCCTCGGCCTTGGTCGAGGCCAGGTTGTCCTGGCTGCGCAGCACATTGAAATAGCTCTCGGCGCTTTGCAGGATCATGTTCTGTTCAGTGGCCGAGAGTTGCAGCGAGGCTTGTTCGTTGACCGACTTGGCCGCCTGGAACTGAAACCAGCGATCGGCACGGAAAATCGGCTGGGACAGCGTGGCCTGGTAGACCGTGCCACTGCGGGTGGCGGTCATGGCGGGCTCGTCGAGCTCGGTGCGGGTGTTGTTCAGGTCGGCACCGGCCGACAGGTTGGGCAGCAACCCGGCACGCGCCTGGGGCACCACTTCTTTCTGGGCACCATACTGGGCACGGGCGGCGGCCAGGTCGGCGTTGTTATCCACCGCCTCCTGATACACGCTCACCAGGTCGGTTTTGGTGGTCACGGGGGCTTCGGCAGCCCAGGCCATTCCATTGGACGCACAAGACACGGCAAGGGCCAGTGAGAGTTTGCGCAACATGAGGCGATCCCTATTTCACGGATGAGTGCGCACAAGAGGCGCGGCGTAGCGAGTGTAGTTGCGCAGGCCCATGGCAACAATCCTGTATATGCGCCATTCATCACGCCTTTTGCCGTCGCGATGGCGTTCTGTCGTGGTTGTGTCTAGACTGGCCGGGTTCTTGTCGGGGTGCCTTGCTATGAGGCTGAGATCGAATAATTTCGGATCCCGTTGAACCTGATCAGGTTAGCGCCTGCGTAGGGAACAAGATTTCTCGTCACCCGGCGAGTCCTCTTGTGCTTCGTCCGGGATGTTGTTCGACAATCGACTTTCGATCTCGAGCATCATCAAGCATCGAGCACAGCATCCGCACAGTCGTGCAAGGGTGCGTCCATTCGTTACAGGTTCGCTCCGACAAAAATCCACTGCCTGGATGTGTGTCTGGAGAGCCCGTGATGACGACAAAATCAAAAAACGCGACCAACCTCAGTGATTCGGCCAAGGTCGATGAGCAATCGGTTCAGCCCTTTACCCGCTCGCAAAAAATCTATGTCCAGGGCAGCCGCCCGGATATTCGCGTGCCCATGCGCGAAATCAGCCTCGACGTGACCCCCACCGATTTTGGCGGTGAAATCAACGCGCCGGTGGTGGTGTACGACACCTCGGGTCCTTACACCGACCCGAACGTGATCATCGACGTGCGTAAAGGCCTGGCCGATGTGCGTTCTTCGTGGATCGAAAGCCGTGGCGACACCGAGCGCCTGGCCGGCCTGAGCTCCAACTTCGGCCAGGAACGCCTGGCCGATCCCGAACTGACCAAACTGCGCTTCGCCCACGTGAACAACCCGCGTCGTGCCAAGCCGGGCGCCAACGTCAGCCAGATGCACTACGCGCGCAAAGGCATCATTACCGCCGAGATGGAATACGTCGCCATCCGCGAAAACATGAAGCTGGAAGTGGCCCGCGCCGCCGGCTTGCTCGACCAGCAACACGCCGGCCACAGCTTCGGCGCCAGTGTGCCGAAAGTCATCACGCCAGAGTTCGTGCGTGATGAAATCGCCCGGGGTCGCGCGATCATTCCAGCCAACATCAACCACACCGAACTGGAACCGATGATCATCGGCCGTAACTTCCTGGTGAAGATCAACGGCAACATTGGTAACAGTGCGCTGGGTTCTTCCATCGAAGAAGAAGTGGCGAAGCTGACCTGGGGCATCCGCTGGGGTTCGGATACGGTCATGGACCTGTCCACCGGCAAGCACATCCACGAAACCCGCGAGTGGATCATCCGCAATTCGCCCGTGCCGATTGGCACCGTGCCTATCTACCAGGCCCTGGAAAAAGTCGGCGGCGCGGCCGAGGACCTGACCTGGGAGCTGTTCCGCGACACGCTGATCGAACAGGCCGAGCAGGGCGTCGACTACTTCACCATCCATGCCGGCGTGCTGCTGCGCTACGTGCCGCTGACCGCCAAGCGCGTCACCGGCATCGTCAGCCGTGGCGGTTCGATCATGGCCAAGTGGTGCCTGGCGCACCACAAAGAAAACTTCCTCTACACCCACTTCGAAGACATCTGCGAAATCATGAAGGCCTACGACGTCAGCTTCTCGCTGGGCGATGGCCTGCGTCCGGGCTCGATTGCCGACGCCAACGACGAAGCGCAGTTCGGTGAGCTGGAAACCCTCGGCGAGCTGACCAAGATCGCCTGGAAGCATGACGTGCAGTGCATGATCGAGGGCCCGGGCCACGTGCCGATGCAGCTGATCAAAGAGAACATGGACAAGCAGTTGGAGTGCTGCGACGAGGCGCCGTTCTACACCCTCGGCCCGCTGACCACCGACATCGCCCCGGGCTACGACCACATCACCTCCGGCATCGGTGCGGCGATGATCGGTTGGTTCGGTTGCGCCATGCTCTGCTACGTCACCCCGAAGGAACACTTGGGGCTGCCGAACAAGGATGACGTGAAGACCGGGATCATCACCTACAAGATCGCCGCCCACGCGGCCGACCTTGCCAAGGGTCACCCAGGCGCGCAAATTCGCGACAACGCCTTGAGCAAGGCGCGTTTCGAGTTCCGCTGGGAAGACCAGTTCAACCTCGGCCTGGACCCGGACACCGCCCGCTCGTACCACGACGAAACCCTGCCGAAAGACTCGGCCAAGGTCGCGCATTTCTGTTCGATGTGCGGGCCGAAGTTCTGCTCGATGAAAATCACCCAGGAAGTGCGCGAGTACGCGGCCAACCAGCGTATTGAAGCGGTGGATGTCGATGTCGCCCAGGGTTTGGCGGAACAGGCCGAGCGGTTCAAGCAGGAAGGTAGTCAGCTTTACAAGAAAGTGTGATCTGAGCTGAGGGCGGTGGTGATCTCACTACCGCCTTC
>NZ_JABWQV010000260.1 GCF_014268615.1 Pseudomonas tehranensis | reverse complement strand
TTCGCAGCCCAGCGGGAGCAAGCTCCCTCGTCACAAGAGCGGCTGACCGTTAGAAAAGCATGAACCCAGAAACGTATCGCCAAATTGGCGATACGTTTCTGGCAAGCCGCCGAGACTGAGTCAACATGTGACGCTCCATTCAGAGACTGAATACAGCGTCTGCGTTCACAGTCGCCGGGGCGTCGCGTTATAGTCGGGTACGACATTTATTTCGCACGCCCCGCCTCGTCCGGGCCGGCGACACCGTTCGAGGATTTGCAGATGAAGTTCGAAGGCACCCGCGCCTACGTGGCCACCGATGACCTGAAGCTGGCCGTCAACGCCGCCATCACCCTGGAACGTCCCTTGCTGGTCAAGGGCGAACCGGGCACCGGCAAGACCATGCTGGCCGAACAACTGGCTGAATCCTTCGGTGCGCGCCTGATCACCTGGCACATCAAGTCCACCACCAAGGCCCATCAAGGCCTCTATGAATACGATGCGGTCAGCCGTCTGCGGGACTCGCAGTTGGGCGTGGACAAGGTGCACGACGTGCGCAACTACCTGAAGAAGGGCAAGCTCTGGGAAGCGTTCGAGTCCGAAGAGCGGGTGATTCTGTTGATCGACGAGATCGACAAGGCCGACATTGAATTTCCCAACGACCTGCTGCAAGAACTCGACAAGATGGAGTTCTACGTCTACGAGACCGATGAAACCATCAAGGCCAAACAGCGGCCGATCATCATCATTACCTCTAACAACGAAAAGGAACTGCCGGACGCCTTCCTGCGCCGCTGCTTCTTCCACTACATCGCCTTCCCCGACCGCGTCACCCTGCAGAAAATCGTCGACGTGCATTACCCGGACATCAAGAAAGACCTGGTCAGCGAAGCGCTGGACGTGTTCTTCGACGTGCGCAAGGTGCCGGGGCTGAAGAAAAAACCTTCCACCTCCGAACTGGTGGACTGGCTCAAGCTGCTGATGGCCGACAACATCGGCGAAGCGGTGCTGCGCGAGCGTGATCCGACCAAGGCCATTCCGCCCCTGGCCGGTGCCCTGGTCAAGAACGAACAGGACGTGCAACTGCTCGAGCGCCTGGCGTTCATGAGCCGCCGTGGCACCCGCTGAACCCGCTTCGTTTCAACAAGAGCGAGGGCCAATGCCATGCTGCTTAACCTGTTCAATGAAATGCGCGCCGCCAAGGTGCCGGTGTCGGTGCGTGAACTGCTGGATTTGATCAACGCGCTGAAACAGCGAGTGATCTTCGCCGACATGGATGAGTTCTATTACCTGTCCCGGGCAATCCTGGTAAAGGACGAACGGCATTTCGATAAATTCGACCGCGCCTTCGCCGCTTACTTCAACGGCCTGGAAAGACTCGATGATCACCTCCAGGCCCTGATTCCCGAAGACTGGCTGCGCAAGGAATTCGAGCGCTCGCTGACCGACGAAGAGCGGGCGCAGATCCAATCCCTGGGCGGCCTGGACAAGCTGATCGAAGAATTCAAGAAACGCCTGGAAGAACAGAAGGAACGCCATGCCGGCGGTAACAAGTGGATCGGCACCGGTGGCACCAGCCCGTTCGGTTCCGGCGGCTTCAACCCCGAAGGCATCCGCGTCGGTGACGCCGGCAAGCGCCAGGGCAAAGCTGTAAAAGTCTGGGACCAGCGCGAATACAAGAACCTGGACGACCAGGTGGAACTGGGCACCCGCAACATCAAGGTCGCCCTGCGCCGCCTGCGCAAGTTCGCCCGCCAGGGGGCCGCCGAAGAGCTGGACATCGATGGCACCATCGACCACACCGCACGGGACGCGGGCCTTTTGAACATCCAGATGCGCCCGGAGCGACGCAACACCGTCAAGTTGCTGTTGCTGTTCGACATCGGCGGCTCGATGGATGCCCACGTAAAAATCTGCGAAGAACTGTTCTCGGCCTGCAAGACCGAGTTCAAGCACCTGGAGTATTTCTACTTCCACAACTTCGTCTATGAGTCGGTGTGGAAAAACAACCTGCGCCGCACCTCGGAACGCACCTCGACCCAGGACTTGCTGCACAAGTATGGCGCCGATTACAAAGTGATCTTCATCGGCGACGCCGCCATGGCCCCGTATGAAATCACCCAGGCCGGCGGCAGCGTCGAGCACTGGAACGAAGAACCGGGCTACGTGTGGATGCAGCGCTTCATGGAGAAGTACAAGAAACTCATCTGGATCAATCCTTACCCCAAGGACACCTGGGGCTACACCGCTTCAACCAACATCGTGCGCGAACTGGTGGAGGACCGGATGTTCCCGCTGACCTTGCGCGGGCTGGAAGAAGGGATGCGGTTGCTTTCCAAGTAAGATTTTTCTGCCCTTGAGGGCCTCATCGCGAGCAGGCTCGCTCCCACAGGGTCTCGTGTACGACAAAGTCCAATGTGGGAGCGAGCCTGCTCGCGATGCTTTCAGCCTCCGAGCGATGTTACAACCCGCGCAAATCCCGCTCTTCAATCGGTCGGCTCTGGCGCAGACGCCTGCCGCCCAGCACCACCCAGTCGATCAGGCGGAACAGGCACTCCAGGCCGAACGACAGCAACATGGCGCCACTGAGGCCCCAGATCATCGCCTCGGGGGTCAGGAGGATCTGGTAGCTGTAGCCGTTCCAGGTTTCTTTGCGAATCTCCGGGTCAGCGGCCAGTGCCACTTGCAGCAAACGGATGTACCACGGCCCCTGCATTGCCTGGAATTGCTTGTCCAACGCCTGCTGACGGACGAGCAAGGTGTTCAGGCTGTCGGCATCACTGCGAAAGATCGGATCTTCGCTGGCACGGTAGTGAGCCACCAGCGCTTGCATGTCGCCCTTGAAAAACTGGTTGGCGGTGCCCTGGAAGCCTTTCAGTCCGGTCTGCGCTTCGATCAGGTGCGCCTCGACCCGCTTGGCGTAATCGCTGATGAAACCCGGCACCTGCACCCCCACCAACAGGCCTACCGCGAACAACACCAGCCGTAGATAACTGAGCAACATAAGCGTGACGTCCTTATTCGGTCTGGCCATGGCTGACGCATTCGCCGCGCCGCCACAGGCTCCATTGGCCCGGTTCGTAGCGGGTCCAGGTTTCGTTTTCAGTCAAGGGTTCGGTGGCAATTACCGTGACCACGTCATTGGGCGTGGTTTCGGCGTGGAAATCCACGATCACGTCCACATCCTTGAGCCGCGCCGGGCCGAACGGCGCGCGACGGGTGATATGGACCAGTTTGGTCGAGCAAAAGCAGAACAGCCAGTCACCATCGCTGAGCATGCAATTGAACACGCCCTTGCTGCGGTATTCGGCGCAGGCCTGGATCAACGACGGCAACAGTTGCTCCACCTCCACCGGTTCCGGGAACGCCTGGCGCACGCGGTTGAGCAAATCGCAGAACGCCGCTTCGCTGTCGGTATCGCCCACCGGACGATAGAAGCTTGCGCCCGGCTGGAAATCGGCAAGCTGGCCATTGTGGGCGAAGCACCAGTTGCGGCCCCACAACTCACGCACGAACGGGTGGGTGTTGGACAGGCAGACCTTGCCGACATTGGCTTGGCGGATGTGTCCGATCACCACTTCGCTCTTGATGGGGTAGCGCTGCACCAGGTTCGCCACTTCCGACTCGCTGCTGGCGGCCGGGTCCTGGAACAGGCGCAGGCCACGACCTTCATAGAAGGCAATGCCCCAGCCGTCCCGATGCGGCCCGGTCTTGCCGCCACGCTGCATCAGCCCGGTGAAGCTGAACACGATATCGGTCGGCACGTTGGCGCTCATGCCCAGTAACTCACACATGCTCGGACCCTCGCTTCAATGGGACAAGCCTGTTTACAGCCGCGGCTCGATACGCGAACGCTGAGGATTGCTCGGTACCGGCGGGCGACCGTAACGGTCATCCCCCGCCACACCGAACGGTTGCTCATCCTGTAGCTCATCGGCCGCAGCAGCGGCTTTGGCGGCAGCGGCTTTTTCCTTGCGAGCGCTGGCTGCACGCTCGATGGGGAAGCGGATCAGCACGAGAATCAAATAGAGGCCAAAGGCGATCATGCCGTACATGAACAGATCGGACACCGCACGCCAGGCGTTGTTGCCGACTTTGAACAGCATGTCCAGGGCAACGATAGCCAGGGCCGGGGCAACCTGCTCCTTCACGGGGTCGACGATAGTGGGGCTGAACAGCAGCACCGCCATCAACAGACGCAGCGGTTCGCGCAACCCGCGCCACATCCAACGGGTCATGCGCATCCATACCAGCAGGCAGCCCAGGGCGGCGAAGGCATAGAGGCCCCAGGCGATCAGATAGTCGTTCTCGGTCATGGTGTCCATGGCAAGGCAGGCAAAGAGGCGCTTATAGTAACGGCTTTTCGCTCGTCAGGCTGCCCCGGCGTCTGTCGAGTGGTCTGTGCCGCAGTATCTGTCGGTTAATTTCTGCCGCCGCAGGTGGCTGACCGAACTAACCACACCGGCCATCAGTCCCTATTTCGTACAACGTTCGAGAGCCTTTCATGCCCCTATCTGACCACGTTTGCAACGCCCCGATTGCCCGCAGGGACACCGGTGTTGACCCCTACGCCTGGTTGCAGGAGCGCGACACCGACGCCGTGCTCGACTACCTCAAGGCTGAAAACAGCTATCAGGACGCACAACTGGCTGACCAGGCCGAACTGCGCGAAACCCTGTTTCAGGAAATCAAAGGCCGGATCCTGGAGACCGATCTGTCCCTGCCCTCGCCCTGGGGTCCGTACCTGTATTACACCCGCACCACGGCGGGCGACGAATACCCGCGTCACTACCGCTGTCCGCGCCCGGCGGACGACAGCCTGACGGTGGATGAAAGCCGCGAACAATTGTTGCTGGACCCTAACGTGCTGGCCGGCGGAGGGTTCTTTTCCCTGGGTGCCTTCAGCATCAGCCCCGACCACCAGCGCCTGGCCTACAGCCTCGACACCACCGGCGACGAGATTTACACCCTGTTCGTCAAAGAGCTGGCCAATGACAAGGTCAGCGAACTGTCCTTTGAGGATTGCGACGGCAGCATGACCTGGGCCAATGACAGCCTGACGCTGTTTTTTGGTGAGCTGGATGACACCCATCGCCCGCACAAATTATGGCGCTATCGCCTGGACGGAACGGCTGCCGAAGAAGTGTTCCATGAGCCGGACGGGCGTTTCTTCCTGCATTGCTACCGTTCAAGCTCCGAGCGGCAGTTGATCCTGTCCCTGGGCAGCAAAACCACCAGTGAAGTCTGGGTCCTGGACGCCGCACAGCCACATCAGCCTTTCACCTGCCTGGCGCCACGGGTGGAGAACCATGAATACGACGTCGACCATGGCTTGCTCGACGGTCAGTGGAGCTGGTTGATCCGCAGCAACCGCGACGGGATCAACTTCGCGCTGTACCAGGCTGCCGACACGGGCCTGGCGCCGACCGAGGCCGACTGGCAGAACCTGATCCCCCACAGCGATACGGTGATGATCGATGGCCTGAGCCTGAACGCCAGCGCCATGACCCTGAGCCTGCGTGAAGGCGGCCTACCGATCATCGAAGTTCACCCACAAGGTTTACCGGCGTATCGGGTACAACTGCCGGACGCAGCCTACAGCCTGCATGTGCAGAACAGCCTGGAGTTCGTCAGCCCCCGCATTCGCCTGCGCTACGAGGCGCTGAACCGCCCGGCGCAGATTCGCCAGCTGGACCTGGACAGCGGCGAACAGCTCGTACTCAAGCAAACTCCGGTGCTCGGTCCGTTCGATGCCGATGACTACGTCAGTCAACGGCTGTGGGCGACGGCGCCGGACGGTACGCAAGTGCCCATCAGTCTGGTGGTCAAACGCGAAGCCCTCGGTCAGCCGGTGCCGCTGTACCTGTATGGCTACGGCGCCTATGGCGAGAGCCTCGACCCGTGGTTCTCCCACTCACGACTGAGCCTGCTCGATCGTGGCGTAGCGTTTGCCATTGCTCATGTGCGTGGCGGCGGTGAATTGGGGGAAGCCTGGTATCGCGCCGGCAAGCAGGAGCACAAGCACAACACCTTCAGCGACTTCATTGCCTGCGCCGAGCACTTGATCGCCAACGGCTTCACCCGCGCGGATCAACTGGCAATCAGCGGCGGCAGTGCCGGAGGCTTGTTGATTGGCGCGGTGCTCAATCAACGCCCGGACCTGTTCAAGGTGGCGATTGCCGAAGTGCCATTCGTCGATGTACTCAACACCATGCTCGACCCGGACTTGCCGCTGACCGTCACCGAATACGACGAATGGGGTAATCCCGAGGAGCCCGCCGTCTATGATCGGATCAGGGCCTATGCCCCGTACGAAAACGTCAGGGCCCAGGCGTATCCGGCGCTGCTGGTGATCGCCGGTTACAACGACAGCCGCGTGCAGTATTGGGAAGCAGCCAAATGGGTGGCGAAATTGCGCGCCACCAAGACCGATGACAATCCCTTGCTGCTCAAGACCGAACTGGGCGCTGGCCACGGCGGAATGAGCGGGCGCTACCAGGGGTTACGTGACGTAGCCCTCGAATATGCATTTGTTTTGAAGGTTTTGGGGTTGGTCTGAGGAACTCTGTGGGACGGTCGGGTCTTAGCTCCATGTAGAGGCCCTGACACAACCACTGTCAGTGTGGGAGCGAGCCTGCTCGCGATAGC
>NZ_JABWQV010000026.1 GCF_014268615.1 Pseudomonas tehranensis | reverse complement strand
GCATTCGCGAGCAAGCCCGCTCCCACAGGGATAGTGGTGGTGGGGAGGAAATTGGCAGGTATAAAAAAGGGAGCCCCTGAGGACTCCCGTTTTTTGACAACCCGAGCGAATCACTTCGCCTGATAGATGATCCCTGGGCTGCACTGCACCATCTGGTAATGGTCCGGCAAACCGTTCAGTGCCTCGGAGGCGCCGAGGAACAGGTAGCCGCCCGGTTTGAGCGTGCTGTGGATGCGCAGCAGGATGTCTTTTTTCACTTCGGCAGAGAAGTAGATCAGCACGTTGCGGCAGAACACGATGTCGAACTTGCCCAGGCTGGCGTAGCTGTCCAGCAGGTTGAACGAGCGGAACTCCACGCGGTTCTTGATCGGCGCCTTGACCACCCAGCGGCCCGGCCCTTTGGGGTCGAAGTAGCGTTGCAGGCGATCAGGCGACAGGCCACGACCGATGGCCAGGCTGTCGTACTCACCGGTCTTGCAGTTATTGAGCATCGTCCCGGACAAATCGGTGGCGACGATCTGCACGCCCATTTTCAGCTGGCCGATATTGGTCCGCTCGAACTCATCGATGGACATCGACAGCGAATAGGGTTCCTGCCCCGACGAGCAGGCCGCCGACCAAATCCGCAAGCGTTGCCCCGGACTGGCCTTGATGGCCGCCGGCAGCACCCTGTTCTTCAACACCTCGAACGGATAGGTGTCGCGAAACCACAGGGTTTCGTTGGTGGTCATGGCATCCACCACCATCTCGCGCAACCCACTGCGTGGCTGGGTCTGGATGCGCTGGACCAGTTCGCCCAACGATTTCAGGCCCTGCTGTTCCATCAATTTATTGAGACGGCTCGACACCAGGTATTGCTTGTTTTCACCAAGCAAAATGCCACAGGCTTTTTCCAGGAAGACCCGGAACTGTTCGAAATCCAAATTACCCGTAGACAAAATACCGCCTCTTTCATCGTGTTGATTTGCCAGGCGCACAACGCGCCCGACCTTTATTCTGCTGCCTTGATGCGCTCGACCACCCGGGAAGCCAGGTCATCGGGCCGGAACTTGGCCAGGAAATCATCGGCCCCCACCTTCTTGACCATCGCCTGGTTGAAAACACCGGACAACGAAGTGTGCAAGACAATATGCAGCTTTTGCATGCGCGGGTCGTTGCGGATTTCCGACGTCAGGGTGTACCCGTCCATCTCCGGCATTTCAATGTCGGAGATCATCATCAGAAACTCCTCTTCCGGCTTCTTGCCCTCTTCCACCAGCTTGCGCAGGTAATCCAGGGCCTGGCGTCCGTCGTTCAACGCTACCACTTCGACACCGACCGTTTGTAGACAACGGGTCACCTGCTTACGTGCCACCGAAGAATCATCGACCGTCAGGACACGCAGTGAAATCGCCTTGTGCTGGGTTTCGGCGTCGACCACCCCCACGGAAATCGTTTCCGGGGTCGGCGCCACTTCGGCGAGGATTTTCTCCACGTCGATGATTTCCACCAACTGGTTATCGACCCGGGTCACCGCCGTGAGGTAGTGATCGCGACCGGTGCCCTTGGGCGGCGGATGGATCTCCTCCCAGTTCATGTTGACGATGCGCTCCACCGAGCGCACCAGGAAACCCTGGGTCTTGGTGTTGTACTCGGTGATGATCACGAACGGATTGCTCTGATCCAGCAACCGCCCCGAACCGGTGGCCATCGCCAGATCAAGAATCGGGATGGTTGCTCCGCGAATATTGGCCACACCGCACACGACGGGGCTGGACTTGGGCATCAGGGTCAGCTTCGGGCATTGAAGCACCTCGCGAACCTTGAACACGTTGATCCCGTACATCTGTTGCCCGTCGAGACGGAACAACAACAGCTCCAGGCGATTCTGACCGACCAGTTGAGTGCGCTGGTTTACCGAATCCATTACTCCCGCCATGCCCTGACTCCTACCTAACGCTAATGTGTCCGACGCGCATTCATCACTAAACGGCACGGGGCTTGCTATTGAACCGGCATGAACGCACAAACGACATTTTTTCGACGCCTGACCACTCACTGCCGCCACTGGCTCGGTGCACTGTTGGCTGCCTGCCTGCTCGCTTTGGGCGGCCCTGCCGTTGGTGCTGTTCCGGTTACCTTGCCTGATCTCCTTATCGGCGTCACTCAGGGCTTTCTTGAATTCACCGTAGAAGACTACCTGGCAACCAGTCAAACCGAAGGTCGCTACGAAATCGAAGTCAACCAGCTCGATCCACGCCTGCGCATGCCCATGTGTGACAAGGAATTGACTGCTTCCCTGGAGAGCCCGGCCAGACCATTGGGTCGGGTCACGGTGAAGCTGCGTTGCGACAGCGCCGCGCCCTGGACGGTGTTCGTGCCCGCTCAAGTGCGCCTGTTTCGCGAAATCGTCACCACCACCCGTCCGCTCAAGCGGGCCGGGATCGTCGAGCCTCAGGATGTGACGCTGCGGGAACGGGATGTCAGCCAGATCAACCAGGGTTTCCTCACCTCCGTCGATCAGGCCATCGGCCAGAAACTTGTCCGACCAATGGTCGCCGACCAGATCATTACCCTGGTCCACCTGGAACAGGCCGAAGTGGTCCGCAAGGGCGATCAGGTGGTCATCACCGCCCGCAGCGGCACCCTGGCCGTGCGGATGCCGGGCGAGGCGTTATCCAACGGTGGCATGCGTGAACAGATTCGGGTGAAAAACCTTAATTCCCAACGCGTTATCAAGGCGCAGGTAATGGCCCCCGGCCATGTGGAAGTGGCCATGTAGCAATCGGCTGGAAATGGGTAGAGAGCTGGCGCTTGCCCACGGTGTTCCCTAGACTGTGCCTTACGCAAAGGCAAGCGCAGACGTGCGCACGTTCATTGAATAAATGAGCCTAAAGTTTTTTTGGGGATGGCCGAAAACATGGCAAGCGTCCAAATACCCAGAGGTTTTTTACCATGGTCATCGATTTCAATCGTTTAAACAGCTCCTCACCGCTAACAGGCACCACGCGTCCTAACGCCAGCAAGGAAACCGTCGAAGCCGACAAATCCGCGCCGGCCGAAAAAGCCGCCACTGTCAGCAACGGGGAGTCGGTACACCTCAGCAATGAGGCTCAGCAGTTGCAGAAGGTCACTGACAAGCTGCGCGATCAACCTGTCGTCGACAACGCCCGCGTGGCCGAGTTGAAAGCAGCAATCGCCGATGGCAGCTATAAAGTCGACAGCAACCGTGTAGCCAGCAAACTGCTCAACTTCGAAGCCCAGCGCTAGGCCACCGCCAGCGCCAGGCTTTTGGACGCTTAAGAACCAAGGCCAGCCATGCACGACACGAATTTATTGCAACTGATCACCGACGACTTTGCCCCGGCGCAACAATTGCTGGAGCTATTGCAGGCCGAGTCCCTGGCATTGCACGGTCGCGACATGCCGTCGCTGGAGAATATCCTGGCGCAGAAACAGGCATTGATCATTCTGCTCGATCAGCATGGCCGCAAGCGCAGCGAGATCCTTGCCAGCCTCAACCTGCCCGCCAATCGTGACGGCCTTGAGCAACTGGCCAGCCATTCGTCGGTTGGCGATCAACTGTTGGCCCAAAGCGAAGTGCTCAACGACCTGCTCGCTCAATGCCAGGCTGCCAACACTCGCAACGGACAGTCGATCCAGGTTCAGCAGGCCGCCACCGCCAACCAGTTGCGCATCCTTAACGGCGGTGAAATCCCGACGCTCTATGACGCTCGCGGTTCGACCGCCAAGATGGTCAAGCACCGCCCGCTCAGCCAGGCATGAAACGAACAGTGCCGGCGCTCTATCAACGCGCGACACATGCTGGCAAAATGCTGGCTACTCGTCGTATTTTGCCTGGAGATTGACCCACCGTGTTCAATGCCTCAAACGCGGATGATGCTCCGCAGCCCCCCAAGGTCCTTACCACGCCCCTGGAAATTTCCGGCAACCTGCGGATGCTGCAAGAGAGCCACGACCCGCTGATCATCACCTTTCACGAACGCAGCCAGCGCTTTCAGAGCTATCTGGTCGACGTCGACCGAGAGCGTAACGTCATCGCCCTGGACGAAATGATCCCCCGGGACGGTGAGCGCTTCCTGCTGGCGGGCGAACCGTTTCGTGTCGAGGGTTTTCATGATGGCGTGCGCATCGCGTGGGACGGCAACGGCCCTTTGACCATCGATGAGTCCAGCGATGGTCGCTGCTATCGCGGCGCCTTGCCTGACGAAGTGGTTTACCACCAACGCCGCAACGCCTTCCGTGCCGCCCTGAAGCTGGCGCAACTGGTGAACGTCGAGCTGGGCGGCGACAAACTCAAGTCACCGGTGGACGGCAAGCTGCTGGACATTTCCGCCACAGGCTGCAAGTTGCGTTTCGAAGGTGACATTACTGCGCGCCTGCAACTGGGCCAGGTCTACGAGCGCTTTATCGCGGCATTGCCCTTCGGCAACATGACCGCACCGGTCGAGCTGCGCTATCTGCACTTCGAAGAAAGGATCAACACCACCTTCGCCGGCGTGCGCTTCCACAACATCAGCGGCCTGGTGCAACGGCAGGTTGAGCGTTTTGTGTATCAACTGCAGCGCGAAGCCCGTCGTTTCGACAAAGACGACCTCTGATTTTCGACACGTAAAAAAACGGGCAGTCCCTTGCGGTGACTGCCCGTTTTTTTTATGGCTGGCTCAAGGCCTGGCCTGAGTGAAATCGGGGCTCGGCGGCTCGTCGTTCGCCTCTGCGGCGGCAGCTTCCTCCATGACGGGTTCTTCGTCGACTGGCTCTTCCGCCGGCACAGGCTCGACGTGCATCTGCTCCTGCACCACTTGTTCGTCCACCCGGGGATCGAGGCACGCCACCAGGGGCGAACTGGACATGCTGTCCGGCATCGCCACGTGATGCAGCGGTGCGTCGTCGACCTGATGCAGGTTGGTCACCGCCTTCGGCCGGATTCGCCACACCAGCACCAGGGCGAAGAAGGCAAAAAAGGCATAGAGCATTTGGCTGCCGAACATCTTCATCAGCACCCCTGCTACCAGCGGTCCGATACTGGCGCCAACCCCATAGGTCACCAGCAGCATCGCGGTCAGGGATACCCGTCGGTCAGCTTCTACGTGGTCGTTGGAAAACGCCACCGCCAGCGGATACAGGCAGAACTGCACCAACGAACAGAAGAACCCCGCGACGAACAGCACCTCCAACGGCACCGTCGGCAGGATCGCCAGCGGCAGCGCACAGACCGTCAGGACCAGCGCAAAACAACGGATCAGCAGCGCCCGGTCATAGCGATCGGACAGCCAGCCCAGGGGCCACTGAACCAGCAATCCGGCAAAGATGCAGCTACCCATGAACAAACCCACCTGCTCGGTCGACAGCCCCTGCTGAGAGGCGTACAGCGGCGCCAAGCCATAGAACGAGCCGACGATCAGCCCCGAGCCCAGCACCGTACTCAACGACTGCGGCACACGCTTGATGAAAAAGCGTGGCTCCATCGGCGCCGGATGCAGCGCCGCCGGGTGAATTCGCCGGGTCAATGTCACTGGCACCAGACACAAGGCGAAGCACAGCGCCACCAGCATCAGCAGCTCAAGCCCCAGGGACGGATGCATGACCAGAATCAACTGGCCCAGCACCAGCCCCAGGTAGGAGGCGATCATGTAACCACTGAACACCACACCACGCTGCTTGGCATCGGCCTGCTCGTTGAGCCAGCTCTCGATCACCATGTACTGACACATCATGCCCAGGCCGACGATCACCCGCAGCACGATCCAGGCCGGCAGCCAATCCACCAAACCGTGGCCCAGCACCGCCGCACCGACAATCCCGGCGCAGGCCGAATAAGCCCGGATGTGCCCGACGCGGGCGATCAGCCGGTGGCCAATCTTGCCGCCCAGCACCAGGCCGAAATAGTTGGCGGCCATCAGCGCACCGACCCACAGGCTGTCGACATTGTCGGCAGCCAGGCGCAAGGCCAGGTAGGTACTCAGCAGGCCCGAGCCGATCAACATCATCAGCGAGGCGAAATACAGCGCTCGAAAAGGTTTCCAGATTTGGCGCATCGGCGTTCCGAGCGGCTCCTTGAGATGAGTACGGGCTATTTTGAAGATAGCCCGAATGCGACGTTTGGTTATGCCTGGGCCGCTAGAACACGCCGCTCCCAGGGAGTAATTTCATCAAAGAAGCTGGTCAGTTCCATAGTCTTCGAAGCGATGTAGCCTTCGATGAACTCCGTACCGAACAGTTCCTTCGCCAGATGACTACGCTTCAGACGTTCCAGGGCGGCATGCAAGGTACATGGCAGCGAAAGATTATCCGGCACCTGGAATTCGCCCTGGATCGCGGCGCTTGGCTCCAGGCGGTTTTCAATGCCATAAAGCCCCGCAGCCAGACTGGCGGCAATCGCCAGGTACGGGTTGGCATCGGCCCCCGGCAAGCGATTCTCGACCCGACGGGCCGCTGGCGAACTGGCGGGAATGCGCAACCCGGCCGAACGATTGTCATGGGACCAACAGGCATTGTTCGGTGACGCAAACGGGTGACACAGGCGCTGGTAGGAGTTCACGTTCGGCGCAAACAGCGCCGTGAAATCCGCCATGCCGGCCTGTTGCCCGCCGATGAAATGCCGGAACGCCGCCGTTGGCTCGCCCGCTTCGTCGCTGAACACATTACGGCCGCCGTCCAGCTCGACGACGCTCTGGTGAATATGCATCGAACTGCCCGGCGTATGGGCCAGGGGCTTGGCCATGCAAACCACGGTCAGGCCGTGCTTGAGCGCCACTTCCTTGAGCAGGTGCTTGAACAGGAACGTCTGGTCGGCCAGTAACAAAGGGTCGCCGTGCAGCAGGTTGATCTCGAACTGGCTCACGCCCATTTCATGCATGAAGGTGTCGCGGGGCAAGCCCAGCGCCGCCATGCAGGCATAGACCTCTTTGAAGAACGGGCGCAGGCCATTATTGGAACTGATGCTGAACGCCGAATGACCGTCTTCACGCCGTCCGTCCAGGCCCACGGGCGGCTGGAATGGTTGGGTCGGGTCCGGGTTGGGCGCAAACACAAAAAATTCCAGCTCGGTCGCCACCACGGGCGCCAGGCCAAGGGCTGCATAGCGGGCAACAACGCCCTTGAGCTGGCCGCGCGTGGAGAGCCGCGAGCTTTCCCCGGTCAGCTCATCGGCGTCGCAAATCGCCAAGGCTCGCGGTTGTTCGCTCCAGGGCAGGCGGTGGATCTGTTTCGGGTCGGCCACCAGTGCCAGGTCGCCGTCGTCGCTGCCATAAAAACGCGACGGCGGATAACCGCCCATGATGCATTGCAACAGCACACCCCGCGCCATCTGCAACCGTCGACCCTCGAGGAAGCCCTCGGCGGTCATCACCTTGCCTCGTGGTACGCCATTCAAATCCGGGGTGACACACTCAATCTCATCAATGCCCGTCAGTCGCTGCGCGAGTGAACACTGGCCATCGGTCGTCATGACGCAATCCTTGTAATGTGCGAGCCGCGAACGGCAACCCGTACAAAATAGGCTTCGGGTGTTCGGAATATCAAGCGGCCCAAGACAATAAACAACAAGCCCTGGAATACTGGGTGGGAGCGAGCCTGCTCGCGATGGCGTCGGGTCAGCCAATGCTGAGTTGACTGATACACCGCTATCGCGAGCAGGCTCGCTCCCACAGGGGGTTGTGTCGACAGATTTATGAGTGCCGAGTAGGCTCAGGGCAGATAAATCCGGAACACGCCCCCGCCCAGCACTCCGCCGTTGGCAATCTCGGTACGTCCACACAGCCCACCACGCTGATGCAACCCGGCAATCCGCGCGGCGAAGTACAAGCCCAGCCCGGTGCTGCCGCTGCTGTGATTGATGCCCTGCACATACTCGGCCTGACGCTCGATCATCTCGGCCGGGTAGCCTTCGCCGTCGTCATTGATGGTCAGCACCAGTTGCCCGGCCTCGTCGCTCGCACTGATCAGCAACGCCTGGCGCGCGTGGCGGATGGCATTGTTGATGCTGTTATCGAGCACTGAAGCAATCAGCTCACGATCGAAAAAACCCAAGGGGCTGAGGGGGTCGACGTCGTAAGTGACCATGATCCCGCGACTGCGGAACACGTCCTGATGGCCGGCCAGTTGCGCCTCGATAAAGTCATCCAGCTCGTGATAGGCCGGATGCAGCGGCAATTGGTTGACCCCCAGCTTGTACAATCCCAGCAACTGCACCAGCAGACCATTGAGGTGAGCGAACTCGAACTCCATGACGCCCTGCTCCGACGTCTGTCGCTCGGGGTCGGGCAAACGTTCAAGCCATTGGGTATGAGCCTGCATGAGCAAGGTCAGGGAGTTTTTCATGTCGTGCACGGTAGATGCGATCACCGTGGAAAAATCGAGAGCCTGTTCGCTGTCATTCATCGCCAAATGCCTTGCTTCGCAGTTTCTGATAACGCGCAAAACGCGCATCGGTGTCGGGCATCATGCCCACCAGTTTCAGGCAGGCGCGGCATTCCTGCAGCAGTTCCGACTCCACGCTGGTATCGGTGCCATGCAACAGTGACTGCGCCATGTTCAAAGCAATACTGATGTTCTTCGGTTGCATCTTCAGGGCTCGCCGGAACAGCTCTCGCGCCTCGGGCAACGCACCGGTTTTGTAGACACGCACACCTTCACGGTTCAGCTCGGCGGCGGCATTGCCTTGATTGAGGATGTTCGGATCGTCGGTCAGCTTGGCGATGCCTTGCATCACCGTCGGATCATCACCATAGATCTCCGCGCAGTTCTTGAGCATCGACTCGCCAGCGCTGGTCTGACCGAGCATTTGCAGCTGCTTGGCCACCAGCAAAGCAGCCTCGGCGCTCATGAACTGCTCCATGCCGTCCAGACGCTGCAAGGCCTGCTCGGTGAGCTTTTCGGCGGTTTCGGCATCGTTGAGCAACAGGCTGGTGGCCTTCATCAACCGCGCACGCACCTGCAATCCAGGGTCGTTGATATTTTCCTTGGCCACCGCGCTGAGGGTGGTGTTGATTTCCAGCCGGGTGCGGGTATCCAGGCCTTTCTCGCTGCCCTTGCTGATCAGCGCATGGGCCAGGCCCAGGTTGCTTTCCGGGTCCTTGAAGCGCGACTGCGCGCCCTGCCCGACCGCCTGCCGATAGGCCTTGGACGCCGTCTCGAAATCTTCGTTGGTCATCGCCAGCTTCCCCAGCAGCGACTGCCGGCGCACCGCCAGCGGCGAAAGGCGAACCGCCTCTTCCAGCACCTGCTGAGCCTGCTTCGTATCGCCTTCGGCCACCAGCACTTCAGCCATGCCGTCATACAACGCCGGCATCATCGGGAATACTTTCAGGGCTTTTTCATAAACGTCCTTGGCCTGCCTGACCTGGCCGCGCTTGAACAACAACTTCCCCAGCCCGGCATAGGCCCACGGCAAAGGACGGTCAGCCAGGATGGTGTTGTACAGGCGCTCAAGGGCTTCATTCTGATTCAGGTCGCGTAGCGCATCGGCCCGATAACGCAGGCACAGCGGGCCATAGCGCGGATCCTGCTTACACAGGGCGATACAGGCGTTAAGCACCTCCATCGGCTTGCCACGATCCAGGGCTTGCAGGATCGGTTTGAGCAGCGTCTTGCGCTGCTCCAGCCGTTCCAGCCGCTGAGCCAGCCCCGAGCGATTGAACGGCTTGGTCAGGTACGCATCGGGCTCATGCTCCAAAGCACTGAGCACCATCGCCTGACTGCTTTCAGCCGTCACCATGAGAAACACACTCTCATGGCTGATCAGCTTCTCGACCATCAGGTCTTCCAGCACCTGCTGACCGTTCTTGCGGCCGTCGCCCAGGTGATAGTCCTGCAAAATAAAGTCATAGCGCTTCTGCGAGCACATGCGCAGCGCCACTTCACCGGTGTCAGCGGTGTCCACGTCCTTGACGCCCAACTCACGCAACATGGACCGGACGGAACTGCGGAAATCCGAGAAATCATCGACGATCAGAAAACTTTTTTGGTGGTACGCCAGCATCGAGGATGTCCAGGCAAGTAAAAAGATGCACCCAATGGCAAAACAACGAAACGCCGTGTCACCGCCCGGTGTGGCGCGCATTGCTAGCCGTTTTCGCGCGCCGAAACGCTATAGAAAACAGGGCTCGTCAGGGTATCGGCAGGAAATGGCGTTCCGTTAAGAGATTGTGTGGGGAAGTTCCGGGACCTATCGGCTACCTGCCGGGCATAGAACACGGTCAACTGTGCCAGGACGTGACCAGCATGGTTGGGCGGTTCAGCCTTTAACAAAAGGCCAGCTCTTAGGTCAGGGGCTGTAGGAGCTGTCGAGCGAAGCGAGGCTGCGATCCTTTGATCTTCGCCTCAAATTCAACTGTCAGGAGAAAGATCGCAGCCTCGCTTCGCTCGACAGCTCCTACCAAAAACGGATTTGATCGGTCGACATTGATCAAATCCGTTTTTCTCGGCGCCTATCTGGGGTCTACGACATCCAGCGCCCGGTTTGCCAACATCTGCCCCAGTTCAATCAACTGTTGCAGCCCCAATGCAAAATGCCGTCGAGAGCCTTCCAATTCGAACGCCAGGTCATTGGCCATGACATTGGCAGAAGCCAGGGTTTCGCTGAGGTTGGCCAGCAGGCTCTCAGCATCAATGCCCTCCACGACAGTGAATAGCTGGTCGGGGGAAGGCTTCTTGTCAGGCTGGGCAGGTTTGGGGTTCAAATAGGAATCGATGACACGTTCGGCGTTGGCGTCGGCTGCGATGTCCAGATGCAGCGGGGGAACGGGTGGGTCTGGTATGAGTTTGTCCATGGAATACCCCTAACGTAAGTGGGGGCCGCCACGTTCGCTGCTAAACGAATGGGTGGCAGCCATGCGCAGGTTAGCAGACCGGTACGTTAGGAAACCGGCGCACCCGAAGATGCCCTGCGCACAGCCGCCATAAGACTTCGAGCAATAAAAACGCCCGCACTGAATGGCAGTTGCCATGCGCCTAACGTGATTCCGAGCTGCTAAACCCGACCGCTGGATTGGCAGCGGCGAACAAAGACTAGGCACCGGAATCGGCAGGCGCAAGGGGTTGGGATTTTCTAGGAAATGTCCTGCAAGTCAATGGGAAACGTCCCTATACAAGATATTTCGTTCTATTCGAAACCGGCAGGTGCGTATTCTAATCAGCTGGACAAGGTCGTGTTTCGCTCGTAAAAAAGAACGAAAGGGCATATTTATTTAAATCAAACAATTAAATGAGTGCATCCCGCTTTCCCTGCTTTAGTTAGCCACTAAGAATCCACTCTCGGTGAGAGCGCATCTCCCTCCAGATCGCCAGAATCTAAAGTAAGACTCCAAATTAATGTCAAACCTAAACAATGGCCGCCCAACGTACCAAGCAAGATAATAATCCGCAGACAACCCATAAAGCGCCTCAAACAGCGCATAGGTTTGGTCGGCATCAGAAATTATGCTCCCCCTGATCGCATCCCCAATCTCATCAAACAACCAATAATGAGGAATATCCTGTTGAAGCCAATGGCCCATATCGTGATTATCAACAAAAAGCACTCGGGCATCTTCACAAATTCTTAGAAGCTCGGAATCACCGAGCACCGCACATACTCTTCCTTGCTCCTTGAGCCACTCCCAGCCTAGCTGAATTAATTCACCATCTCCAACCTTAAGTCTTGGCAAGAGATACAGAGATTTCTCCATATCTCCAGAAGCAAGAACCCGCTCAGCTCTGTCAACCAACTCTTCCGAAAATGGAAAATAGCTGAATATACATTGAATTTCCTCGAAACCACTGTGCGCTTTCAATAATCCCAAAAAGTGAGATTTATCGAAAACTGCCCTGCCTTCACAGAAGGCACACCAATCCGACAACAGCGACGTCATGTCTATTACCTCTAGCCTTTGTTAATGTCGGCAATAAAATCCCACGTAGAAAAGGGAACAGATTTATTTAAGAACAGAGAAATTGAATAACCCCCCTTTCCCTTATCTTCTGTTTGTTCAGCCGCCTTTTATAATCCGCCAGCATTCAGAAATAAGAGAGCACATATTAAATATGAGCCAACACACGCTTATAAAGAAACTCAAAAAAATCGACAGCATAATTAATGTTCTCCCCGGAAGGAATACGCACCCTAACCGGACATTCACCATCTTGGAACCTAGAATAATCAAAAAAGAACACTTCCCCCAAATCCGACTCGCTCACCACCAGCTTTTTATCATCCACCAACCTATTTCTTACACCCACAATGTGCTGATAAACGATATCCCCCCCATTAACACTATCGAACGCCACTCCATAAACACTATAAATCTCTTCAGAACCGATCTCCCCACCCGCATACTTCTTTAAGAACCACTTATATGATACAGGCAGAGGCTTCCCTAATCGGCTCTCTGCCTCGCTAATCCATCGTTCATCTACCGCATCTGCTTCATGACCAAAACATATAATATCTGAATGCAAAGACACTAGATCCTCGATTTGTTGCGCAGTAATCGCTCCCATTTTTTACTCCTTAAAAGTTTCTGCCCGCTGCTGCCAGAGAAAGAAAAGGGACAGTTTTATTTAAGAGAAAAGGGTACATATTTATTTAAGAACAGAGCAATTAAATAAATTCCCCCCTTTCCTAAAACGCAACATCCTAGCCCCCTACCTCCGCAAAAAATTTAATCATCATAATTGTAGTCAATACTAATTTTCATCCTCTCTACATCTAGGGTAACTGCACACGAAGACCAAGATTTTCCATTTTGGCACAATCCATTTTCAACATAGTAGCGCCGGAGCTCAACCAATAACTCTGTCAAATCCCCCACAGCCCTGCTGTCTGGATCAAACCAGCTTGAGCGGTTTGTTTTATCGAAATAATCAAACTCATAACTTCCTCCATCGCCCTCGGCAAAAAGCCTAGCCCTAACAACTATTTTCTGAGCCTCCAAGGGACCAGCATCCAATAAAAGCTGGCCAATTTTTTTATACAGCCCCTGCTCGCTCATCAGTTCCCACCTTTTCCATATATACCTTTCCCCACACTAAACAAGCCCCAAGATCGGCTTGATCCGCTCGTTCATTTCTACAAAGGCTTCATAGGAGATACTCGGGTCATCGTTGAGCACCAAATAGACCCCATCCATCAGCCGTTCGGCCATAAGACATTTACCTTGCAACCGTGCAATTACTTTATCGGGGCCATAGCCTAAGGCACGCTGGCAAAGCGCTGCATCCCAGAACTGCGCGGGGTATAACGTATAAATATTGTTGCGCCCATCAACATCTACTGCCTCGTCTTCACGCAACCGATTATAAATCGAGTTATCATCATTCAATCCTCCCTGATAATATAGACCATAAAGATCATAGGATACTTGGGCCTTATATCCTTTAAACGCCTCAACCACTTTTGGTAAAAACTCGTTCACAACAAGACCATAATCAATAGCCTTATTTGATATCTTAAACACAAAACGCAAATGCTCGTCATAAGAGGCCCTATCCTTATATATGTATCGCTCACCACGATACGCATAGTCCCCCACAAATCTAAGCCCTCTGATGGGAAGTTTAACTGTATAGGTAGCAACCAAACCATCGCCGCAGCTCGGGGCAGCCGGAAGCTCAAGACCCGCAAAGCCTAAAGGAGCACCAATCCGAGACATCCTATCCATGACTTCAGCATGTCGCTGATCTATAGTTAGAGCTCCGTCAGGACGCGCATAAATCCATAGTTCTATATCTGCTGCACTCATGGGGTTCTTGCCCTAGTACTAATAATTTTGTCGAAACCATTGGATCTAAAAAAGAAAAGAAGAAAAGGGGACAGAAGAAAAGGGGACAGAAGAAAAGGGGACAGATTTATTTAAGAACAGCGCAACTAAATAAATCTGCCCCCTTTTCCCTCTGTGATAGCTCCTGCGTCTAAAGCCCGAAGAAACTCTCGTAGGCCGTCTCTACCCGGACCGCAAGCTGATCAGAAATGATGACCAGGTTCTCCAGCGCAGCCGTCTCTGCTGACAATAAAGGGCTCGATACCGCTGGAGCAGTAAAACCTAGTTGCTGTCGGACCTGAAAAATCGCGTGGACCTCCACAGGCAACAAATCGAAAGGCGCATATTTGAATTCAGGGTCCCAGGCCCCGCCGTTGTCTTCAACATTGGATAAGTGATATTGACATAGCTCTTCCAGTGCATGAGCAAGCCCTTGCTCATTTGTCCATTCGTCTATCACGTTTTGATAAATACCCAGATCCATCGACTTGATCTCTGGAAGCGTATCTCCTTGCGAGTAGGCTGAATAAAGCCAGAGCATAAAAGGCTCGAATCGACGCTGTTTAAGATAGCTGGAATCGACGGCGCCATTGATGGTCAGCATCCCCGCCAGCACATCGGCTACGGACGCAGCCAGTTCTCGACGATCAGCCACTATCAATCCGGCCAGCAAGCATCCGGCAATGCTCAATTGGTTAGTCAAATTGGGGACAGTTTTGACGCCTTGAAGAAAACTCGTTTTGGAGAAAGCCTTTGCTTTGAGCATCAGCGCCCAATAACGGTACATCATCGAGCGCGAGACATGCTCCCAGCCAGAAGCATCTCTGTCACTGATAGCGACTTCGCCCTGAATGCCATAATAGGTCGCCAGCATCCCCAATGAATCAGCCACATTGTTCAATCCACCTAACGAGTCGCTGGCCAGATCCTCATCAATGTAGTCAAGCTCCTGAGTCGTCATGCCTTCCGACTGGGAAAGCCAGCGTCGGTGCTGCTCAAGTAGGTTATTAATTTTTTTCACTTCAGTGCGTTCTCATGAGGAATGAGAAAAGGGGACAGTTTTATTTAAGAACAGCGCTACTAAATAAATCTGTCCCCTTTTCCAAGCACCCGCTATGCCAGCTGATCTGTAGATTTTGAGTCCATACTTCCGCGCCACAAAATTGCACCTGCCGGATACGTCAACTTGCAATCTCTTCGTTAATTAACATACAACTTCTCCTTCGCCATTGACACCTTCGAATAGACCCCCTGCAAGACCTGCCCGTTCCAGACGAAGCTTCACATCCTCGCTAACTATCACTGCCCCCAAGTGTTTCTTGACACGAAAAATATGTTTCCCCTGGGCCTTGACAGGGTCAATTACGAGATTTAGAAATACTCTGTATTCACCGACTCTATCAGGTCTAACAGGGTCATTAACCTCATACTTTTCGAAAACGGAACGTGATTCGTCTACGCAATCTATTTGGGTCTCTACGATCATTACATAGTAATGATCGAGAGCTTGCTTCCCTGCAACCGTCACAGGCTCAAGCACAACATTCATATACGGTTCACCAACGTCGGGAATTCCCGCCAATGCATCCTTGGCTTTTTTACTCAAGATCGGCACGGAGGCATATCCTGCTAAGGAAAAATCCAGATTCACGCCCTCTTCAAGAACCTCCAGGGCGTAGGTACATGACTCCATATACTCAGCAGGAGGATCGATAAACAGCCAGTTATTGCAGTGCTTTATATCACCCAAATACCAACGCCCAGGAAACTGCACATCTTCTCGCAACAAGTAATATTTCATTTCAGCTTCCTGTAAGCCATCGATTAACCGAAGAAAAGGGGACCGACTTATTTAAGAACAGCGCAATTAAATAAATCTGTCCCCTTTTCCTGTCATTTTGGCGTTGGCGTCATCGACTTGGGTTCCTGCCTCCTCAGAGCCCTCTAACCCTATCTATCTTCTGTTTGTTCAGCCGCCGTTATAATCCGCCAGCATTCAGAAATAAGAGAGCACATATTAAATATGAGCCAATACACGCTTATAAAGAAAGTCAAAAAAGTCGACAGCATAATGAAGGCTCTCCCGAAGAAAAGGGGACAGATTTATTTAAGACACAGCGCAATTAAATAAATCTGTCCCCTTTTCCCTCCTTGAGCCACTCCCAGCCTAGTCGGATCAACTCGCCTTCTCCAACTTTAACTCTTGGCAAGAGATACAGAGACTTTTCCATATCTCCAGAGGCAAGAACGCGCTCAGCCCTATCAACCAACTCCTCCGAGGACGGAAAGCAACTAAATATACGCCGAATCTCCTCAGAGCTGCTGTGCGCTTTTAACAATCCCAAAAAGTGGGATTTATCGAAAACCGCCCTGTCTTCACAGAAGTCACACCACTCCGACAACAAAGACCTCATGCCTCGCTCCTGTAAGAAAAGGGGGCAGGCCTATTAAGAAACGACCAAATACCCCCTCCCCGCCCATAAATTCAGCAAATTAAATGCCTCTAGACTTTGCGTCAGAAAATATTCCTCCCGTTCATTTACACACTCAAGAACGCATCTGTCGCAGGATCGTTAAATGAACCTCTAAATTACATTTAACCAAATGATCTAGCGAAGCAGTTCCCCCAAAAAACAATGCCGGCTCAAAACCATAAAGTTCACTCTCATCAAGTGCACCCAACTTCTCGAGCGCCCGTTCAAATAGAAACTCACCTTGATTATCCTCCAGATCATAACGCTCCTTATCAGACATAGCGAAAAATGTCTGAAGGGCTAGATCCGGATCTTTATTAGGCGTTTTCAGCTTACTCATCAACGCGACGATAGATCCCGTCGGACACGAAACAACAATTTTCTGATTGTATGTCTCCCCCCAAGCATAGAGAGTCCCAAACGCGCTCCTCGCAATAACGTGGTAATTATCTATCAGTGGAAATTCAGTACCCGCGAGCCACATATCGAGCAGATGTTTATAATCATCCGGATTTACTGTCCAGAAAAGGCCATTGGCATATCCACACCAACCCTCCCCCTGCCAATAGTCAAGCAACACGTCAGGCAGCACCTCACGATATTTCGCAATTTGGGAATCAGGCACCTCTCGACGAGATGTGGCCTCCCCCATCACGCTGATGAAATGTTGGAAATCTTCATCCCTCATCTTGCTTGTGCTCCTCTGAGTAGCTCTAGCCGGACATTCAATTTAGCGCTGCCAGCACCGGTGGAAATGGCCGAATCTACGGCTTGATCAACAGATGATAAACGACTTGACCAGCTAGCACCTATTGATGAGTTCACATTGGTGTCCCCCATCCTAACCGGTGCCGGTGTTGTCCAACCGCCCGCAACCATGTCAGGCTCGTGCAAGGCTGCAAGACTAGACTTAATTTCCTTCGCGCGATCTTTTGCCAACTGCGTTGCCGTAGAGCGATCGACACCTTTATTTATTAAACCTTGCCGAATACTTTCAGACACTTCCCTCTCGAACTCGCGACCTAGACTTCGCTGCATTGAATCAGCTGCTGGATTTCGGCCTTGCTGAATGTAAGCATCCCTTGCAATTTTAAACTCATCAGCTGTCATGCTATTAATCGCATCCTGCTGAGCTTGCAGCTGCTTGTTGTACTCCTTCAAAAATATTCTCTGCTGATCGGGTGACATTTCTTTGTAACGAGGATTATCGTAGGGGTTAAAACCGTCTAGCTTCAGTTCATCAAGACGATCGACGACCTTAGTTGTTTGAGCCCCTTTAACACCCGAACTATAGTCCATGGTGTTTTCAACAACCTTCCCATTAGCGGTCGTCGTGCCAGGGCCATATCCCCCCTCAAGCTTCCCGCTATACGCCCCCTCCACACTGGTCCAGTTCATCGGCTTACCAGCCGACGCTTCAGCTTTGGCAATTTTGGCCATATCGGCCATCTTTTCAAGCCCTTCGGCCCCCACCTTGATCCCGGCTTTCGCCAGGGTCACGCCGCCCTTGGCCGCCGTCCCCACGCCCGTGACGATGGTGCCGACTTGCCAGACCAGTTCGCCAATATCCTGGCCCAGTTGCACGGCACGTTCATCGCCGCCGTGTTCCAGGGCATCTTGGATGCGCTCGATTTTGGCGTTGGCGTCATTGACCAGGGCGTCGCCGAGTTTCTGGCGGGCCTCGGGGTCGTCGATCAATGCTTTGATACCTTTGATCCCTTCAACCGGATTAAGGAGGAATTGCGCCAACCCTTCAACGTCGCTCCAACCCGCCTGCGCCAGGCCCTTGCCGATGCCGAATCGGGTCAGGACTTCTTGTTTTTGGTAGATGTACGCCCACTTGGCAACCACTTTAGCTTTGCCCCCCAGGTCAGCCTCGGCGTATTCCTTCTCCGCCTGAACCAATTGCTGAGTCGCCAGCCAGTTGTTGTCCACCGCTGCGCCCGCTGCGGTGTTGGCGGTGGTGGCGTCCACTGAAGCGCTGTTGGCCGCCAGCCCAGTGACGATGCTGACAATCAGGTTACGCTTGGCTTCGCGCTGGGCTTCGCTTTCATCGGGGCTGGCTTCGGAGAACAGGCCGGTGAGCAGGCTCGACGCCGCCGCGCCTGCTGCACCGCTGCCGCAGCTCTGGCTGCTGGCGGCGGCACCTGCGCAGGCGACGATGCCGTGCAGGGCGGCGTGCAGTGGCGAGCCTTCAGTGAGTTTGCCGTCTGCGACGAGATCGCCGATGTAGCCGGCGCCCCGCTGTTGCACGTAATTGACTACCAATCCCTGAACGAAGGCGCCGTTGCTGCCGCTGATGTTGCCGCTGGCCGCGCCCACCAGCGCGGTGGTGATCTGCCGGTAGGTACCGCCCGCGCCCCAGTTGTCGGCGATGTCTCGGGCTTGCGCCTTCAACTGCCGGGAGCTGTTGAGCAGCGCCAAGCGTTCGGTGTCGGTCAGTGGGGCCTTGGGATCCAGCGCCTTGGTCTCGGCCTCCTCGGCCTGTTGGCGCTTGCGGTCGACTTCCTTGGCCTTGTTGGCGAGCAAGGTGCTGGCTTCATTGGCGAACGCCCCTACGATCTCGAAACCAGCACGGATTTCGTCTTCGTCGAAAATCGGCTTGAGCGCGTTGCTGGTGTCACGGTCGCTGGACACGTCGCGGTTGAGGCTGGCGACGGTTTGTTCGCCATTCTGGCCGGTGCGTTTCTGTTGCTCGGCGTCGTTGCTGATGACAATCGTGCCACCACTGATGCCGCTGCGGGTGACGCTGCTGGCGTCATCGCTGGCGCTGATGGCGATCGGCATCGTGGCGCCGAATTCATTTTCATTCTTCGGCAGGTCGGTGCCTGGGGTTTGCTGAGCGCCGGTCTGGGCGTTGCCCTGCTGGTCCTTGCCGACTTCCCGATAACCGCCGCCGACGCTGACAGTGCTGGCGTCGTACTCGGCTTTGTTCCTGATGTCGCGGCTGGTGAGGCTGGCGGTGACCAGGCGATTTTTGCCGTCCTGCACGGCCTTGTCGCTGCTGGCGATGACGCCGCCGACCAGGTCGGTGTTGCCACCGACACGAATATCGAAACCATCGTCCCCGGCCTTGATGCCCGATTGCTCGGTGACGCTGGCGTAGTTGGAGTCGATATCCGTGGCGCCGAAGCTGCCGCTGGCGCCACTGATCGTACTCAGGCCATAGCAGAACGGCGGAATGCACAGGCTGATGCCAACGCCCAGGCTCTGTTCATCGACCTCGTAGGTGTTGGTGTCTTGCAGGCTTTCGATGTTCAGGTCGCCGCCGATATCGGCCAACACCTGTTTGCCGCTGGCCACCGCGCCTTTGAGATGGGTGTCGCCGCCGGATGACAACAGCAACTGGTTGCCCGCCTCGACGTGGGTGTTGGTGTGGGTGAGTCCATCGCCGTCCGCCTGGCCACGGCTGCCGGACGCGCCCAGGTCCAGCGTGAAGCCGTTACGAGCGCCAATGGAGAAGCCGATACCGATGCTGGCGCTGGTGCCTTTGCTGTCGGTGTCCTGTTTGTCCGTGTTGCGCGCCGCAAGCAGATTGATGTCACCGTCTGCCAGCAGGCTGGCGTTGCGTCCGGCCTTGATATCGCTGCCTTGTATGGTGATGTCACTGGCGGCGCCGGCTCCCGTGGCCCGCAGGCGGATGTCATTACCGGCGAGCATGGTCGAACTGGCGGCGCTGTCGCTGACATAGGTGGTCGTGCTTTCGTTCTTCTTGGTGCCCAGCGACAGGCTGATGTTGATACCACCCGCCGCGCCGGGATCCATCGCCACGGCGGTGGCGGCGTTGTGGGTTGCCAGCACGGCGGTGGCAGCGGCCAGCGCTTTCATGCGCCCGTCGTCGGTTTTTTCCGACGCCTGTTTCATCTGCTGGTTGGTCTGGATGGCGCTGATCACCGGGTTGGTCACGGTCAGGGTGAACCCGGTCTGTTTGAACAGCGTTTCACGTTCGCGCTGACTGGTGTTGCGCGCTTCGACGATGTTGAGGGTCTGCGCCGTGACGTCGATGTTGCCTTGCGGGGCCGATACCTGGCTGCCGACCTGACGATAGCCCTTGCCGGCTTCGATCAGTACATCGCCAGTGGTCGAACCGACGGTGCTCGCCACCGCCGTGTGTTGCGTGGTGAGGTCTTTGACGCTTTGTTGCTGGCTGCCCATGGTGACGGCGATGCCACCGCCGCTGAACAGACCGCTTTTCTTCACCGACTTGTCGTGGCGTTCGTTGCTGCTGTCGGTGGCCGCTTCAATGTTGACGTTGTTGTCCGCCACCAGAACGGTCTGGCTGGTGGACACTACATTGCTGCCCTTCAGATTGATGTCGCGACCGGCCTGTACATAGGTCTGCTCGCCACTCAGGGTGGAGCCTTCGGCCTGGGTCTGACTGACAGTGTCGCGGGTCGTGGTGGTTTTGCTGGAGAGCCACCCGCTGCTGCCTTTGACCTTGTGCGCTTCGTCGGCAAATTGGTAGTTCTGGCCAGTGCTCAGGTTGACGTCACGCTTGGCCTCGGCAAACACCGCGCCTTGCTCGCTGGTCACGCGAGCAGCCCGCGCGTTGAGGTCCTGGCCCGCGCTCAGACGCACGTCGCCCTGCCCCTGTATCAGCGAACCCGCTTCGGTCCGGCTTTCGTCCTTGCGCCAGTTGCTGCTGTCCCAAGTCAACGACTGCTGGTGGGCCTCGCCAACGGTGGCAAGATTGATATTATTACCCGCCTCCAGCGATGTGCTGCCGCCCTTGCCGGCGTTGACGACCTGGGCGCCGGTGAGGTTCAGGTCCTTGCCGGCACTGACGCCCATCGTGCCCTGGGCGCCGCTGACAAACAGCCCGGCCACCCGTGACAGGTTGGTGCGGGTGCCTTGATCACTGCTGCTGTCTCGAGTGCTGGAGACGACGTTGATGTCTTGCCCGGCCTTGAGCGACAGGCTGTCCACGGCACCGATCAGGCCGCCTAGGTTGTTGAGGTTTTCCCGTGCAGTGAGCGAGGCCTTGTCGGCCTGGATCCGGCCACCGAGGTTTTCGATGTTCTGCGCCGTGATCGCCATGACGCTGCGCCCGGCCAGGCTGCCGCTGTTGATCAGGTCGCCGGCGATGTTCAGGTTCAGTTGTTGCCCGGCAATCAGAGCGCCGGAGCCATTGAGGTCGCCTTCCTGAACCCGTACGTACACTTGCGGCACCAGCACGTTGCGGGTTTCACCGTTAGCTAGGGTGACCTGCTTTTGCACCAGCCAGACGATGTCGCTGGTCAACTGCGCCATCTGCTCGGAGGTCAGGGCCACACCGGGGACCAATTGCCACTGGCTGGCGACGGTGACGGCGTTGTCGATCAGCGCCCGGTACTGCATTTCGTCATTGGCGTAGCCATCGAGGAAGCGGCGACCGGTGAGTTGCGCGATCTGTTCACGAATCAGCTTCTGCTCGTAGAACCCGTCCCCCAAACGTTGCTGGGTCAGTGCCGGGTCGACTTGCAGGCGTTGCAGCATGTAGTCCGAAGACAACCAGGTGCGATAGCTGGCGAAACGCGGGTCGGTTTCGATCAGGTAGCCGTTGCTGTTCTGAGGCGTGGTGTTGAACAGGCTGTTGTTCGGCAGTTCAAGGGACGGCCCACCGCTGCGAATCTGCTCGGCGACGCCTTTGGTGTTCAGTGTGGTTTGCGCGGCGACCTGAACGATGGGCGCCACTTGATGGGTTCTGCCGACCGGGGCGCTGACTGCCCCCGTGCCAGTGATTTGATCACTGACACTCTGAGTCGCGCGGGCGCTGATCTGGGTGCCGCTTCCGTTGCCGGCGGTATTCTGGGCAAACACGGTGGGCTGCAGGGAGATGTCCTGAATCAAAGGTGCTGGCGTGTAGGCCGTGACGGTGGTTCCCTGCCTGTCGCGGCCCTTGCGCTGCATGCGAAAGAAGTGGCTGGCGGTGCCGCTGTCGGAAGTGGTGCGCTGGCCGGACAATTCGGTGTTGGTCAGGCTGACGATGTCGGCCTGCAACAGTCCACCGGCAATGATCCGGCTCTTGTCGTTGAGCACATCACCTGCGCTGATCTGCATCGTCCCGCCAGACAGGATCTGTGCCGGCGCCGAGGTGGCGATCTGGGTTTCGCGCACCACGCGGGTGTAGTCGTAGCGGTTCCAGTTGTCCCGCCGACCCTCCGGGGTGTTCAGGTAAAGAACCTCGTCGTGGCTCAAGGAGATCTGATCGCCCTGATAGCGGTTCGACGAACCGGTGAGCTGGAACTCTTGCAGGGCGGTGCGGCTGACCTCCACCTCCTGGGTACTGAAGTGTTCGTTGGTGTTGCGCACACTCTGCACGTTCAGCGACAGGTCGCCGAGGGCCTCGATGGTCGCACTGGCGTTGGTCAGCAACTGAGCGCGATTCTGGGCTTTGTCGTCGGCGTCCAGCGCACCGCCGATGGCCAGGTTGCCGGCGCTGAAGATCAGCGCCTGTTCGCGGTTGTCCAGGGTGCCAGCGCCGATGTCGAGCGACTCGCGGGCGGCGATGGTCGCGGCGAGTCCGTTCTCATCGCGGTTGCTCAGTGCCGAGGTGGCGATCGCCAATCGATCACCGTACAGACGCCCGGTGCCCAGGTTGTTGAGCGACAGCGCTTGCACACGCACTTGCTGTCCGTCGATCAGGCCACGGTTGGTCAGGCTGTCGTTGACGATCAGGCGAACCTGACCGGCGCTGATCTCCCCGCTGGCGGCGTTGTCCAGCGTCTGCGAGCGCACCAGCAGGAGATTGCCTGCCAACAGTTTTCCGCTGTTGTTGAAAGCACCCTCGGTGCTCAGGTCGAGCTTGTTATTGGCCTGGATCTGTCCACTCAGGTCCAAGCCACTTTGCAGGCTGAACGTCAGGTCCCCCAGGCTCAGGGCACGACCGGAACCGCTGTAATAGGCCGCGTTGAGGGATAACAGACTGCCAGCAAGCAAGGTACCGTCGAGGTTGTGCACCGACTGGCGACGCTGCGCCGGGTCGCGGTCAGTGATGGTCAGGCCGGCCCCCGCAGAAATCAGGCCGCTCTGGTTATCCAGCGCTTGGCTGACGCCTATGGACAATCCTTGGTCGGCGCGCACGGCACCGGTCTGGTTGCCGAAGGTGTTGAGCGCCAGGCTCATGGCTCGGCCTTCAAGACCCTGGTTGGCACCTTGGGTGGCGCTGTTGTCGAGCACGCCAGCAGTCACGCCCAGCGTTCCGGCACTGCGCACCAGTCCCCCCTGGTTGGTGAGCGTCTCACCCAGCACTAACTGGACATCGCCGAGGCCTTGCAATTGACCGCCGCGGTTATCCACCCGGGCGCCTTCGACTTCTACGCTCTTCTCACCAATGACCTGGCCGCCGCTGCCGTTGGTAAGGTCGGTGGCCTTGAGCACCAGCGCGCCTTTGGCGCCGAGGAAGCCGGCGCTGTTGTTGAAATGGGCGCTGTGGATTTCCACCGCACCCTGGCCGCTGATGCCTTGGGTGGTGCCGGACTGAAGGTTGTTCAGCGCCTGGCTGCCGGTGTCGATGAACAGCTTGCCCTTGGCCTGGATCAGGCCCGCCGCGTTGCGCAGTTCACCGCTGCGCAGGTCAAGGGTCGCACCGGCATTCAACGTGCCTTGGCTGTTGTCCATCAGCAGGCCGTTGCTGTCCAGGTCCAAGGCCTGGCCACTGATCACCCCGCCCTGGTTATTCAGGCCCTGGGCCGACAGCTCGATATCGCCCAGCGCTTCAAGGCGCCCGCCGCTGTTATTCAACGCATCAGCCGAGACACTGACCAGCAAGCCGGACTTCACCGAACCCAGCACGCCGTTGGTGTTGTTCAACTGCCCGGCGATGATCTCCATGCGCTGGGCAGCAGCGAGCGTGCCGCCGATATTGTTCAACTGGTCGAACTCGGCGTGCAGTTCACCGCCGGCACTCACCGTGCCTTGGGTGTTATCCAGCTCCTCGCCGCTGACCTTTGTCGTACCGCCGGCGGCCAGCGTCCCACCGCCGTTGTTGATCTCGTTGTCAGCCGTGACGGTCAAGGCACCCTTATTGCTGGCGAGGACTTTGCCGCCCTGGTTGTTCAACGTGCCGACCTTCAGGACCATCGCTGCGGCAGCGCTGACTTGCCCGGTCTGATTGTCGAAACGTTCACGGGCAGTGACCTGTAAGGGCTGCGTGCCGGTCTGGATAATGCGTCCGCGTTGGTTGGACAAGGTCGTGGTGTCGAGGGTGATCTGTTGGCCTTGGGTCAGGCCATCATCGACCACCGCCTCGCGGGCCTTGACGCTCAGCGTGCCATTACTCGCTAAAGTGCCTTTGCTGCCGGCCAACTGGTCGGCCTGGATGTCCAGGATGCCTTTGCCGGCGTGCTCGACCTTGCCGTTACTGTTGTCGAGCCGATTGGCACCAAGCTTCAGGTTCCCGGCATTGGAGGCGATCCGCCCACGGCTGTTGTCGAGCGTGGCAGTGGCTTTGATCGACGAGTCGGCGGTGCCGGTCTGCACCAGCTCACCGCCGACATTGGAAACATCGCGAGCGCTCAATTGCAGATTGCCGGCGTTGACCTTGGCCGCATCGGTGCGCAGGGTCTTGGTCGCTTTGGCGGTCAGCACCTGGCTCGCATCGACTTGACTGCCGCTGAGGTTGGCGTCACCGCCGCTGGCGGTCAGGGTGACGTTGCGACCTCGGGTCTGGCTGCTGCTCAGGTCCAGATCAGCAGCCTCGACGCTCACATCGCCAGCGGCGAGGTTCTGGCCTTGCGCCTTGACCGTGGAAGCCTTGAGCGTGAGGTTGCCACTGCTGCCCAGCTTGCCGTCCGCCCCGACGCCCGCCGCCAGGCTCGAGGCCGTGGTGCTGCGAATGGTCTTGGCGGTCAGCGTCGTGTGGGTCTGGCTGGCAACGGTGCCGCTGTTGTCGATGTCACCGACGCTATCGAGGCCCAAGTCGCCCTTGGCGTAGAGCGTGCCGCTGTTTTCAACACTGCCGGCAGTGATTTGGGTCGCCGCTGCGCTGCTGATCGCGCCCTGGTTCTGCAACTTTCCGTCGGCGCTGATCACCACCTCGCCAGCCATGGCGCCGATCTGCCCGGCGTTGCGCACACCGACACCGGATTCGGTGCCCACCAGCATGATCTTCCCGGCATACATGCCGCCGAGCTTGGCAACGTCGATGGCAACGGTGGGTTTGTCTTCCTCGGTGCCTGGCAGCGGCGTGGCCTGGGTGTTGTCGGCATTGACCTGATTACGTCCGGCGGTGACCTTCAAGTCGTTGGCCCACACCCCGGCGTTGACCTGCACCGAGCGAGCAATCAGGTCCGTGTAGTCGGTCTCGCGGGCATCCAGGCCTTTGCCTTCGATATTGATGGTGCCGCCCTGCACGGTGTAACCGGTGATGCGACCGTTCTCCAACTGCGCCCGACCGGTGCTGAGGGTGGCCCGGTCGGCGTTGATAAAGCCGCAACCGTTGCAGGTGATACCGGACGGGTTGGCGATCACCACTTCGGCGCGTTGGCCGGCGACTTCGACGTAGCCACGTAACTGACTGGGATTGCTGGCGTTGACCTCGTTGAGGATCACCCGTGCACCACCATTGCCCAACATGGGATTGCCTTCAATCCAGCCGCCCAGCTTCGTCTGACTGTTGGCTGCAGCGTTGTTGAGGATCACGCCACGGTTGTCGACGTCGAACTGCTTGTAGGTGTTACGCGAAACACCGGCGGCGCTGGGCGCGCGGATGTTCACCTGCGGGGTGCCGTTGGCGCTTTCGATCACCATCGGGCGTTGACCGGCCGGAGCACCGGGGTCGGCGACGATGGTGCCGGCCCAGGCCGGCGCTACGCTCAAGGACACCAGCCCGATCGCTGCCATCAGTGCAAAGCGCAATGCCCCGAGCGTCGCCGTGCAAACCGGCGCACCGGCGATCGGGCCGGAACGGGTGCCCGGTGCCTTGACCTGGCTCGTGACATTTTCCGCCACCACCATCAGCAGTCCGCGGGCCTTGTTGAAAACGATTCGGTACAAATGTCTGTTCATTGCAATTCCATTTGCGGTGACTGTCCGCAAGTCCAGAGGTTGGGGTTACGGTGCAGTTGCCAGCGGATGAGCGGCAAACCAGGCCTTGGCCTGTTCAGGGATGACGCCGATCCCTTGGAATGTCTTGACCCGCAGGCCGCGCTCGTCGCCGCGGTGATAGAGGGCACGGGCACAGCGATTGGTGAACAGGTGGCGCTGCAGCAACCGGCTCACTACCGCCGTGTGGCCAAAAGGCGCAACCCAGTCGTTGAGCCAGAGGCGCTCGCCACAGTTCCAGTCGGTGTCAGTCAGGGCCAGCGGCGATTGCTGCAAATAACGTCGCTCGGCGGCTTCGTCGAAGTTGAGCCAGGACAGGTAGAACACGGGTTTACCGTGCTCACTGCCAAGCACGAACTGACGATGCTTGAGAGCGGGCAACAACAGCGTCGGCAGGCTGTGCAGTGGTGCATCGCGATGGGCTTTGGAGTGCATCCACAGCCACGTGGCGGAGCCCAACACGGCGGCTTCATTCCAGGGTTCGTCGATCAGGCCGGGGGCAATAATGTCTAGCGTTTCGAACTGCATGAAATCACCTCAGAATGACCAGATAACACTGAAGGCACTGGTCACGTTTGCCGTTTCGAAACCATCGGGTTTCTTCAGCGGCGTGCCCAGCGACCAGTCATAAGACAGGCCTTTGTAGCCGCCACGTATGCCCACCACGGCACCCGCCAGACGCTGGCCGATCAGGAATTCACTGGCCTGGCCGCTGACTTCGCCATAATCGATACCGGTGTAGAGCTCTTGGCCGGTCTGGCCCAAAGACAGGCCGACTTCATTGCGCAAGGTCCAGCCACGGTCGGCGGAAAGAATGTTTTCACCATCGAAACCGCGCACGCTGTAGCGCCCCCCGATCGAGAAACGGTCCTGGGGCACCAGGGGTGTACGATTCCACTGCGCACGCCAGCCGCCGATGTAGCGCAGACGCTGGTTGCCCACCACGAACGGCACCTGTAATTGCGCGTCGGCGGTGATGATCTGCGAGCGTGAAGTGCCGGCATCAAAATCTTCCTCGGGCGCTTTGAGCGAGTCATGAGCACCGGTGCCGCGACGATAGGCGGCGCCCAAATCGAGGATCGAAGCACCGATGAACTCGCGATGGTTCAGGCCGAACTGCCAACCGGCCATGCGTCGTTTCTGGTTGCCGATTTCGGTGTCGTCGATGAAGTTCTCCGAGGAACGCGTCCACAGGCTGCCCCAGGCCGAGGTCTTGCGAACGGCATCGCGGTAAAGCAGACGTGACAGGCGCACCTCGTTGTTGCGACTCTCGCCACGGTACTGATAGGTCTGGTTGGCGCCGGCGACAGACTGTTCGTAATCGTATTCACTGCTGGTAAACCCCAGCTGCCAATAACCGAACGGCAGCGAGTAATGCAGGGTGCTGCCATCGGAGCCGCGCTGACCGGACTCGCCACCGCCCAGGTCATGGTTGACGCTGGCGTAGAACAGGTCGTTGAGCGACAGCAGATTGTCGAGGGACAACGAGACGTTGCCTTGGTATTTACCGGTGGTCTTGCTGCCGGAGTTGTCCACCGACAAGCTCACGCGAGCCGGAAACCGTTGACTCCAAGCGATCACTACGTCGCTTTCACCGGGCTTGGCGTCGGCAGCGCGGGCAGGCGCAATCTGGATGTCGGCCTCGGCGGTGGGTACGCGTTTGAAGTTCTCCAGCGCCTGTTCGATATCGCGCAGGTTGAGCAGATCACCGGGATTGGCGGGCATCGCATTCCAGGCATTGGCGCGGGAGCTGGTGCCTTCGTCGAAACGAATCTCGCGAATGCGCCCCGGCACCAGGGTCAGTACCAGAATCCCACTGTTCAGATCCTGGGCTTCAGCAAGCACGCGAGTCGTGACGTAACCGGCTTCGATGATCGCATTCTGCATGCGTTTCATCGTCAGGTTGATCCCGGCGCCGCCCAGACAACGGCCTATGGCGGGGTCATGCTTGGGGTTGGCGGCGCGCAGCACCCACTGAAATTGCTCCGACGCCTCACCGATCAGGCGGATATCGTTGATGGCAAAACAAGGGCTTTCCTTGTCCGGCAACCGTTCGGCACCCTCGGTCACCGGCGCCGCCTGAAGGCGTACGTCCGGCCGAGACTCCAATTGGTCACGCAGAACGCGCTCGCGCTCACGCTGGCGCAGCAACTCCTCTTCAGGCCCGGCCGCCTGTGCAACGCCTCCAGCCGTCACCGTCCACGCGGCTACTAAAAGAAGCGCGAAGCGCATGGCGTTCTGTGGAAATGAACGGGTCCCGTCGACAAGAAGGCGAGCGCTGCTCGGTTTACGCGTTCGGCTGGGTGCGGCTGGGTGCATGTCACATCCTTGTGGCCTGAATCAAAGACACGGTGGGTCAGGCCGCCAGGGATGGCAGTGGCACCGACTCAGATAAATAAAGAGGTACGTGTCCGCTCGTAGCGAAGGAAAAGTCCTACAACGTACCGAGACGGTCAGATAGCAAAGGGGGGGATAAGTTTCACGCGCCCGAATGAGTCGATACAGATTCGTAGAAAAATGGGGACTCAGTCACAGCTTTGAGGAAATGGAATTGATTGGAAGGTGGTGTCCCAGGGCAGGTTCGAACTGCCAACCTTCCCCTTAGGAGGGGGATGCTCTATCCAATTGAGCTACTGAGACACAAGTCGACCACGAGAAACGCGGTGCGTTGGACGGCGTGCATGTTAACGGTCAGCCTGGCGTTTGTCATGTCGTCCATGGCTTTTTAAGTGTAGGCAGATGTACCGCTCGCCAAGCCCTCCCCTCGAAAATCCCGGACCGGACTGCCGCTTATCTGGCCCACCCTGCTCATTCTAGTAAATCGGCAAATTGCCACTATCCTGTACAATACAAGGACAGCACACGCCTCTGCCCCCTTCTGCGCTTATCCGCCGGACGGTATGGCACATAGACACGATGCAGTGGTCACAAGATGCGAACCTGGGAGTTTTTCAAACCAGTCCGCATTTTTGACGAAGGGTACTGGCATAACGCCTTTACGCGGATCAATATTTGTCACAGAATTGGCGCCAATGATCTGGCAATTTTGAGGCATGATGCGGGCCTCTTAACAATTCAGGTTGAACATTTGGCTAAGGGGCTTGTCCTATCGACATCCTGCGGCCAATCCCGAGAACCGCTCCCCTGAACTAACCGGTTAAATAAATATGCGCCCAATGAAACAGGCAATTTATTCCAGCCGTACGGCTGACAAGTTCGTCGTACGTCTGCCAGACGGAATGCGGGAACGCATTGCCGAGGTGGCTCGCAATCATCACCGCAGCATGAACTCCGAAATCATCGCGCGCCTTGAGCAAAGCCTTATTCAGGAAGGTGCGTTGGGTGAAGAGCTGAGCATGCGGCTGGACAGCCCAGAGCTGTCACTGCACGAACGCGAGCTGCTTCAACGCTTCCGACAACTCTCTCATCGCCAGCAAAACGCCCTCGTTTCGCTGATTGCCCATGACGCAGAAATGGCCGCAGACGCGTCCTGATCGCACCCAAAATGTTAAAGCCAGCCTTGTGCTGGCTTTTTTTTGCCCGGAATTTGGTGACTGAGATTTCTGACGCCCACGAAAAAGCCCGCCAAATTGGCGGGCTTTATTGATGCGCGAATCAGAGCAGGAAAATCGTTGCCAACCCCAGGAAAATGAAGAACCCGCCACTGTCGGTCATGGCGGTAATCATCACGCTGGCCCCCATGGCGGGGTCACGCCCCAATCGAGCCAGGGTCATGGGAATCAATACCCCCATCAAGGCCGCCAACAACAAGTTGAGCGTCATTGCGGCGGTCATCACCACGCCCAGCGACCAACTGCCATACAGCAGATAGGCCACCACACCAATCACACCGCCCCACACCAGACCGTTGATCAAGCCCACGGCCAGTTCCTTGCGCATCAGTCGCGACGTATTGCCGGTACTGACCTGGTCCAACGCCATGGCGCGGACGATCATGGTAATGGTCTGGTTGCCGGAGTTGCCGCCAATCCCCGCAACGATAGGCATCAACGCCGCTAGGGCCACCAGTTTTTCGATGGAGCCTTCGAACAGACCGATGACCCGGGACGCGATAAAAGCCGTGATCAAATTGACCGCCAACCAGGCCCAACGGTTACGCAGGGACTTCCAGACCGAGGCGAAGATGTCTTCCTCTTCGCGTAGACCGGCCATGTTGAGAACTTCGCTTTCGCTCTCCTCACGAATCAGGTCGACCATTTCGTCGATGGTCAGACGGCCGATCAACTTGCCGTTCTTGTCGACAACGGGTGCAGAAATCAAATCGTAACGTTCGAACGCCTGGGCCGCATCGTAGGCATCTTCATCTGGATGGAAACTCACCGGATCGCTGGCCATGACCTCGGCCACCTGCTTTTCCGGATCATTGACGAGCAATCGCTTGATAGGCAGCACGCCCTTAAGCACGCCGTCGTAATCGACTACAAAGAGCTTGTCGGTATGTCCCGGCAGCTCCTTGAGGCGGCGCAGATAACGCAATACCACTTCAAGACTGACATCCTCACGGATGGTCACCATCTCGAAGTCCATCAGCGCACCGACTTGCTCCTCGTCATAGGACAACGCCGAACGCACGCGCTCGCGCTGTTGGCCGTCGAGGGTTTCCATCAGTTCGTGGATAACGTCCCGTGGCAATTCGGGCGCAAGGTCGGCGAGTTCGTCGGCGTCCATTTCCTTGGCCGCCGCCAGCAGTTCGTGATCATCCATGTCAGCGATCAGGGTTTCACGAACCGAGTCGGACACTTCAAGCAGGATGTCACCGTCACGATCCGCCTGGACCAACTGCCAGACCGTCAGACGCTCTTCCAGCGGCAAGGCTTCAAGGATGTAGGCGACGTCGGCGGAGTGCAGGTCATCGAGTTTGCGTTGCAGCTCGACGAGATTCTGCCGGTGGACCAGGTTCTCGACCAGGTCGTGATGCGGGCCTTCCTGGCGATGCGTCAGGTCTTCGACCACCCGCTGGCGATGCAGCAGCTCAACGACTTGAGCAAGGCGATCCTGAAGGCTTTCCTGCGTTTTCTTTACTTCTATTTCGGTCATAGGCGAACTCCACTCCCAGCAGTGGAGCACGCCGGAAGGATCAATCAGTCAGTTCATGATTGGTGAAACGGGATATTGAGTAACTACTGGGTAAGTCCATGGGATATTCCACAAGCCCCGGCGGGGCTGACGGGCGCAATCATACACCGCTTGACGCTTTAAAACGTTAAAAAATCATGGCAAGAACAAGCGCTTGCGAGACATACCTGAACGCAGATTGAACCTCTATGCCTACGACGACTTATCCTGAAAAGAAAACACACGCCCTGGTAAAAATGTAGCGACTACCCTTCTGTTCTTCACCGTCAAGGAGGACGTCAGGATGCCCGTCAGTCGTTACCTGTTTTTACTCGCTGCCCTGCCCTGCCTGCCCTTGGGGGCTGCCGGGCAAAGCGTGCATCGCTGCGAAAGTACCGCTGGGCACGTAACCTTCACCACCCTGAGTTGCCGACCAGGAGAAACCTTGTCACTTCAGCAGGTCCATCCGACCAGCCCAGGGACGATCCAACCGCTGACAGAAACCCTGCTGCCCGAAGCGGAGGTTCGGCAAACATCTGGCAACAAAACCAGCCGCAAGGAACCGACTGTTGTCGGTCAGCTTGAAGACAACTGCACGAATCTGCTCAACCCTAGGCAACGCCGCGAAGCGATCATAAACAGGCGAATCGTGAGCGGCATGAGCCAGCAGGACGTAGAAAGCGCTCTGGGCAGACCCGACTCGGTCAAAATCAGGAACTCCAGCACCCGATATACCTACAAAGCGAAAAAAGGTCGCAGCGCAGAGATCGTGTTCGATGAGAAGGGGTGTGTAAAAGGCAAATCGTAGACAGCAAAAAGCCCGCGTTAAACGCGGGCCTTTTGGTGTTTGGTGCACTCGACAGGATTCGAACCTGTGACCGCTCGGTTCGTAGCCGAGTACTCTATCCAGCTGAGCTACGAGTGCAGATTGTGGTTTTATACCAGATCACAACTGGTTGAAGCCAAGTTATTTGCATCACTGCAAACAACTCTTAAATGGTGCACTCGACAGGATTCGAACCTGTGACCGCTCGGTTCGTAGCCGAGTACTCTATCCAGCTGAGCTACGAGTGCATTTGTTGCCGCGCATTATAGGTCGCCGAATCTTTTTGTAAAGCGCTTTTTTTCAGTAATTACAACAACTTACCGATAAAGCCAGATTACGTCGCACTAAATAAATAATGGCGGAGAACGGGGGATTCGAACCCCCGACACCCTTTTGAGGTGTACTCCCTTAGCAGGGGAGCGCCTTCGGCCACTCGGCCAGCTCTCCGCAACACGGGGCGTATATTAACCACCTTCATCCCCGTTTGCAAACATAAAAAACGATAAAAATTAATGGCTTGGTTCGTCGTCCTTCTCTTTCTTGATACGCAGGTAAATTTCCTCTCGGTGCACCGCGACCTCTTTCGGGGCGTTGACGCCAATACGCACTTGATTTCCTTTGACGCCGAGCACGGTCACGGTGATTTCGCCATCGCCAATAATCAGGCTCTCTGCGCACCGACGAGTCAGAATCAGCATACCTTTCTCCTCACGCAATTCAGTTCAGGGACAACAGTCTGCAAAAAAAAGGCGTAGGCCCTACAACCGAAACGGTCGCAGCCTACAAGCCTAGTATTGACCAGCGCGAGCAAAAGAACAGTTTTGGAGCGCGCCTTTCAGAAAAACAAAGGGCGCGGTAAACCGCGCCCCAAGACAACGCCTTACTCGCCCTGTCGGGCAGCAGCGTCGAGTTCGAAAGCCGTGTGCAGGGCGCGCACGGCCAGCTCCAGGTACTTCTCTTCGATGACCACGGAAACCTTGATTTCCGAAGTAGAGATCATCTGGATGTTGATGCTTTCCTTGGCCAGGGATTCGAACATACGGCTGGCCACGCCTGCGTGAGAACGCATGCCAACACCGACGATCGAGACCTTGGCGATCTTGGTATCACCCACCACTTCTCGGGCACCAATCTCGTCAGCAGTCTTTTTCAGCACAGCTTCCGCGGCCTGGTAGTCGTTGCGGTGCACGGTGAAGGTGAAGTCGGTGGTGTTATCGTGCGCGACGTTCTGCACGATCATGTCGACTTCGATGTTCGCGGCACTGATCGGGCCGAGAATCTTGAACGCCACGCCGGGGGTGTCTGGCACGCCACGGATGGTCAGCTTGGCTTCATCGCGGTTGAAAGCGATGCCGGAAATGATCGGCTGTTCCATGGATTCCTCTTCATCAATAGTAATGAGGGTGCCCGGACCCTCTTTGAAGCTGTGCAGAACGCGCAGCGGAACGTTGTACTTGCCGGCGAATTCGACGGCCCGGATCTGCAACACCTTGGAACCGAGACTGGCCATTTCCAGCATCTCTTCGAAGGTGATCTTGTCCAGACGCTGAGCCACAGGCACCACCCGTGGGTCGGTGGTGTAGACACCATCCACATCGGTGTAGATCTGGCATTCGTCAGCCTTGAGTGCCGCCGCCAGCGCCACGCCCGTGGTATCGGAGCCGCCACGGCCAAGGGTGGTGATATTGCCGTGCTCGTCCACACCCTGGAAACCGGCGACCACCACCACGCGACCGGCCTTCAGGTCACCGCGAATTTTCTGATCGTCGATCTGCAGAATACGCGCTTTATTGTGCGCACTGTCCGTCAGGATACGAACCTGATTGCCGGTATAGGACACTGCCGGCACACCCCGCTTGATCAGCGCCATCGCCAGCAAGGCAATGGTCACCTGCTCGCCGGTGGAAACGATCACGTCCAGTTCACGCGGAACCGGTTGCTGCTCGCCGCTGATTTGCTTGGCCAGATCGATCAGACGGTTGGTCTCGCCGCTCATTGCCGACAACACAACCACCAGGTCATCGCCCGCTTCACGGAATTTCTTAACCTTGTCGGCGACTTGTTCGATTCTCTCGACAGTGCCGACCGAGGTGCCTCCAAATTTCTGTACGATCAAAGCCATTTCAAAGCCGCCTCTGCCCATGAAGGGCGCCCAATAATCACTCAACAGCAGCCGGGCCCGCGACTAGACCACGCGCCCGGAACGCTGCCTTAAATACCCTGCTCTACAAATGCAACGGTCTGGGCCAGTGCCGCATCCAGGGCGCTGGCGTCGGTGCCGCCGCCTTGCGCCATGTCCGGACGACCACCGCCCTTGCCGCCCACTGCCGCAGCGGCCTGCTTCATCAAATCACCGGCTTTGAGTTGGCCAGTCAGGTCTTTGGTCACGCCTGCGACGAGAACGACCTTTTCCTCATGGACACTGCCGAGCAGGATCACTGCGCGGCCGAGTTTGTTTTTCAGTTGATCGACCAGCGCCAGCAGTGCTTTGCCATCCTGACCGTCAAGACGCACGGCCAGCACTTTCACGCCTTTGACGTCCACGGCCTGGGCCGACAGATCGTCGCCCGCGGCGCTGGCAGCCTTGGCCTGCAACTGCTCGAGTTGCTTTTCCAGCAGACGGTTGCGCTCCAGCACAGCCGAGAGCTTGTCGATCAGGTTGTCACGGCTGCCCTTGATCAGGCTCGCCGCTTCCTTGAGTTGTTCTTCGGCGGCGTTGAGGTACGCCAGGGCCGCCGCGCCGGTGACCGCTTCGATGCGACGCACGCCGGCAGCCACGCCACCTTCGCTGATGATTTTCAACAGACCGATATCGCCGGTCCGGTTGGCGTGGATACCACCGCACAGCTCCACGGAGAAATCGCCGCCCATGCTCAGCACGCGCACACTGTCGCCGTACTTCTCGCCGAACAGCGCCATGGCACCCTTGCGCTTGGCGGTCTCGATGTCGGTTTCTTCGGTTTCAACCGGCGAGTTCTTGCGGATCTCGGCGTTAACGATGTCTTCCAGCGCCTTGAGCTGCTCAGGCTTGATGGCTTCGAAATGGCTGAAGTCAAAGCGCAAGCGCTGACTGTCGACCAAAGAGCCCTTCTGCTGAACATGCTCACCCAGTACCTGACGCAACGCGGCGTGCAGCAAGTGCGTAGCCGAGTGGTTCAGCGAGGTGGCGTGACGAACCTCAGCATCGACATGAGCGGCGACCGGAGCGGCAATCATCAGGCTGCCCGACACCAATACGCCGTGGTGCAGGAATGCGCCACCGGTCTTGGTGGTGTCACGCACATCGAAACGCGAGTTGCCGGCCTGCAGGTAACCGCTGTCACCGATCTGCCCGCCGGATTCGGCGTAGAACGGCGTCTGGTCCAGTACGATCACCCCTTCCTGGCCTTCGCTCAGGATGTCGACCGACTGCCCGTCCTTATAGATAGCCACGATCTTGGCCGAACCGGTAGTGGCGGCGTAGCCGGTGAATTCGGTGGCCACGTCTACCTTGACCAGGCTGTTGTAATCCATGCCGAAGGAGCTGGCGGAACGCGCACGCACTCGCTGGGCTTCCATCTCGCGCTCGAACCCTTCCTCGTCGAGGGTCAGGTTGCGTTCGCGGGCGATGTCGCCCGTCAGGTCCATCGGGAAACCGTAGGTGTCGTACAGCTTGAACACGACATCGCCCGGTACCACGTTGCCCTTGAGCTCGGCCAGATCCTGCTCGAGGATCTTCAAACCCTGCTCCAGGGTCTTGGCGAACTGCTCTTCTTCACCCTTGAGCACACGCTCGATGTGCGCCTGCTGGGATTTGAGTTCCGGGAAGGCCTCGCCCATTTCGGCCACCAGGGCCGCAACGATCTGATAGAAGAAACTGCCCTTGGCGCCCAGCTTGTTGCCGTGACGGCAGGCGCGACGAATGATCCGGCGCAGCACATAGCCGCGGCCCTCGTTGGACGGCAACACGCCATCGGCAATCAGGAAGCCGCAGGACCGGATATGGTCGGCGACCACTTTGAGCGAAGCCTGATTGTCGTTGCTGCAACCGATGGCCTTGGCCGAAGCGCTTAGCAGGCTCTGGAACAGGTCGATTTCGTAGTTGGAGTGAACGTGCTGCAGCACCGCACTGATCCGCTCCAGGCCCATGCCGGTGTCGACCGACGGCGCTGGCAACGGATGCAACACACCATCGGCGGTGCGGTTGAACTGCATGAAGACGTTGTTCCAGATCTCGATATAGCGGTCGCCATCTTCTTCTGGCGAGCCGGGTGGGCCGCCCCAGATGTCGGCGCCGTGATCGTAGAAAATCTCGGTGCAAGGACCGCACGGGCCGGTGTCGCCCATGGTCCAGAAGTTATCGGAGGCGTAAGGCGCGCCTTTGTTGTCGCCGATACGCACCATGCGCTCGGCCGGGACACCGACCTCTTTGGTCCAGATGTCATATGCCTCGTCATCGGTGGCGTAGACCGTTACCCAGAGCTTCTCCTTGGGCAGGTTCAGCCACTTGTCGGAGGTCAGGAAGGTCCAGGCGAAGGTGATGGCGTCACGCTTGAAATAATCACCGAAACTGAAGTTACCCAGCATTTCGAAGAAAGTGTGGTGACGAGCGGTATAGCCGACGTTTTCCAGGTCGTTGTGCTTGCCGCCGGCGCGCACGCATTTCTGGCTGCTGACGGCACGGGTGTAGGCACGTTTTTCCTGGCCCAGGAAGCAGTCCTTGAACTGGTTCATCCCCGCGTTGGTGAACAGCAGGGTCGGGTCGTTGCCCGGAATCAAAGAGCTGGAGGCTACTCGGGTGTGGCCTTGCTCTTCGAAGAAGCGAAGGAAGGCTTCACGGATTTCTGCGCTTTTCATTAGGTTCTTCCACGGAGGCTGCGGCCAAAGGCCTGTGCAAAACGTCAACAGACGAAGCAACGGCAAAGGGCCGCATTATATCGGCCCTTCGCCTGGGGTACAGCGTGTTTATGCGATAGAAACGGTCAATTGGACCGCTTGACGGGTCAGTTACGGGAAAAGTCGACGAAAGCGCAGATCACTTCGTCGATTTGCGCGGCGCTGACATCCATGTGAGTCACCATTCGCAGCCTTGGCGCGGCACTGAGCGTGATGCCACGCTCAGCGGCAAACGCCTTGATGGCCTCGGCCCGCTCGCCCATTTGCACGTAGACCATGTTGGTCTGCACCGGCTCGACCTCGTAACCCGCCCCACGCAAGCCCTCGGCAAGCCGCTGGGCATTGGCATGGTCATCGGCCAGACGCTGGACCTGATGATCCAGGGCATACAGCCCCGCCGCCGCCAGGATCCCGGCCTGGCGCATACCGCCGCCGACCATCTTGCGCAGCCGGCGCGCCTTGCCGATCAGTTCGACGCTGCCGCAGAGGACCGAGCCAATCGGAGCGCCAAGGCCTTTGGACAGGCACACCGACACCGAATCGAAATGCTGGGTGATCTCCCGGGCATCGACATTCAACTTGACCGCGGCGTTGTACAGCCGCGCGCCGTCCAGGTGCAGGGCTAAGCCATGCGCCTGGGTAAAGCGCCGGGCCCGGGCCAGGTACTCCAGCGGCAGGACCTTGCCCTGCATGGTGTTTTCCAGCGCCAGCAGGCGAGTACGGGCAAAGTGGAAGTCATCAGGTTTGATGGCGGCCGCCACTTGCTCCAGGTCCAGAGAGCCGTCCGCTTGCAGCTCAAGGGGTTGCGGCTGGATTGAACCGAGCACCGCCGCGCCGCCGCCTTCGTATTTATAGGTGTGGGCCTGCTGGCCAACGATGTATTCGTCACCACGCTCACAATGGGCCATCAACCCCAGCAAATTACTCATGGTGCCCGACGGCACGAACAGCGCCGCAGCAAAGCCCAGGCGCCCGGCCAGCTCAGCTTCGAGGCGATTGACAGTCGGGTCTTCGCCATACACATCGTCGCCGGTAGGCGCGCTGGCCATCGCCTCCAGCATGGCGGCGGAGGGCTGGGTGACCGTGTCGCTGCGAAGATCGATAACACTCATGAATCTGGCCTCGGGTTCAGGTGAAGGGGAATCCTTTTCGAAGGGCAATTACTGCGGGCTTGGCGGTGAATAATCAAGTCTGATTGAAGGAATTTCCGTGGCGAGGGAGCTTGCTCCCGCTGGAC
>NZ_JABWQV010000259.1 GCF_014268615.1 Pseudomonas tehranensis | reverse complement strand
CCCACATTTTGATTTGTGCTGACCGTAATATCCGCGACAACCCAATCTCTCTGTGGGAGCGAGCGTGGCGTTTTGAAGGAAATCTCCGAGGAACTGGAAAGCAACAAGATCAACAATCACAGCCTGCGGCAGCGCTTACACCGAATGATCGACCGGCAGGTGAATCACCCGGGGTCGCTCCAACGGTGCCAGTGGCGGCGGTTGCAGTTCCGGGCTCAGCAGATGGAAGTGCGCCACGACATGGCTGATATCACCGTCCTGGTTGTTGTGAATAATCTTGGAGCCGGGCCGGCGCAACGTGTCCAGACGCGCGTCGGTCAATTTGAAGCTTTCGCTCAAGCCTTGATCGTCCACCACCGGCGCTGGCAGCCGCCGCTGGGCGAAGCTGCGGCTTTTGCGCTGCTGATAGCGCGCCCAGGTAATCAGGATCACCGCGTTGACCAAGGCGATCCAGCCATATACCTGCAACGTCCCGAGAGTGTCCATTAGCGAACCACCGAGGCGCGGGCCTGCCTGGCTGTCAAACAGCGGCCAGAGCCCGTTGACCAGCAGATACAACAGCCCCAGCCACGCCAGCACGGTAAAGAGCGCATCGATGACCACCAGAAAAGGTCTTTGTCGGGTCCTGATAATTTTCATCGGATCACTTCCTCTTCTTCATCATCGAACGGTTTGATGCCGCGATCCGGGCTGACCCAGCGCGCACGCTTCTGATGCTGTCCAAACAGCACTTTTGGGAAACTCACCAGGGTGGTGAACAGGCTGATCAGCCAGAACACCAACGGGTACCACACCACCCAGAACATGATGTGCCACAAGCCTTTTTCGTAGCGGCGATCGATCAGGATGCTCACCGCGAACTGCATCAGACACACCACCGCCAACAGCAACCCGGTGAAGGCCGGCGGCATGAGGTGATCGACTGCGATGGCCGCTGGCATTTCGACGAATTTACCGGCGCCCCAGAAGATCACCGACAGCAGGAACGTGAACGCCCAACCGGTGGACAGGCAATATTCGAACAGCAGCGGCCACAGGTAGCGGTGGCGGTATTGCCAGATGCCGCGGATGTTCTTGAACAGCACTTCGGCTCCGCCCTGGGCCCAGCGCAGGCGCTGCCGCCACAGGCCGCGCAGGGTTTCGGGCATGAGGATCCAGCACAGGGCACGGGGCTCGTAGAAGATGCTCCAGTGGTCCAGTTGCAGCTTCCAGCTGATGTCGATGTCTTCGGTGATCATGTCCGGGCTCCAGTAGCCGACCCGGTGCAGGGCCGTGCGACGGAAGGCGACGATCACGCCGGAGACGGTGAAGATCCGCCCGAAGACTCGCTGGGTACGCTTGATCAAGCCAATGATCGAGGAGAACTCGCCAACCTGCACCCGACCGATCAAGGTAGAACGAGTACGGATACGCGGGTTGCCGGTCACCGCGCCGAGGCGGGCATTGTCCAGCATCGGTGCCACCAGGTAGGCGCAGGTGTTGGGCGCCAACAGCGCATCACCGTCGATGCACACCAGGTATTCACTGCGCGCCGCGATGGCGCCCATGCGCAGGGCCACGGCCTTGCCCTGGTTTTCCGCCAGATGCAGCACGCGCAGGCGCGGATCATCAGCCGCCAGTTGATCGAGCACTTGGGCGGTGTTGTCTTTCGAGCCGTCGTTGATGGCGATGACCTCGATGTTCGGGTAATGCTGGCCCAACGCGGCGTGAATGGTATCGGCGACGTTGTCGCCCTCGTTGAAGCACGGAATCAGAATGCTGATCAGCGGTTCCCCGGCCAGCGGCGGCGGCAGGGTGTCGTCCTTCCACGGCCAGTGACGCTCCCAGTGCAGCCAGAAATACAGGCCGCCGGCGATCCACAGCCCGGACATGAATAGTGGGTAAAAGAACACGAAGTCCATCAGGAATTGCCCGGTGACCAGGAAGATCAGGCCCAGGGGCACCCCAAGGACGATCGCCAGCACCAGCAGGGCGAGCAGTCTGTCGAGCATGTCAAGGATTCCACTTGTTGGAGAGCGCCGGCCGCACGGTTTTCACAGCGGGCTGGTCTTCGATGAAGTTGTCCGGGTAGTAGCCGAAACTGGTCACGCCTGAACGCTTGAGGCGTCCCATCCATTCGGCCAATTGTTCGCCGTCGATGTCGCTGACCGGTTTGCTGTGCCAGTCACGGGCCTGCAATTCGAATACCGTGCGCTTGAGCGCACCGGGGCGGGCCTTGACGGTCTCCACCAGACGCTCAAGCCAGGGGCCGGATTGCTCGCGGGTCTGCTTTTCCATCAACGGCATGGCCATCGGGGCCGTCCAGTTGTAGGCGCCAAGGAAGTCGTCCAGGTTCTGGGCGAACCAGGCTTCGCTTTCGGGATTGAGCATCGGTTCGGCGAAAATATTGCGCGCTGTCAGCACCTGCGGGCCACGAATCGCGCGGACCTTGGCAGTGAGCTCGTGGGTGAAGTCGATCAGGTAGCGGCTCTTGAAACGGGTCCAGCGCTGCATCGCCGCCGGGTCGTCCCGCAAGGCAGCGATAGACGTCGGCAAACCGTTGGCGGCATAGACTTTCAGGGCAGCGGGGCCGGCATCCTCGAAGTCGGAGAACACGGCGTCGTCATGGTAGAGAACGCCGTCCACCGAACTCATCCGCGCCAGGTCTTCGTAGATTTCGCCGATGACCCGCCGCACGCTCGGATCGAAGGGCGACAAACGTACGTACTGATCCGGGTCCACACCCGTACGGCCGGTTTCCGGATTCCAACGTTGTACACGGGGCAGCTTCGGATCCAGGCCGAAACTGAGCACTGGCATCCAGGCGAATACCTTGGCGTTGGCCCGAGTTTTCAGTTGCCACGCGACCCGATCGAACAGATCGGCCCGTACCGGCAGGTGACGGTTGGGAAAGTACAACGAATGCACCAGGCCATCGCCTTTCGGATCGGCAAAGGCTTGCAGGAAAACGGTGTTGGCACCCAGGTCGTAGATGCGCTGGATCAGCTTGCCGACATTGGCTTCCTGCTGCACAGGGTCAGGGTCGTAGACGTAATCCAGATCGACATGGACCACCCGCAACGGATCCATCGTCTGCACGCCGACGATGCTCTCGGCGAAGTGGGCACCATCCGGATCGGAGGCCACCAGAAAACGTGGGCCACTCATCAGGTTGTTGAGGCTGTCCAGACCATCTTCCAGGGTCAGGGCCATTTGGTAGCCTTCGCTGCCGATCACCTGCAAGGCGGTACCATCGGCGGCACCGTAGGGCCAGACCCACACGCGCGGACTGTAGCCGGTGACCTTGCGGATTTTCTCGGAAATGGCCACCACGTCCTTGCGCTGGCGAGCCTGGAAATCAGCTTCGCTTTCATAGCGACCGGTGGCGGGATCGTAGCGCCGGGTCGTCGCCGCCGGTTGCAGGTTGCCTTGCGGGTTGGCCAGTACCCCTTTGTGATTGGCGTCGGTGTGGGCGGCGATTTCCACCAGGCCCGATTTCGAGACCTCGCGGATCTGTTCCCAGGTCAAAAACTCGGAGCGCTTGCGCGGCACCCCGGCGAAGTCCACCGACTGGTTCAGCGGCGTGTCGATCCAGCTACCAACCGGGGCCAATAATGCCGGCCAGTTGTAAGCGCGGAGAATAGGCATGACGCGGGTGTAGAAGCTTGAATAACCGTCGTCAAAACTCAACAGCACCGCCCGCGGCGGCAGTTCCGGGCCCCCGTTGCGAGCGGTGATGATCTGGTCCACGGTGACCGGCTGGTAGTTGTTTTCCCGCAACCAAGCCAATTGCTCGATCAGGCGTTCGGTCCGCACGGCCACGAGCGCCTGGTCGGGGTCGCGGTCTTCCACGTCGTGATAGGCGATGCCGAGCACATGGTTTTTCGGCCAAGGGGCGTCGTTGGCCACCAGCGGGCGCTGTGAGGGCGGTGTGAACGCCGGGGCTTGCTGGGCACAAGCGCTGATCAGCAAGACCCCCAGCAGAAGGATGAATCGCGAAATGACAGGCATCTTCAAACTCTTCTAGAAGCGGTAGGTGAGGTCGACAAGCAGGCGCAGATCGCTTTCGCGGTCGCCGTCATAGGGGCGGTTGAGCCAGCTCAGTGCGGCGCCGGCCTCAAGCACGTCGTTCCAGATAAAACGCTGGCCGTAGCTGAGCAGACCCATGGCACCGGTGCTGTGGTCGCGCTGGCTGTAGGTACCGGCGCCGGCCTGGAATTGCTGGCTCCACGTCGTTTCGTAGCGGCGGTACAACACATGATTGGCACTGACGGTCGGCATGACGCTCAGATCTGACTTGGGGTTGAAGTAGGGGACTTCGTCAGAGCCGCTGTTGCGACTGGCACCCACTTCCAGGCCCAGCTCCACTTGCAGCCGCGGAGCGCTGTAAATGCCTTCGCGACCGGTGAGCAAGGTTTCGAGACGGTTGTTACCGTCACTGAAATGCGATGGGCTGACCGCCAGTTGCCACTCTCGGCTTTCGTGGGCACGCCAGCGAACGAAACCACTGCCACCGTTGGCGCGGATACCGCTGTTGAGCGCCCGCAGCGGGGTCGCGGCCGAGAGGTAATCGAGGCTGCCACCGTACTGCCAGTGGTCGTTGATGTCCCGGGCCACGGCCACGCGTGCCCCCTGCTTGTCACCGGAGCCGTACGAGTGGTTGGAGACTTCCGCTTCCAGCGTCATGTCACGGGTGCGGCGCTCCACACCCAGACGCTGCCAGCGATGGTGGCCGGTGCCTTCTTCGAAATCACCGGTGGCGTAACCGACGCCACCGAATAGCCGCCAGTCTTCATTGATGGGAGGGCTGTAGAGCAGCGTTTCAATGCCGAAGTCGCGACTGCCGGTGACTGCACCGGCATCGCCGTTGCCGCCGCCATAACTCTTGCCGGTGTAGGCTTCGATACGCAGTTCAGCCATGTCGTGCACTTCGCGCTGGCGTTGCAGGCGTTTGACATGGGCGTTCTCCGGGTAACGAGCGACCACGTCGTCGGTCAGCGCATCCATCTGCCGCCACTCCTGCAAATCCATGGCGGCGCGGGCCTGGGCGACTTCCAGCTCACGGTTACGCGGGGTGGTGGTCTCGACTTCCTTGAGCAGGCTTTCAGAACGTCGCGGCCATTGCCGAGCCTGGTACAGATCAGCCTGGGCCAGACGCAACCCGATATTGCCGGGCCCGTGATTGACCAGGGTCGCCAGGCGCGTCTCGGCGGTGGGCAGGTCGGCGCCATAAGTGCCGGCCTGAGCGGCAAGTTGTTGAGCGTCCATCCACTGGTCATTGGGGTTGCCGATGGGCAGTCCCTTGAGCTCGACGCGTGGTTGCTGGGACTTGGCCAGGTCTTCGGCCAAGGCACGGGCCTCTTCGGATTTTTCACTTTCCAGCAGTGCGTAGTAGAGCGCGGTGCTGTCTTCGAAGCGGTCCGCCGGATCGGCGTCAGGTGCCGTCAGTACCCGGCGGTACAGATCAACGGCAATCTCCGGTTCACGTTGCTCCAGATAGGAGGAAGCCACCCAGCGCAAAGCATAAGTGGGAATGACAACCCCTTCGGCGAGCAGCTTTTGGTATTCGGCAATCACTTCAGCTCGTCGAGCACGGGCGTTCAGGGCGCCGATGCGGTCGATGCGCCAGCGCAGTACATCGTCATGAGCCTCGGCCACCGGAGTCCAGGTGGCGAGCAGCTTGTCGTAATCGGCCAGGGCGCGGTCTGCGATAACGAAGCGATCCTTCTCGCTGCGGCTGGCCATGTCCGCCAGACGCACCCGTTCAGCCGCAACATCGCCCTCCAGCCGCCGCTGCACGCCCTGATCGATCAACCCGGGTTGCAGTCGAGCCAGGCGCAAGGCCGGCTCAGGCAAGCGGGCACGTTGCAGCGCAATGATGTATTCGCGGGCGACCTCGAGATTGTTGCCGGCGCGGGTAAAAGCCTGGTCGTATTCGAACAGCGCCTCGTGTGGACTGTTGGCACGGGTCAGGGCATAACCCAAGGCCAGCCGACGCGTCGGGTCCTCAGGTTTGGCTGCGACCATGGTCCTGGCACGACTGACTGCTTCGTCGGGTTTACCGGCGTCGGCCTGGGTCAAGGCCAGACCCAGTTGCAGATCGGGATTCTGAGGTTCGACTATCAAAGCCTGACGATAGAGCGCGGTAGCCGAGTCCCAACGCTTGAGATTGCGATAGGCGCGGGCCGTTGCAGTCAACGCCGCAACTGGCAGGTCGCGATAGCGGCCTTGGGCCTCATAGACTTTCACCACCTCGGCATCGAAACCGGCCCAGCTGGCGATCTGCAGATGGTCACTGATTTGCGCGGTGCTGGCCTGATCGGCCGGGACCTGGCGCAAGGCAGTCAACGCAGGCGTGTAATGGCCGGCGCGAGCATCATGCACCATCTGGTCATAGGCGGTATCGGCAAACGCCAGCACCGGCCAGCACAATTGGCTGCACAGCGCGAGGCGAAACAACGGGCGCAAACCACATTGAATAAAGGGACCCACAGTACGCGGCATTCGTCAGCATCCTTACATGGCCAGCCGGGTCGCAGTGCCCCCTTGCCCATCAAACAGGAAGCCGGATCAAAGGAATCCAGCCAAGCTCTAATGGGCCTAGTTTTGCACTCTCGGGCGGGTCGTCTTCCAAAACGCCATAATTCTTCAGAATCGATGCAGATTTCGCGGGCAAAAAAAACCGGCCCGTGCGCAATGCACGGG
>NZ_JABWQV010000258.1 GCF_014268615.1 Pseudomonas tehranensis | reverse complement strand
TGTGGGAGCGAGCCTGCTCGCGATGGGGGCAACGCGGTCTATAAGTCCGAACCCGGCTTGCGCATCCAATACCTGAACAACGGCTCCGCCAGAAACAGCACAAACAGCAGCCGCATGACCTGCAACGCTGTCACCAGCGGCACCGACAATTGCAGCGTCTCCGCCGTCAGGCTCATTTCCGCAATACCGCCGGGCATCATGCCCAAGGTCAGTGAACGCAAGTCCAGGTGGGTCAGGGTACTCAGGCCCAAGGCCGCAAGGGTGGCGATCAACATCGTCAACACCGTGCCGATCAGCGTACGGCCCATGAACGACGGCGCGCGGCGGAAGAACTGCCGGTTGAAATGACAACCCAATCCGCTGCCGATCAACCACTGACCGATTTGGCTGCCACCGTCGGGCAGGCCGATGTGCAGGTCCCAACCGATGCTCACCGCTGCACTTACCAGCAACGGTCCGAACAGCCACGGGTTGGGTTGGCGCAAACGCTCCCAGCCCCAGGCGAGCAGGGCGCCCGCCGGGAACAGCAGCGCCAGCCATAGCCAGTCCACCGAGGCAGCGTGCTGCACCGGGGCGCCTTCGCCGAGCAAGTATTTGAAAGCGGCCGGCACGCAGAGCACCACCACCAGAACCCGCAGGCTCTGGCCGGCAGCGACGCGGCTCAGGTCGGCGCCATTGCGGGCACCGAGGTTGACCATCTCGCCGGAACCGCCCGGCATGCTGGAGAAAAAAGCGGTGGCGCGGTCTTCGCCGGTGCGGCGCATCAGCCACACACTCACCACGCTGGACACGCTGGTGATCAGCGCGCCGAAGAAGATCAGGCCAAAATGGCTCAGCACCTGCTCCATCACCACCGGGGTGAAGTGCAGGCCGATACCGATGCCTACCACCCACTGGCCGCATTTACGGCCGCCAGGGATTTCCATCAGTTGCCACGGGGTGAGGCAGCGCACCAGGATGATCGCCAGCAACGAGCCGACCATCCAGGGCAAAGGCCAGCCGATCAGGCTGGCCAGATAACCGCCGGCCAGACCGACCAGCGGTGTTCCCCACCATTGTCTGAGTGTTGCCTCAGACATTGGCCAGGGCGCGACGTTGAGCCGAGCGGCGGCGCCAGATCCGCAGCAATGGCATCAGCAGCATGATGACGGTCAATACCCAGCAACCCAAGGTGATCGGGCTCGACCAGAGGATTTCCAGCGCACCGTTGGAAATCGACAGCGCACGACGCAGGTTCTGCTCCATCAGACCACCGAGGATGAAGCCCAACAGGACCGGCGACAACGGGAAGTCCAGCTTGCGCAGGATGTAACCGAAGATGCCGATACCGATCATCAGGAACAGATCGAACGTGGTGGCGTGCACCGCGTAGACGCCGATCCCGGTGATGATCGCGATGACCGGGACCAATGCCCAGTTCGGCACGGCCAGGATACGGGTGAAGACGCGGATCATCGGGATGTTGAGGATCACCAGCATGATGTTGGCGACGAACAACGAGGCGATCAGGCCCCAGACGATGTCGGGTTGTTGCTGGAACAACAGCGGACCTGGAGTGATGTTGTACAGCGACAGTGCGCCGATCATCACCGCCGTGGTGCCGGAGCCAGGCACACCCAAGGTCAGCATCGGCACCAGCGCACCGCAGGCTGCACCGCCGATGGCCGTTTCTGGAGCGGCCAGACCACGCTTGTCGCCCTGGCCGAAAGTGCCAGTCGACCCTGCGATGCGTTTTTCTGTCATGTACGCCACGGCACTGGCCAGGGTCGCACCGGCGCCTGGCAGCACGCCCATGATGAAGCCCAGCACGCCGCATCGCATGTTCACCCAGAACACCGACGCCGCTTCCTTGACGTTGAACATCATCCGCCCGGTGGCTTTCACCGCTTCCTGGCCGCGATGGGTCTTTTCCAGCAGCAACAGAATTTCACTGATGGAGAACAGGCCCAGCACCAGCACGACGAACTGGATGCCGTCGGTCAAATGGATATTGTCCCCGGTGAAACGGTATACGCCGCTGTTGGCGTCAATCCCGACGCAGGACAGGAACAGCCCGATCAGCGCCGCGATGAAGGTCTTGAGCGGGCGGTCTCCGGCCATGCCGCCGAGACAGACAATGGCGAACACCATCAGGACGAAGTATTCCGCCGGTCCGAAGGCAATCGCCCATTTGGCCAGCAGCGGGGCGAACAGCACCATCCCGCAAGTGGCAATGAATGCACCGAGGAACGAACTCCACGCCGACAGCGAAAGGGCGACGCCGGCCATGCCTTTGCGGGCCATCGGGTAACCGTCCAGGGTGGTCATGACGGTGGAGGCTTCGCCCGGGATGTTGAGCAGGATCGAGCTGATTCGCCCGCCGTATTCGCAACCCAGGTATACGGCCGCTAGCAGGATCAGGGCCGACTCCGGCGGCAGACCGAGGGCGAATGCAATCGGGATCAGCAGCGCCACGCCATTGATCGGGCCCAGGCCCGGCAGCAGGCCGACCACGGTGCCGATCAGAGTGCCGCTCAGGGCGGTCACGAGGTTGTACGGGGTCAGTGCAACGCCAAAACCCTGGCCGAGATAATTCAGGGTATCCATATCAATTCTCCAGGACGTCGAGCAGGCCCAAGGGCAGCGGCACGTCCATCAGCTTGTCGAACAACAGATAGAGACCGATGGCCATCAGGCTGATGATCACCACGCTCGGCACCCAACGACCGCCATACAGGCGCGCCATCGGCACCCCGACCACGATGCTGGCGAGGATGAAGCCCAGGGGTTCGAAGGTTCCGGCGAATATCAGCAGCAGCACTACGCAGATGCCGATTTTTTGCAAGGTTTCACGATCCAGTTGCGGATCTTCGTCGCTGTGCACGATGGGCGTCGGACGAAACACCATATAAAGCAGGGCCAGGCTCAACAGCCCGATCATCAGCAAGGGGAAGGCGCGCGGCCCGACCGGTTCGTAGGAAAAGGCTGCCTGGTAAGGCCAGGCCATCAGCGCGAGGCCGACGCAAACCAGCAGCAGCACTGAAGCAAAAATACGTTGGATGAGCATGACTAACTCCTGGGCGGCGCCGTGGGATTACCGACGCCGCCGCGAGAACAGAGGCGATTACTGGACCAGGCCAAACTCTTTGGCCAGCATCTTGTAGTCGGCCACTTGCTTCTTCACGTAGGTGTCCAGTTCCGGGCCGGTCATGGCGAACGGAAAGAGTTCGCGCTGGTCACGCAGCTTGGCGAAGTCTTCGGAAGCCAGCAGCTTGTCGAACGCGTTTTTCCACCAGGCGTAGTCTTCATCACTGACCTTCGGCCCGAGGTAGAAGCCACGAACCACCGGCCAGACGATCTCGTAGCCTTGTTCGCGGGCGGTCGGGATGTCTTTCATTTCCGGCTCGTCCAGGCGCTTCTCGGCGAACACCGCCAGCAGGCGCATGTCGCCGCTCTGGATGTGTGGCATGGAGTCGGAGATGTCCGTACTGCCTACCTGAATATGGCCGCCAAGCAGGGCCGTTGCGATCTCGCCACCGCCTTCGAGCGCCACGTAGCGCAGTTTGCGCGGGTCGATACCGGCGGCCTTGGCGATCAGCGCGGTTTGCATCCAGTCCTGGCTGCCGACGGTGCCGCCGGAACCGATGACCACGGAGCCCGGATCTTTCTTCAGGGCCTGTACCAGATCATCGAGGTTCTTGTAGGGCGAATCGCTTTTCACCGCGATGGCGCCATAACTGGTGCCAACGGCCGCCAACCAGCGAACGGCGTTTTCGTCGAAACGCCCGAACTTGCCTTGGGCCAAGTTCAGCAACGAGCCACTGGACCAGGCCACCAGCGTGCCGGCGTCGGCCGGGCGCTGAGCGACCACTGCGTTGTAGGCCACCGCACCGACGCCGCCGGGCATGTAGGTCACGCGCATCGGTTTGGTCAGCAGTTTTTCGTTCACCAGGGCGCTTTGGACCAGTTTGCACGTCAGGTCGAAACCGCCGCCAGGCGCGGCCGGGGCGATGCATTCCGGACGCTTGGGTTCGGCGAGCAACTGCCCGGCGAACATCAGGCAACCGGCGGCCAGGGCTACTTTACGCAGTGATAGGTTCATTTTTGTCTCCACAGGAGTTGTTGTTGTGTGTTGCACATTTGGCGATGCCGGACCCTTGAGGAATCGACAGCGGACCATTACCAGAACTTGACGCTACAGCCGACCGCCAGATGCAGGTCATCCGCATCGCAGGTCGTAAGGTTGGAACGATAGGTCACGTGGCGCAGATGCACAGGCACGACGGTGCAAGACCGGCGAAAGCGGCGGCGCAACTGAAGCACGTCTGGTTGAAGCGGGAAGGGCGAGCAGGCGTCGGGGCCTGGGGCTGTATGGACAGCATGGTGAATACTCCGCGCTATTGTTCTTATTTGGCGAAAACGCTTCGGGGCGTTTTTCGTTCGCAAGGTGCCTCGCGAGCGGCAGTCGAAACTAGCCGTTGGAGGACTCTAACCGGTCAACCTTTCGCTAACCTTTCAAAAGCTTTCACGATGTTTTTGGCTTCACAGAGGTGGATGCGGCTGTAAACTCCGCGCCACAGAATGGTGCCGACCATCCCTGAATCGAGGTGAAACCCAATGCGTGTCCTGCTCGTCGAAGACCATCTCCAGCTGGCCGAAAGTGTAGCCCAGGCGCTCAAGAGCACCGGTTTGACCGTGGATGTGCTGCACGACGGGGTGGCGGCCGACCTGGCTTTGAGCAGCGAGGAGTACGCGGTCGCGATTCTCGATGTGGGGCTGCCACGCATGGACGGCTTCGAGGTGCTGGCCCGGCTGCGGGCCCGGGGCAAGACCTTGCCGGTGTTGATGCTGACTGCCCGCAGCGACGTCAAGGACCGGGTCCATGGCCTGAACCTGGGCGCTGACGATTACCTGGCCAAGCCGTTCGAGCTCACTGAGCTGGAAGCGCGGGTCAAGGCACTGTTGCGCCGTAGCGTATTGGGTGGCGAACGCCAGCAGCGCTGTGGCGGGTTGATTTATGACCTGGACACCCGCCGCTTTACCCTGGACGACGAACTGCTGACCCTGACTTCCCGCGAGCAGGCCGTGCTGGAAGCCTTGATTGCCCGGCCAGGGCGGGTGATGAGCAAAGAGCAGCTGGCGGCCCAGGTGTTCGGCCTGGACGAAGAGGCCAGCCCCGATGCCATTGAAATTTACGTCCACCGCCTGCGCAAGAAACTCGACGGTCATGCCGTGGCGATCGTGACATTCCGTGGCCTGGGCTATCTGCTGGAAACCCGCGATGCATAAGCCCGACAGTTTGCGTTGGCGACTGCTCTGGAACCTGGCACTGCTGTTGGTGGTACTGATGCTCGCCAGCGGCCTGAGTGCCTATTGGAACGGTCGCGAAGCCGCGGACACGGCCTACGACCGCACGCTGCTGGCCTCGGCCCGGACCATCGCCGCCGGCCTGTCGCAACGCGACGGCAGCCTCAGCGCGGATGTGCCTTATGTGGCCCTGGATACCTTTGCCTACGACAGCGCCGGGCGTATTTACTACCAGGTCAATGACATCCACCAGAAGCTGATTTCCGGCTACGAAAACCTTCCAGGCCCACCGCCCGGTACGCCGCGTACCGACGATTACCCGGCCCTGGCGCGTTTCTATAACGCCAGCTATCAGGGGCAGGACGTGCGGGTGGTGAGCCTGCTCAAGGCGGTGAGTGAACCGAACATGAACGGCATGGCGGAGATTCGCGTGGCGGAAACCGAAGAGGCGCGGATCAGCATGGCCCGTGGCCTGATGGCCGACACGCTGTTGCGCCTGGGCATGCTGGCAGTGGGCGCGCTGTTGATGGTGTGGTTCGCCGTCAGTGCCGCCTTGCGCCCGCTGGAGCGCTTGCGCACGGCAGTGGAGGAGCGTCAGCCGGACGATTTGCGGCCATTGCCCCTGGTGGAAGTCCAGCATGAACTCTGGCCACTGGTGCGGGCCCTCAACCATTTCACCGAGCGTCTTCGCGGGCAATTCGAGCGTCAGGCGCAATTCATCGCCGACGCCGCCCATGAACTGCGCACACCTTTGGCTGCGTTGAAGGCTCGGCTTGAACTGGGGCTACGCGCCAGCGAGCCGGTTGTCTGGCGTGAAACCCTGGAAACCGCGGCCCAGGGCACGGATCGGCTGACCCATCTGGCGAATCAGTTGCTGTCCCTGGCACGTGTCGAAAATGGTGCCCGGGCCATCGCCGAGGGCGGCGCGCAGCTACTGGATCTCAGCCAACTGGCACGGGAGCTGGGCATGGCCATGGCGCCGTTGGCCCATGCCCGCGGCGTGGCGTTGGCTTTGGAAGCCGACGAACCGGTGTGGCTGCGGGGTGAGCCAACCTTGTTGAACGAATTGTTGAGCAATCTGGTGGACAATGCCCTGGCCCATACCCCGTCGGGGGGCAATGTGATCCTGCGGGTCACAGCACCTGCGGTGCTCGAGGTCGAGGACGACGGACCTGGCATCCCGCTGCATGAGCGAGACCGCGTGTTCGAGCGCTTCTATCGACGCAATCAGCAAGTGGCCGGTTCTGGTTTGGGGTTGGCGATCGTCGGTGAAATCTGCCGTGCGCACCTGGCGCAAATCACGTTGCATGACGGGCAGGAGGGCGGTCTGAAAGTCAGGGTGAGCTTTATCCCCGGTTCCGATTGAACCCGAGCCGAACACTGTCTTGTGGCGAGGGAGTGGCCGCCGCGTTTGCGACACTGCGCAGTGAACCCGGTCCTGTGGCGAGGGGATTTATCCCCGTTGG
>NZ_JABWQV010000257.1 GCF_014268615.1 Pseudomonas tehranensis | reverse complement strand
AGCGGGAGCAAGCTCCCTCGCCACGGGGGTGGTGTTTTGTCAGGTGGATGGGTGTGCTCTGGCTTTTGTGGTGGAGGGGCGGTGTCGTGCCGAGGGGTATGGGTGTGCGCTGGCTTAATGTGGCGAGGGAGCTTGCTCCCGTTGGGGCGCGAAGCGGCCCTGAAGTAGGCGGCTTGGGCGGTTTGATGTATCGCGTGCTCAGGTTTTGGGGCTGCTGCGCAGCCCAGCGGGGATAAATCCCCTCGCCACAAGGGGGTGTGGTGTGTCAGGGATATTGGTGTGGTGAGGGTTCCCTCACCACTGAGGTATTGCTGTCGGCTCAGAGCTCTTCGCTGATGGGCAACACGTAGTTCTTGAACTCAGTGTCTTCCTTGAAGCCGATGGACTCGTAGGTTTTCTGCGCCACGTCGTTGTTGCTGCTGGTGGAGACGCGCATGCGCACGGCGTTGGTTTCCTTGGCCATTTTTTTTGCGGTGCGGATCAGGTTATCGGCCACCAGTTGGCGGCGGGCGTCTTCGGCGACGTAGATGTCGTTGAGGATCCACACGCGTTTGAGGGACAGTGACGAGAAGCTGGGGTAGAGCTGGCAGAAGCCCAGCAATCGGTTGTCATCGTCATCGGGCAACGCCAGGTAGATCACCGATTCCTTGCGGCGCAGGCGTTTTTCGAGGAAGGCTCGGGACGAATCCGGGTAGGGCAGTGAGCCATAAAATTCCCGGTATTTGACGAACAATGGGGTCAGCAGGTCCAGGTGTTCCAGGGTCGCTTGGATAATCCGCATAGTAGGTCTCGTCTGCAAAGGTCGACAGATACTCGGACAACAACGGCGTTCTGCCGTGCTTCGATGCTGCCTGAAAGCGGATCAAAAACGCAATCTTGTAAACGGATCAGCTTCGGGGCGGCATCAGTAGGAAGTTACCTTTCATATCGGCGGCATTTTCCGAGTCTAGAGTTTGAACCTGGGCTTCGTCCTTCAGATTGACCCCCGAGAGCTGTCTGCGGCAGGCCTCGCGCATCAGGTAGATCAGGCGATGGGCGGCCATGCCATAGCTCAAACCTTCGAGGCGAACGTTGGAGATGCAGTTGCGATACGCATCGGTCAGGCCGACCTTGGGGTTGTAGGTGAAATACAAACCCAGGCTGTCGGGGGAGCTGAGGCCGGGGCGTTCGCCGATCAGGATCACCGACATTTTGGCCCCGAGCCGCTGCGCCACTTCATCGGCAACCGCGACCCGGCCCTGTTCCACCAGAATCACTGGCGAGGTTGACCAACCCTCAGCGGCGGTCTGTTCTTCCAGCCGCGCCAGGAATGGCAGCGTATGCCGATGCACCGCCAGCGCCGACAGACCGTCGGCCACTACGATGGCCAGGTCGACGCCGCCGGGATTGGCCGCGACGTGGTCCTGCAGGATGTGTACGGAGGCTTCATCGAGCCGCCGGCCCAGGTCCGGGCGTTGCAGGTAGCTGTTGCGGTCGCTGGCGGCGCTGTGCAGCAGCAGGCTGTCGCGGCCGCGTTCAGTCAGTTGCGCGCGAATGCCTTCATGGTCGAACGCCAGGTGCACTGCATCGCGGGCCTGGGCGTGGGCGTACTGGAAGTCCAGTTGCGCCTGGGTCGGCAGACTGGTGCCGGTGCGGCCCAGGGCGATGCGCGCCGGGGTGAGGTTGCGCAGATTCAGCCAAGGGTTTTGTGGATCGACAGGTTTTTTATCCATGGGCAGGTCACTCATCCCAAATGCGCGAGGGCGTGACGGAACGCCGGTGGCAGGTTGTCGCCGAACCGCACCCGGCCATCGGCCTGGGTGAAGATGCCCATGTTCGCCAGCCACGTTTCGAATTCCGGCGCGGGTTTGAGGCCCAGGGTCTGGCGGGCGTAGAGGGCGTCGTGGAACGAGGTGGTTTGGTAGTTGAGCATGATGTCGTCAGAGCCGGGGATACCCATGATGAAGTTGATCCCGGCCACGCCCAGCAGGGTCAGCAGGGTGTCCATGTCGTCCTGGTCGGCTTCGGCGTGGTTGGTGTAGCAGATGTCGCAACCCATCGGTACGCCCAGCAGCTTGCCGCAGAAGTGGTCTTCCAGGCCGGCGCGGATGATCTGTTTGCCGTTGTACAGGTACTCCGGGCCGATAAATCCTACGACGGTATTCACCAAAAACGGCTTGAAATGCCGTGCGACGGCGTAGGCTCGGGTTTCGCAGGTCTGTTGATCGACGCCATGGTGGGCGTTGGCTGACAGCGCGCTGCCCTGGCCGGTTTCGAAATACATCAGGTTGTTGCCCAAGGTGCCGCGATTCAGGCTCAGCCCGGCGTCGTAGCCTTCCTGCAAGACGTTCAGGTTGATGCCGAAACTGGCGTTGGCCGCTTCGGTGCCGGCAATGGACTGGAACACCAGGTCCAGGGGCACGCCACGGTTCGCTGCCTCGATGGAAGTGGTGACGTGGGTCAGCACGCAGCCTTGGGTGGGGATGTCGTAGCGTTGGATGATGGCGTCGAGCATTTCCAGCATGGCGCAGATCGACGCCGTGCTGTCGGTGGCCGGGTTGATGCCGATCATGGCGTCACCGTTACCGAAGAGCAGGCCGTCGAGGATGCTCGCGGCGATCCCGGCGGGTTCGTCGGTGGGGTGGTTGGGTTGCAGGCGGGTGGACAGCCGCCCGCGCAGGCCGAGGGTGCCGCGGAACTTGGTCACCACGCGGATCTTCTGCGCCACCAGCACCAGGTCTTGCACGCGCATGATCTTCGATACGGCGGCGACCATTTCTGGGGTCAGGCCCGGGGCCAAGGCTCGCAAGCTGTGTTCGTCGGCCGCATCGCTGAGCAGCCAGTCGCGAAAACCGCCAACCGTGAGATGGCTGACCGGGGCAAAGGCCTGTTTATCGTGGGTGTCGACGATCAGCCGGGTGACTTCGTCGTCCTCGTAAGCAATCAGCATTTCTTGCAGGAAATGGCTGAGGGGCAAGTCGGCCAGCGCCATTTGCGCGGCTACCCGCTCGCCGTCGTTGAGCGCGGCGATTTCGGCGAGGAAGTCCCCGGAACGCGCCGGGCTGGCCTTGGCCATCAGGTCTTTGAGGCTGTCGAAGCGGTAGGTCTGCGCGCCGACCGTGTGTGCAAAACTGGCCATACAGGTTCTCCGTGACGGCGCCGCTGGGCGGCGCCGTGGTTTTCGGCGTTTTACAACTCAGTGCAAGGCTTCTTCGGCTTTTTGAATCGCCGCGAATTCCTCTTCAGGCGTGCCTGCTACCAAGTGATGCCGACTGTAGAACGCGAAGTAAGCAATTAACACTCCATAGATGATCGCGGCGCCGATGACCACCCGCGGATCCACCAGAAAGCCCGCCACCACGGCGATGCATGCCAGCACCAGGGCTACGCCCGAGGTGAAGATGCCGCCGGGTGTGCGGTATGGCCGGTCCATTTTGGGGCGACGGATGCGCAGGGTGATGTGCGCGGCCATCATCAGCACGTAGGAGATGGTGGCGCCGAACACCGCTACCAGAATCAGCAGATCGCCCTGGCCGGTCAGGGACAAGCCGAAACCGATGATGCCGGGGATGATCAGCGCCAATACAGGTGCTTTGCTTTTATTGGTTTCGGAGAGTTTGCGTGGCAGGTAACCGGCGCGAGACAAGGCGAAGATCTGCCGCGAGTAGGCGTAGATGATCGAGAAGAAGCTGGCGATCAGGCCGGCCAGGCCGACGAGGTTGACGAAGTTGCCCATCCAGGTCGAGCCGCCGTAGGCCTTGGCCAGCGCTTCCACCAGCGGGTTGCCCGAAGCCATCAGCGCATTGGAACCCGCGCCGCCTGGGCCGATCACCAGAATCAGCAAGGCAAACGCCACCAGCACCAGCATGGCGCCGATCAGGCCGCGCGGCAGGTCGCGCTTGGGGTTCTTGGTTTCTTCAGCCGCCAGCGGTACGCCTTCCACGGCCAGGAAAAACCAGATGGCATACGGAATGGCTGCCCACACGCCGACATAGCCGAACGGCAGGAATGGGCTGGCGCCCGTGGCCGCGGTGACCGGGATGTCCAGCAGGTTGGCGACGTCGAAGTGCGGCACCATCGCTACCAGAAACACGCCCAGTGCCAGGGCGGCGACGGCGGTGATGATGAACATCAGCTTGAGCGCTTCACCCACGCCGAATATGTGGATGGCGATGAAGATGATGTAGAACGCCAGGTAGATCATCCAGCCACCAATGCCGAACAGCGATTGGCAATACGCGCCGATGAACACCGCAATCGCCGCCGGGGCGATGGCGTACTCGATCAGGATCGCCGTGCCCGTGAGAAACCCGCCCCAGGGACCGAATGCGCTACGGGCAAAGCCATAGCCGCCGCCGGCGGTAGGAATCATCGAGGACAGCTCGGCCAGGGAGAAGCACATGCACAGGTACATCGCGGCCATCAGCAGCGTAGCGAGGAACATCCCGCCCCAACCGCCTTGGGCCAGGCCGAAGTTCCAGCCGGCGTAGTCCCCGGAAATGACATACGCCACCCCCAGGCCCACCAGCAGGACCCAGCCCGCCGCACCTTTTTTAAGTTCGCGTTGTTGGAAGTATTCGGAGCCGACTTTTTCGAAGTCGACAGAGGACGTTGCCGATTGCGGGTTTGCTTGATCGCTTGGCATAAGGGTTTACCTGTTTTTATTGTTTTTTGGCCCCGTGAAAGCGGGCTTGCTCATGAAGCGGGTGATTCAGTTGTTGCTGTGCTGGTTGTATCGCCGCCTTCGCGAGCAGGCTCGCTCCCACAAGGATCTGTGGATAACTCTCCTCCAGAGTTGAAACAGATCCATTGTGGGAGCGAGCCTGCTCGCGATAGCTATCTAAAGGGCGAAGCAGAACCACCTGCCTCGCCCCGCTGGCTTAGAAGAACCCCAACGGATTGATGTCGTAGCTCACCAGCAGGTTCTTGGTCTGCTGATAGTGGTCGAGCATCATCTTGTGGGTTTCACGACCTACGCCGGACTTCTTGTAACCACCAAACGCGGCATGAGCCGGGTAGAGGTGGTAGCAGTTGGTCCAGACGCGACCGGCCTTGATCGCCCGGCCCATGCGGTAGGCGCGGTTGATGTCGCGGGTCCACAGGCCGGCGCCGAGGCCGAACTCGGTGTCGTTGGCAATCGCCAGGGCTTCGGCTTCATCCTTGAAAGTGGTGATGCTCACCACTGGGCCGAAGATTTCTTCCTGGAACACGCGCATCTTGTTGGTGCCCTTGAGCAGGGTTGGCTGGATGTAATAACCCGTGGCCAGGTTGCCCTCGAGTTTTTCCACCTTGCCGCCAGTCAGCAGTTCGGCACCTTCGCCCTTGGCGATTTCCAGGTACGAAAGAATCTTGTCGAATTGCTGCTCGGACGCCTGGGCGCCGACCATGGTGTCGGTGTCCAGCGGGTCGCCGCGTTTGATCTGCAGGACTTTGTTCATCACAACCTTCATGAACTCGTCGTAGATCGACTCCTGCACCAAGGCGCGGGAAGGGCAGGTGCAGACTTCGCCTTGGTTGAAGAACGCCAGCACCAGGCCTTCGGCAGCCTTTTCGATGAAGCTCGGCTCGGCCTGCATGATGTCTTCGAAGAAGATGTTCGGCGACTTGCCGCCCAGTTCCACGGTGGACGGGATGATGTTCTCAGCCGCGCATTTCATGATGTGCGAGCCCACCGGGGTCGAGCCGGTGAAGGCGATCTTGGCGATGCGCTTGCTGGTGGCCAGGGCTTCACCGGCTTCCTTGCCGAAGCCTTGCACCACGTTCAGTACGCCAGGTGGCAGCAGGTCGCCGATCAGCTCCATCAGCACGCAAATGCCTAGCGGGGTTTGCTCGGCGGGCTTGAGCACCACGCAGTTGCCGGCGGCCAGGGCCGGCGCGAGTTTCCAGGCGGCCATCAGCAGCGGGAAGTTCCACGGGATGATCTGCCCGACCACGCCCAGCGGTTCATGGATGTGATAGGCCACGGTGTTGCCGTCAATCTCGGCGGCGCTGCCTTCCTGGGCGCGCAGGCAACCGGCGAAGTAGCGGAAGTGGTCGGCGGCCAGGGGGATGTCGGCGTTGAGGGTTTCACGCACAGCCTTGCCGTTGTCCCAGGACTCGGTGATTGCCAGCACTTCGAGGTTCTGTTCGATGCGGTCGGCGATTTTCAGCAGAACCAGCGAACGGGCCTGGGCGGACGTGGCGCCCCAGGCATCAGCAGCGGCGTGGGCGGCGTCCAGGGCTTTTTCGATGTCTTCGGCCGTGGAACGCGGGAATTCGGCAATGGGCTGGCCATTGACCGGGGAAGTATTGGTGAAGTACTGACCTTTGACAGGCGCGACGAACTCGCCGCCGATGTAGTTACCGTATTTGCTCTTGAACGAAACGATAGCGCCTTCAGTACCGGGGTGAGCGTAACGCATGATGAGTTCTCCTTGGCTTTTGTGCTTATACGGGAGGCCGCGCAAAATTGAGCGCTGGTAATTAAGCCTAGAGCAAAGGTCGGGCCACTGCCTTGCAGCGCCCGTAAATCAAGACTTTAGGAGGAGTTCGTCGGACCAACGGATGGGCTGTGTGACGATTGCGATACAGCGGGTGTGACAGTTTGTGCCGTATCTGACACAAGCTGTGACTGGTGGGTCGCGCCAGCATTGCAAAGCGGGTTGGGCTGGAGGATGCTGGGCTTTACCACGTTGGCCTGCCAAGCACAGTTGTGGCGAGGGGATTTATCCCCGATGGGCTGCGAAGCAGCCCCCAAAAAGTAGCCAACTCGATCAACCTGATGCTGCGCATGCTCAGATTTCGGGGCTGCTTCGCAGCCCAGCGGGGATAAA
>NZ_JABWQV010000256.1 GCF_014268615.1 Pseudomonas tehranensis | reverse complement strand
GCTTTCGCGAGCAAGCCCGCTCCCACAAAAAAATATGCACCGGGCTCAAGTGGGCGGGGTTTCTTCCAGGTGCAGTAAAGTCTCGATCCGCGCCGGGCTGAAGGGCGGGCGCGGTGTGGGCGAGGGCCAGCCGAACAGATGTTCCAGCGCAGCACCGCAAACCCGCCCCTGACAGGCACCCATGCCACACCGGCTCGCCAGTTTCGCTGCGCGCCAGTCCGGCTGGCCGACCAATTCGCCATAGGGCACGTCTTCGCAGCGGCACACCAGCGTGTCGTCCCGAGCGAGGGTCTTGAGTCGCTGGTCCAAGGCGAAGGCCTTGTTCAAAGCCCGGGCGAAACCTTGCCAGCGTGCCCGGCGAGGCCACAAGCGTTGGGCGGCGACGCTATTGCCGACGGCGCTGTGCCCGGCGATGGCGCCTTCCACCAGCGCCAGTTCGCTGCCACCGAACCCGGTGCATTCGCCGGCGGCGTAATGGTCGTGGCGGGTGGTCGCTTGCCAGGCGTCAACAGCCAGCGCCTGGCCTTCAAGGCCGCAGCCCAGGGCCTGGCCGAGCTGAGTATTGGGAATGAGCCCGAAACCACAAGCAAGACGGTCACAGGCCAGTTCAAGTGTCTCGCCCCGGTGTAGCAAGCGCACGCCCTCAAGCCGCTCGCGACCCAGGGCCTCCAGCACATGAGTGCCGGTGCAGTAGTTCGGATCGAAAAGGCTCAATGACTGCAAAAATTTGCCCGGCCAGCGTGGCAGTTGCGCGGCGAAACCAGCGACGGCGCCGCGACTGGCCTGCTCGGCGATCCGCAGTACCTGCGCCCCTTGATGTTTGGCGGTGGCGGCGCTGGCCAGCAGCAACGGGCCGCTGCCGGCGATCACCAGCCGTTCGCCGCGCACGGGCAGGCCACTCTTGATCAATGCTTGTAAACCACCAACAGCGGTCACCCCCGGCAACGTCCAGCCGGGGAAGGGCAGCAGCAGTTCGCGCGCGCCGGTGCACAGGATCAAGCGCTGGTAGGTGATCTGCCAGCCGCGTTCGGCATCTTCCACCAGCAGGGTTTTATCCGCGGCACAGGCGATGACGCGGGTGCCGGCGTGGCAGCGCACATTGGCGCAGGCCTGTAATGAGTTGCGCAGACGTCGGGCCTCGGCCGGGAGGTGAGCCTGGGGGCCGTCGCGCCAGATCTGCCCGCCCGGCCATGGATTATCGTCCAGCAGCACAATGCGCATACCGCTGCTTGCCGCGGCCAGGGCGGCGGCCATGCCGGCGGGGCCGGCGCCAATGATCAACAGGTCGGTGGTTTCGTTCATGGCCGTGTTTGCACCTGCATGCCATCGCGGCACAGCGTCTGGCAGGCCAGGCGTCGATGGCCATCGATCATCACCCGGCATTCCTGGCAGATGCCCATGCCGCACAGAGGCGCGCGGCGCTGGCCGCTGACCGAAGTGCGGCTGCAACCGTCCGCGCCCAAGGCCAACGCCGCCGCAACGCTGGTGCCGTTGGCGACCGATAAGGGGCGGCCGTCGAGGAGTAATTCAGGCATGGGCCGGTTCTCCGAGGAAACGCTGGGGCAGGTAAGCTTGAGGGGCTAGCGGCGAGGTTTCATTGAACAGTTGCGCGACCAGCAAGTCAGCCGTTGCGGGTGCCGTTGTGACACCGAGGCCTTCGTGACCCACCGCCAGCCACAGGCCAGGGCGCTGCGGATGTTGCCCCACCAGCGGCAGGCCGTCGGGGCTGGCGGCGCGAAAACCGGTCCAGGCGCGGATGCCGTTGAGGTGTGCCAGGCCTGGCATGTAGTCGACAGCACGCTTGAGCATCTTTGCCAGCATCCAGCCCTCCACCTGCGGGTCGACGGTGCCGAACTGTCGCGAGGCACCGATGAACAGCTGCCCGGTCGGACGCGGTTGGATATTGCATGCCACCGATGGACCGCTGGCGTTGTGAGCACTGGTGACATACCCCAGCTCCACCAGGGTGTGGGAGACGGTGGCGGGGTAACGATCGGTGATCAACAAATGGCCCTTCTTGGCTTCGATCGGCAACTCCGGGCACAGCTCGGTGGCCTGGATGCCATTGGCGAGAATCACCGCTTCGGCGTTCAGCCAGCGACCATCCTCAAGACGCACCCGATGGCCGTCCACTTCAACGACCTGGGCGCGTTGCTGATCAATATTGGCCTCGTCCAGCATCCAGCGCGCGGCGGCCGGCGCATACAGGATCCCGTCGCCCTTGATCAGCAGGCCGCCCTCCAGACCTTCGCGCAGTTGCGGCTCACGCTGCTGCAGGGCAGTACGACCGATCAGCTCGCAGTCTTCGCCATGGGCCAGCAGATTCAGGTACTTGCTATGGGCAACGGCCATTTCCTCGGCATTGGCCGCCAGCCACAGGGTGCCGTTGTTGCGCCACGCGCAGGCGTCGGGCAGGGTCGGTGCCAACTGGCGCCAGCGCTGCAGGGAATATTGACTGAGGGCCAGTTCCGCCGGGTTGTCGTCCAGCACCAGCAAGTGGCCCATGCCGGCGGCCGTGGCGCCGTGCCAACCGGCATCGAGTACCAGGACCTTCAAGCCCCGCCGGGCCAACGTCCGGGCGCAGGCGGCGCCGATGATGCCGGCACCGATGATGATCACATCGGCGACGTGGCCGGGGTTCACGGGACGATGCCCCAGGCGAAAGGATCATCCGGCTCAATGACCAGCGTGGTTTCGGCGCTGATATAGGCGCGGCCGCGAATGGTCGGCACGATGCGCTCGCCGTCGAACTCATAGGAGCCTTCGAATTCGCTGCCAATGACACTGGCCTGGCGCCAGATCTGCCCGGGTTGCAGTTTGCCGTCCGCAGCCAGGCACGCCAGTTTGGCGCTGGTGCCGGTGCCGCATGGGGAGCGGTCATACGCCTTGCCAGGGCAGAGCACGAAGTTGCGGCTGTCGGCTTGCGGGTCATCGGCAAACAGTTCGATGTGATCGATCAGGCCACCGTCCTCACCCCGCAGACCTTGCTGTTCCAAGGCCTGCTGCACGGCGTAGGTGTAGGCGGTCAACGCGTCGAGGTTGTCGCCCGCCACGCGCTGGCCATGGTCAGCGATCAGGAAAAACCAGTTGCCGCCCCAGGCCACATCGCCCACCACCGGGCCGATACCGGGCACCTCCAGGCTCAGCGCCTTGCGGTAACGGTAGGCCAGTACATTGCGTACGCTGACCGAACGGTCCTCATGCAAGGTCGCTTGCACCGTGCCCACCGGGGTTTCAACGGTGTGCACGCCAGGGCCGATCTTGCCCAGGTGTGCCAGCGACGTCACCAGGCCGATGGTGCCGTGGCCACACATGCCCAGGTAGCCGCTGTTGTTGAAGAAGATCACCCCGGCACAGGCGCTCGGATCCTGCGGCTCACAGAGCAATGCCCCCACCAGCACATCGCTGCCGCGCGGTTCCAGCACGCAGGCGGTGCGCCAGGCGTCGTGTTGTGTCGCCAGACGCTGGCGGCGCTCGGCCATACTGCCTTGGCCCAGATCCGGAAAACCGTCGGTGACCAGACGGGTCGGTTCGCCGCCGGTATGGGAGTCGATCACGGTGATGCGTTTCATGGGAGGCCACGTCCGTTCAGGTGAGTGAACGCAAGCGTGGCCCGTGCAGGCGGCTGGCGGCTTGATGGATTTAGCCTGTGCTCATGACGAAATCGGCACAGTCCGGATTCATCAGTGACTGGCAGGCAAAAACTCGAACAGCGTCCGGCACACGCCGGCGATATGTTCATCGAGTAACTTCACTGCCCGCTCAACATCACCCGCGCGGCAGGCTTTGATGATTTCCCGGTGCTCGTGATCGGCGCGGTCCTTGCCGGCGGACAGGCTCATTTGCATGCGCAAATAGCGTTCCAGCTTGTCGTGGACCGAACGGATCAGACCCACCAGAAAGGGCCGTTGCGCCGGCTCGTAGAGGCAGGCATGTAACTGCCAGTTGAGCTCGGCCCAACGGCCCACGTCGTCCTCACCGATGAACTCCTGGCAGATGCCTTCGGCGCGAGCAAACGTTTCTTCGGTCATGTGGGGAATTGCCAGGCGCAGCACTTTGTCTTCCAGCAGCATCCGCACCTCGAACATCTGCGCCAGCTCCGCCTCGGAAATGCGTGTGACCATCGCCCCGCGATTGCGCTGGAACATCACCAGCCCCTCGGCTTCCAGGCGCTTGAGGGCTTCGCGCACGGGAATTTTGCTGACGTTGAACTGCCGCGCGATGTCGTCCTGGCGAATCGGCTCGTCCTCGGCAAAATGCCCGGCCACGATGGCTTCGCGCAGATGACGGGTGATGATTTCCGAAGTGGAAGGGGTGTTGCCCAGATCAGGCAGATTGAACTTGGATAAGGTCACGGCGGCGATCGTTTGGCTTGTTTGGGGATATGGTATACGACTTTGCCCGCTGCCGTGTCGAGCTGTCCCCGGCATGACCTGCGGTGCCCGTTGGCACATTGTTCTGCAAGGGTATTTTATAGAAGGTATGAATAGGAATTTATATCAAACAAGAATGAGTTGCTGTATCTTTCACGACACATTTTGGTCGGCCTCAGGGGGGCTGACGTACTTTCATTAGGATTGTGCATCGATGCGTCGGATTCTCGTTTCACTGTGTGTGCTCCAGGCTTATTCCGTATCCACGTGGGCAGACGAGCCCATGGCCGCAACCTCCACGCCATTGGAACTGCAAGCCACGGACATCGTGGGTCTTTCGGATATCGAGTCCGCGCAGGGGCCCGTCAAGGGATATCACGCGACCCGTTCGGCCAGCGCGACACGTACCGACACCGCGATCCATGAAACCCCACAGTCCATTTCCGTGGTTTCGCGCGACGTGGTGGAAGACCTCAGCGCCACCCGCCTGCAAGACGCACTCGATTACGCCGGCGGGGTTGGCAGGGCGAACAACTTCGGCGGCCAGGGCCTGACCACGTTCACGGTCCGTGGCTTTACCACGGGCGAGTTCTATCGCAACGGTTTCCCGATCAACCGCGGTTACCCGAACATGCCTGATGCCAACACCATCGAGCGCCTGGAAGTGCTGCGCGGCCCGGCGACGATGCTGTACGGTCGCGGCGATCCAGGCGGCACTTTCAACGTGGTGTCCAAGCAACCATTGGCCGAACGCACGGTGACCCTGGGCAGTCAGGTCAGCGACCAAGGCATGCGTCGCGGCACCCTGGATGCCTCAGGCCCGCTGGACGAAGAAGGGCGCCTGGCTTATCGCCTGAACGTGATCGGCGAGGGCGGCGATACGTTCCGCGACCACGTCGAGACCGAACGCTACGGCATTGCGCCGGTGGTGACCTGGCAGGTCAACGACACCACGCGCCTGACCTTCGAAGGCGACTTCATGCGCAACAATGCGCCGCTGGACCGTGGCCTGACCCATTACGCCGGCCAGCGCGGCACCGCCTCGCGCGATACGTTCTTCGGCGAAAAAGACGCCGGCAAGTTGCACAACGACAACAACATGCTCCAGGTGCGCTTCGAGCACATGCTCAACGACGACTGGACCCTGGCCGGTGGGACCCAGTGGCTGGACGGCACGTTGCAGGGCAACGCCGTGGAAGGCAACAGCATCGGCGCCGATGGGCGCACGCTGAGTCGTAACTTCAACTATCGCAAACTGGAATGGACTGACCGGGACACGCAACTCAATCTCACCGGGCATTTTTCCACGGGCGGGTTCGAGCACACGCTGTTGACCGGCATCGAGTACGAAGACTACGACTACCAGTCGATCATCAAGCGATCCTCCGGCGCCGTCGGTGCCTACCCGATCGATATCTTCGATCCGGTGTATGGCCAGCCACGCCCGGCGTTGACGCGCACCCCCACCGATGATCAGGAAAACCTCAAGACTTTCGGCGTGTTCATTCAGGACCAAGTGGCGCTTACCGAACGTTTGAAGGTGCTGGCGGGGGCGCGTTTCGAGCGCTTTGAGCATGAATACGAGACCTTCGTCCCTGTACCCCCACCCCAGCAGCCGGGCAGCAGAAACTGGGACATCAGCCACAACGCCGTCACCCCACGCCTGGGAGTGATCTACGACCTGACCGACACGGTGGCTGTCTACGCCAACACCGCCCGCTCGTTCAAACCCAACAACGGTGCCAGTCGCGGAGGCGGCGGGTTCAAGCCGGAAGAGGGCAAGTCTTATGAGATGGGGGTCAAGTGGGAAGCCTTGGACCGTCAGTTGAGTGTCGATGCGGCGGTGTACCAGATCGAAAAGCGTAATGTGCTCACCACTGATCCAGTGGATTCCGCCTTCAGCGTGGCCGCTGGCGAAGTGCGCAGCCGTGGTTTTGACCTGAATGTGGCAGGCAATTTGACGCCGGAGTGGCGCGTGATTGGTGGTTACGCGTATGTGGATGCCGAAGTGACCAAGGACATCAATATCCCGTCCGGTACCCGCTTGCTCAACGTACCCAAAAACACCTTCAGCCTGTTGAACGTCTATGAGTTCCAGGATGGCGGCCTCAAAGGGCTGGGCCTGGGACTAGGCGCCAAGTATGTGGATGAACGGGCCGGCCAGACGGCGGCCAATGCATTCTCCATGGACAGCTACACCGTGGTGGACTTGCTCGGTTACTACAAGGTCAACGAGCGGATCCGCCTCAACCTGGACCTGAAGAATCTGTTCGACGCCGACTACGAAGAAGGCGCTTTCGGCAACGTCTATGCCTACCCAGGCGCACCGCGAACCGTGCAGGCTGGCATCTCCTACACGCTCTAAGTTCTGTGCTTCATGAAAACCCCGCAGGTTCTGCCTGCGGGGGTTTTCTTTTTCACCAC
>NZ_JABWQV010000255.1 GCF_014268615.1 Pseudomonas tehranensis | reverse complement strand
TCGCGAGCAGGCTCGCTCCCACAGGTTTCGCATTGCCCAGAGGATGGCAATCAGCTCGGTTTGAGAGGAATCCAGATCTCTAGAGTGCCCTCACCGGTCCTGGGGTTGAAGTCTTCGCTGTAGCGTTCGAACTCCGGTGCATCGGCAGCAGTGTGGCCGGATCGCGGCAGCCACTCTTTCCAGATGTAGTGGAACGTCTGCGGCAGGTCTTTCAACGGTCCTTTGTGTTCGAACACGGCGTAGTGCGCAGGCTGAATTTCGATCCAGCGCAACTGTTCGGGCAGGTCATCGAGCCGGCTGACTTCCACTCCGGCAATGTATTCAAACCCTCCCTCCCCGTCCGGGTTGCAACACACGCCATAGGTGACCTCGTCTTTCTGCCCTGGCACTTTACCGAGCCAGGGCAAAAACTTTTCCCAGAGCAGCGGGATATCCTGGGCGGAGTCCTGAGTAAAACGGCCACCAAAACCGGCGATGAGCTGAAAGCGTCCGTGTTCGAAGCGTGGTTCGGCGGTGTTATCGGATTCGTGCTTTTCCATGCATCAACACTCCAGAAACGTGAGGTCGGGCTTTGCAGTATAGAAGCCAAATGGAGATTGCCAGGTCCGTTTCGCTTGTCAGAGTCCAGGCACAACGGCCGGCGCGAGCTTGCCGATAAACTCGTTGTAGCCAGAAACAATCACGTACACCGCGAAATAGCAGAAGATGGCTGCCGATGCCCAATAGCAATAGCGCAACAGTTTATCGCCCAACAGCTTGCCACCCTGGGTTGCCGCCAGGCACAGACCTGCACACCAGAGCAGTCCGGCACAGAGAAACCCACTCAGGAACAGCGCCGAACTGAGGATCGTTCCGCCGCCCGAACGAGCGATCAATGTGCCGCCCACCGCCGCGAACCAGAGAATGGCACTGGGCGAGGACATCGCCAGGAAAATCCCGCGAAAAAATTCCTGCCCGGAAGAATTACCCCGCACCTCACCAGCCTCGGCCAACACCGCAGGGTGATAGATCGCCGAATGAATCATCTTCGCGGCGAAATACAGCAGCACCACCGAGCCGCCTATCCACAGCACCCAGCGCACCGTTTCGTATTGCAGCAGCACCGTCATGCCGGCCAAGGCCAGGACCGCGTAGACCAAGTCCCCCACACATGTGCCCAAGCCCAGGGCAAAACCCTGGAAATAGCCACGCTGCATGGCCAAGGTAATCATGGCGATATTGGCCACGCCAATGTCCAGGCACAAAGAAAGGCTCAGCAGGAAACCGCTGGAAAATTCCATCATTCAGTCCATTCGATTTTTTGAATAAGGCGAGTCGTGCAGTTTGCAGGCGTGACTCAAAGCCCCACGACCGGATCGACAGTGTCGTCGAAAATAGTTGCGCGCCGCTACTGGACAATTGGCCATCAGCCCCTTTATCTTGCGCCGCAGGCCACCGCAGTGGCCAACGTCGCTCGGACGGTTCCGGGCGCTCACGTATCTCGAGGCAACAATGGCCAACCCAGGTTCGCCGCGCCGCTTTGCGCGCATCGATCGACTCCCCCCGTATGTATTCAATATCACTGCCGAGCTGAAGATGGCTGCGCGTCGGCGCGGCGAAGACATCATTGACTTGAGCATGGGTAACCCCGACGGCGCCACACCTGCACACATCGTGGAAAAGCTGGTCACCGTCGCTCAGCGTGAAGACACCCACGGTTATTCCACCTCCAAAGGCATACCGCGCCTGCGCCGCGCCATTTCGCGCTGGTACAAGGACCGCTACGAGGTGGACATTGACCCGGAAACCGAAGCCATCGTCACCATCGGTTCCAAGGAAGGCCTGGCGCATCTGATGCTGGCGACCCTGGACCAGGGCGACACCGTGCTGGTGCCCAATCCCAGTTATCCGATCCACATCTACGGCGCGGTGATCGCCGGCGCCCAGGTGCGTTCGGTGCCCCTGGTGCCGGGCGTGGATTTTTTCGATGAGCTGGAGCGCGCCATTCGCGGCTCGATTCCCAAGCCGAAAATGATGATCCTGGGCTTTCCGTCCAACCCGACCGCGCAATGCGTGGAGCTGGACTTCTTCGAGCGGGTCATCGCCCTGGCCAAACAGTACGACGTGCTGGTGATCCACGACCTGGCCTACGCCGACATCGTCTACGACGGCTGGAAAGCCCCGTCGATCATGCAGGTGCCCGGTGCGAAAGACATCGCCGTGGAATTCTTCACCCTGTCCAAGAGCTACAACATGGCAGGCTGGCGTATCGGCTTCATGGTGGGCAATGCGGAGCTGGTCAACGCCCTGGCGCGGATCAAGAGCTATCACGACTACGGCACCTTCACACCGCTGCAGGTGGCGGCCATCGCCGCGCTTGAAGGCGATCAGCAGTGCGTGCGTGATATCGCCGAACAGTACCGCCAGCGCCGCAATGTGCTGGTCAAGGGTCTGCATGAACTGGGCTGGATGGTGGAGAACCCCAAGGCGTCGATGTACGTCTGGGCCAAGATCCCCGAGGCTTATGCTCACCTGGGTTCGCTGGAGTTTGCCAAGAAACTGTTGGCCGAAGCCAAGGTCTGCGTCTCGCCGGGGGTGGGGTTCGGTGAATATGGCGATGATCACGTGCGCTTTGCACTGATCGAAAACCAGGACCGGATTCGCCAGGCCGTACGCGGCATTCGCGGGATGTTCCGGGCGGATGGGTTGGTAAGCAAACCTAACGTCTGACACAAGATCAATGTGTAAGACCCATGTGGGAGCGAGCCTGCTCGCGATGGCGTTGTAACAGTCAACAGAGATGCTGAATGTTATATCGCCATCGCGAGCAGGCTCGCTCCCACAGTTGGGTATTGCGTCAGGTCTAGATCACCAGCGACAGCAACAAGATGAAGATCAGCGCTACCACGGACAGGATGGTTTCCATCGCAGTCCAGGTCTTGAAGGTTTCGGCCACGGTCATGTTGAAGTACTGCTTGACCAGCCAGAAACCGGCATCGTTAACGTGAGACAGGATCAGCGAACCGGCACCGGTCGCCAGGACCAGCAGCTCACGATTCACACCCGGAATCATCCCGACCACTGGTACCACGATCCCGGCACCCGTGATGGTTGCCACGGTCGCCGAGCCTGTGGCGATGCGAATCACCGCCGCCACCAGCCAGGCCAACAGGATCGGTGAAATCTGCGCACTCACCGCCATGTGACCGATCACATCACCCACACCGCTGGTGACCAGCATCTGCTTGAAGCCACCGCCTGCACCGATGATCAGAATGATCGCCGCAGTCGGTGCCAGACTCGCGTCCAGCCACTTGAGTATCTGGCTGGAACCGATGCCCTGCTTGTAGCCGAAGGTGTACAGCGATAGCAGCAACGCCAACAGCAGTGCAGAAATCGGATGCCCGATCAGGTCCATGAACGTGCGGAAGAAATTGCCTTCAGGCAGCACCACATCGGCAAAAGTCTTGAGCAGCATCAGGAACACCGGCGACAGCACGGTGATCAGCGTGATGTTGAAGCTCGGCAGATCGGCAGAATCGGTCTCACGGGCCAGTTGATCCACCAGCTCCTGATTCGGATGGCCGGGGATGTGCTTGGCAATGAATGTACCGAAAATCGGCCCGGCAATAATGGCCGTTGGCAACGCCACGATCAGGCCATAGAGAATGGTTTTACCGATGTCGGCACCAAATACGCCAATCGCCAGCAGCGGGCCCGGGTGCGGTGGCACCAGGCCGTGGACCGCGGAGAGACCGGCCAGCAGCGGGATACCGATCTTGATGATCGAGACACCGGTGCGACGCGCCACGATGAACACCAGCGGGATCAGCAGCACGAAACCGATTTCAAAGAACAGCGGAATGCCCACCAGGAAGGCGGCGAACATCATGGCCCACTGAACTTTATCCTTACCGAAGGCACGGATCAGGGTTTGGGCGATCTGATCGGCCCCGCCCGATTCGGCCATCATTTTGCCGAGCATTGTGCCCAACGCCAGAATGATGCCGACAAAGCCCAGCACGCCACCGAAGCCGTCCTGGAACGCCTTGATGATGGTGCCGATCGGCATGCCCGAGGTCAGGCCCAGAAAAGCGGCCGCGATGGTCAGTGCAATAAACGGGTGGAGTTTGAACTTGGTGATGAGGACGATAAGTCCGATCACCGTAACCACTGCATCAAGCAGCAGAAACGTCTCGTGGGACATGCCGAACATGGGAGGTGTCTCCTGATTTGTTGTTGTTATTGAAGCGGTTATTTATAAGCCGTCGGGACAGCGCTATCTTTCTGACGCAAAATTTTTGCAACTCAACTGGCCAGCTTCAAACCGTGATCCACCCACCAGACATAAGCCTGATGAGCCAGTTCATCGACGCTGTGGCTGGACGCGTCCAGAGCCAGGGTCAGGGGCTCGCCAACAGGGGATTGAAGGGTGGCAAACTGGCTGTCGATCAGAGTCGACGGCATGAAGTGCCCCGGACGATGGGACACGCGGTCGGCGGCCACTTCCGGGGTCAACTCAAGAAACACGAAGCCCAGGCCCGGCAAGGCGCTGCGCAGACGCTCGCGATAACTGTGCTTGAGGGCCGAACAGGTCAGCACCGGACGCTCGCCCATCGCATCGACACGGCGCAACTCGTCGCACAGGCTGTCAAGCCAGCCGGCACGGTCGTCGTCGTTCAAGGGGATACCGGCGCTCATCTTCTGGATGTTGGCCGCAGGGTGGAAAGTGTCGCCTTCAATGGCGGTGGCGCCGCTCAACTGGCACAGGGCCTGGCTGACGCAAGTCTTGCCGCAACCGGCAACGCCCATGATGACCAGGGCGGTGATGGGATTATTCATGTAACACCTCAGCGCGCAGACAGCGCTACCTTTGCAAGTTGTGACACCAGAGCAAAAGCAGAAGTTGCCGACGCCTTCTTGTCATTTTTGTGGTTGCAGCATGTTCGTTCACAACGCTAACGGTCAGGGCTCAGGCAAACCCCGCTCACGCATTTGCAGCCGCGTCGAGACAGCGCTACCTTAGTGCCTTGATTTTTGTTTGGCAAGCCGCCCTGATGACCGTCACTAAAAACGATAAGAATACCCGCACCACCGGCCGCCCCACGCTCAACGAAGTCGCACGCCTGGCCGGTGTCAGTCCTATCACCGCTTCCCGTGCCCTGCGCGGCGTCAGCACCGTTGCCGAAAGCCTGGTGGAAAAAGTCCGCCAGGCCGCCCGCGACCTGAACTACGTGGTCAACCCCGCCGCCCGCGCCCTGGCTTCGGCCCAGAGCCATTCGGTGGTGGTGCTGGTGCCGTCGTTGTCCAACCTGCTGTTCATCGACACCCTGGAAGCCATTCATCGTGTACTCAGGCCCAAAGGCTTCGAAGTGGTGATCGGCAACTATCACTATTCCCGGGACGAAGAAGAAGACCTGCTGCGCAACTACATGGCCTACCAGCCACGCGGTCTGTTGCTGACCGGCTTTGACCGTACCGAAAGTGCCCGGCGCATGATCGAGGCCAGCAACATTCCCTGCGTGTACATGATGGAGCTGGACCCCGGTGCGGGCCTTAACTGCGTCGGCTTTTCTCAGCTCAAGGCCGGTGAGACGGCAGCCGAACACCTGATCGCCCGGGGGCGCAAGCGTCTGGCCTATGTCGGCGCGCAACTGGACCAGCGCACGTTGCTGCGCGGCGAAGGTTTTCGCCGTGCTCTGCAGCACGCCGGCTTGTACGACCCGGATCTGGAACTGCTGACGCCACGGCCATCCTCGGTCGGACTGGGTGGCGAGTTGTTTTTGCAGCTGCTTGCCAGCCATCCGGACGTCGATGCAATCTTCTTCGGCAACGACGACCTGGCCCACGGCGCGCTGTTGGAAGCCCTGCGCTGTGGCATCAAGATCCCCGAACAGGTTGCGGTCCTGGGCTTCAATGACCTGCCTGCCTCGGCCTACATGGTGCCGCGCCTGAGCAGCATCAGTACGCCACGGGAAGCCATCGGCCGTCGCGCCGCCGAACAGATGCTCACGTTGATGGCCGGCAACCGCATCGCCCAACCGGTGGTGGACATGGGTTTTGAGCTCAAGGTGCGCGAAAGCACCTGAGCCTGTTCCACGACGGTGATGCAGTGGGCGGTAAAAAGCCGGGTTAAAGACCCGGCTTTTTACGCGATGTGTGCCGATTCAATGACCGAACAGATTCACCTTCTTGGTCTTTTTTGTCAGCGCGTTTTTCATCGGCGGTTTTCGCCGGTTTTTTCTTTGCCGCTTTTTTTGAATCCATGCCTTTGGCCATGATACCTACTCCACTCATACGGGATGTGAAGTCAGGTATACACCTATCGCCGCAGACATGTTCTTTTATAATCACCCTCCCCTTCACCGCCCCTGACGTTGCCATGTCCCAGATCCACTACACGCTGCTCGATGAACCCTTGTGGCCGCTGATGAACAAGTTCTATCGCGCCCACCAATCCTCAATGAAAGCCGTGCGTGAAGCGCAGTTGTGGGTGGCGCGGCGGGATGAAATCATCGCGGCCCTGTGTTTGCGACCGGTGTCGGGGGGACATTGGCTGACGGGGTTGTTTGTCGAGCCGGCGTATCGCATGCAGGGGATCGCGGCGCGCTTGATCGACAAAGCGGTGAAAGGCGTGGAAGGACCGGTCTGGTTGTTCTGTCACCCGAATTTGCGCGGTTTCTATGAGCAGCAGGGGTTCAGCTTCGACCCCGTGCTGCCTTATGCGATGGCCGAGCGCCTGAGTCGCTATGCGCGCAGCAAACCAATGATTGCGATGGGGATGGAGCCTAAAACACTCTCCTGAAGCGCATCACAATCCAATGTGGGAGCGAGCCTGCTCGCG
>NZ_JABWQV010000254.1 GCF_014268615.1 Pseudomonas tehranensis | reverse complement strand
GCGGGAGCAAGCTCCCTCGCCACAAGAGCGTTGTCAACTTACGCCCGCCATTTATCGCCACGCCCCGCTACAGGTTGCCAGCCCCGCAAACCCCTCCTAAGATCGATGCACTCACGGGTGCAGCGGAGCTGCCCGATAAAACCCGATTCAAGGATCTGACATGACCCATGTAAAACGCTCTATCACCACCCCGCCCCGAACAGGCCTGACCCGGGAAGACCTCTGGGAAGGCCAGGACAAGGGCCTGATCAAGTGCTGGGAAATCGGCCGCGACCGGGCGCTGAAGTTTCCCGAGCTGGCGCAGCGTTGCCTGGCCGGTGAATTGCCGGTGCTCGGCTGGAAAGGCGGTGTCAGCCGCAGCCTGAAGAAAAACGAAAAGTTCGGTTGCCTCAAGTACCTCGCCCAATGGCAGGGCCTGCGCGGTGAAGATTTGGACATCGACCTGTCCCAGGACCGCACCCTGACCTGCTCCAGCACGAACATGATCGTGACCTTCACGCCAGATCGGAGCAAATACGTGAATCAGGAACCCGCATAACGGCAACCGAGCCGTGCAGGAGGCCGATATGAACCAGGCGCCCAGGATCAACTTCGCGGTGACGCCTCTGCTGCGCATCGCCTACGAAGAGCACGGCCCCGCCAGCGGCGCCCCGGTCATTCTGCTGCACGGTTTCCCTTACGACCCCAGGGCCTTTGATGAAGTCGCTCCGGCCCTGGCTCAGCGCGGCTATTGGGTCATCGTGCCGTACCTGCGCGGCTACGGCCCGACCCGGTTCAATAACCCGAGCATCCTGCGCTCCGGCCAGCAAGCGGCGCTGGCCCAGGATCTGCTGGACCTGATGCAGGCACTCGCCATCCCCCAAGCAGCGTTATGCGGCTACGACTGGGGCGGGCGGGCCGCGTGTATCGTGGCGGCGCTGTGGCCCGAACGGGTTCGCTGCCTGGTGACTGGGGATGGCTACAACTTGCAGGACATTCCCCGATCGACTCAGCCACTGGCCCCTGAGACCGAGCACAGATTGTGGTACCAGTATTACTTCCACACCGCACGGGGCGTCGAGGGCCTGACCCAGAACCGGCGCGAACTGTGCCAGTTGCTCTGGCGCCTGTGGTCACCGACCTGGACGCGCGGCGCAGCGCTGTATCCACTCAGCGCCCCGTCCTTCGACAACCCGGATTTCGTCGAGGTTGTGATTCATTCCTACCGCCATCGCTTCATGTACGCACCGGGCGACCCGACGCTGGAGTGGATGGAGGAACGACTGACCGCGCAACCGACCATCAGCGTGCCGAGTATTTCCCTGTGCGGTGCCGATGACGGCGTCGGACCTGCGCCTGAACACGACGAAGACGCCGAGCATTTCAGCGGTTTTTACGAGCGTCGAGTGCTGGCCGGCGTTGGCCACAACATTCCCCAGGAAGCCCCCCAGGCCACGCTCAGGGCATTGCTGGATCTGCTTGAAGGCTGACCGCGAAACGCTCACGATACGCCTGAGGCGTCACGCCCATGGCCCGCAGGAAGCTGCGGCGCAGGGTTTCTTCGCTGCCAAAGCCGCACTGCACCGCGACCCGCTTGATCGGCAGTGCAGTGTCGGCCAGCAGCCGGCGGGCGGTCTCCACGCGAATCAGCTCCACCGCCCGCGCCGGCGTCTGACCGGTGTCGGCGCGGTAGTGGCGCACGAAACTGCGCTCGCTCATCCCCGCCTCGGCCGCCAGATTCGGCAAGCCCAGGTCCTGGGTGAGGTTTTCCGCAATCCAGGCGTGCAGATCGTCAAAACGACTGCCCTGATTCTGCAGTGACAAGGTCACGCTGAACTGCGATTGACCGCCCGGACGCTTGAGGAACACCACCAGTTGCCGGGCGACTTCCAGGGCGATGGGGCGACCCAAATCGTCCTCCACCAGGGCCAACGCCAGGTCGATGCCGGCCGTAACGCCCGCCGAAGTCCAGACCGGGCCGTCGTTGATAAAAATCGGGTTGGGTTCGACCCGCAGTTGCGGATGCTGCCTGGCCAGTAGTTCACAACGGGTCCAGTGTGTGACCACTCGGCGTCCGTCCAGCCAACCGCTGGCGGCCAGCAGAAACGCCCCGGTGCACACCGACGCCACCCGGCGCGAACGCAGGCCATGATCCTTGACCCAGGCCACCAGCGCCGTGTCCTGCGCCGCCTCGTACACCCCCCAACCGCCGGCGATGAGCAATGTGTCGCTGCCCTCGCTCGGCAGCGGCTCGGCCAGCAGCGCCAGCCCCGCCGACGACATCACCGCCCCGCCACCGGCAGCAATCACGGTCGGGGCGTAAGGCAACGGCAAGCCTTGCTGGCGTGCCAGGTCGTTGGCCGAAGCAAAGACCTGCAAAGGCCCGGTGACATCCAGCACCTGCACGTTGGCAAAGGCCAGTACATGAACGGTTTTCGGTGGATTTGGCATATTGGCGTAATTCGTGGGCTTATTGGCGTATACGCCAAAGCCTACGGGCCTAAAGTTACACCGTCCACCCCTCAGGTATCACTTCAGGAGAAAACGCCATGGCGTTGCAGATCGGTTTTCTGTTATTTCCCCAGGTTCAACAACTGGACCTCACCGGCCCTTATGACGTGCTGGCCTCGCTGCCCGACGTGAAGGTGCATCTGATCTGGAAAGACCTGGCCCCGGTCACTGCCAGCACCGGGCTGGTACTGCTACCGACCACCACATTCGAGAATTGCCCCAAGCTCGATGTGATCTGCATCCCAGGCGGCAGCGGCGTCGGGCCCTTGATGGAAGACGAGCAGACCTTGGCGTTCATCAAGCAACAGGCGGCCCACGCGCAGTACATCACCTCGGTGTGCACCGGTTCGCTGGTGCTGGGTGCGGCGGGCCTGCTGCGGGGTAAACGGGCCACCACCCATTGGGCCTATCACAGTCTGCTGCAAACCCTGGGCGCCACACCGGTCAAGGACCGCGTGGTACGCGACGGCAACTTGTTCACCGGAGGTGGCATCACCGCCGGGATCGATTTTGCCTTGACCCTGGCGGCCGAACTGTTCGACCAGGACACCGCCGAGCTGGTCCAGCTACAGCTTGAATACGCCCCGGCCCCGCCATTCAGCGCCGGCTGCCCGGACACTGCGCCATCTCAAGTGCTGGCAGAAGCCAACCGGCGTGCCGCGGAGTCGTTTCGAGTGCGCTCGCAGATTACTCAACGAGCAGCGGCGCGATTGGCACTGCAATAACGATTCAAGTCAGAACGGGCTGGCCGTTGGGCGCACCACCAGTTCGCTGACGTCCACATCGTCCGGCTGTTCAATAGCGTAGGCAATCGCCCGGGCAATCGCCTCGGCGGGAATGGCGATCCGGCGAAACTCGCGCATCTCGGCGCGCCCGCCTTCATCGGAAATGCTTTCGGCCAACTCCGACTCGGTTACGCCAGGGGAAATCACCGTCACCCGCACGTCACCGCCGACCTCCTGGCGCAAACCCTCGGAAATCGCCCGTACAGCGAACTTGGTGGCGCAGTACACCGCCGCCGTCGGGCTGACCGTGTAGGCACCAATAGAAGCGATGTTGATAAATTGGCCACTGCGCTGGCGTTGCATCAAGGGCAAACCGGCGGCGATACCGTGGAGTACGCCACGAATGTTGACGTCAATCATGCGGTCCCATTCATCAACTTTCAGCGCCTCGAGTTTGGAGAGCGGCATGACCCCGGCGTTGTTGACGATCACATCGACCTTGCCGAATCGCTCGACAGCGAAGTCGATCAGGCTCTGGACATCATCACGGCGCGTCACGTCCACGGCTTTGCAAGCAGCCTGCTGGCCGTCGGCTTCAAGTTCCTGCACCAGCGCCTGCAAGCGATCGACGCGTCGTGCACCCAGCACCACTCGCGCGCCCCGGGCAGCCAGCAACCGTGCGGCGGCTTCGCCAATACCGCTGCTGGCGCCGGTGATAACCACAACTTTGTTTTGAATAGTGGACATGATGGTTTCCTCGTCTGGATGTATTGCCCCCCGGTGGGAGCGTTTTGACAGGTCCAGATTAGGGAGCAGATCCGTGTCTGGGTTAGCCGGATCCTCCTGCGCCCTTGCACGATCCTGTAGCGATAAAACCGCCTCTGGTCGCCGGGCGCACAATCGGCTTTACTAGCGCGGTCCACCCATTTGGCCAGGGAGATAGATCGGCATGTCGGTATCCACGTCCATACACATTGCGCCCGACGACGGCGCCAACCAGCGCCGCACCGAACTGGCGGAACTGATGAAGCGCTTCGCCCCGGAATTCGGCGTTCATCCCACGGCCATCGAGGCCTTGCACCTGATCCGTAGCGACCAGCCCACAGAGGCCCTGCACACGATCCACAAGCCCGGTTTGTGCGTGATCGTCCAGGGGCGCAAAGAGGTTCGGCTGGCGGATGAATGCTACGTCTATGATTCGCTCAACTACCTGGTGGTATCGGTCACCCTGCCGCTGGCGGGTCAGGTGATCGAAGCCAGCCCCGAACGCCCCTACCTGTGCATTCGCCTGGATATCGACCCGGCGCAGATCTGCCGTCTGATCGCCGACGCCAGCCCCATTGGGGTACCGGCCCAACGGACCGGTCGAGGATTATTCCTGGACCGCATCGATGCGCCGCTGCTCGATGCAGTGTTGCGTTTGCTGCGGCTGTTGGAGAGTCCGGACGATATCGCCACACTCGCGCCCTTGGCCCAACAGGAAATTTTCTACCGCCTGCTACGGGGTGCCCAGGGCCAGCGCTTGCACGAAATTGCTATCCCCGACACGCAAACCCACCGTATCAGTCGCGCAATCGAGTGGCTCAACAGCCATTATGCCGAGCCGCTGAGCATCGATAGCCTGGCACAAATGATCAATCTCAGCCCTTCGGCACTGCATCATCGCTTCAAAGCTGTGACTGCCATGAGCCCGCTGCAATACCAGAAACAGCTGCGCCTGCAGGAAGCCCGACGGCTGTTGCTGGCGGAGAATAGCGACGTTTCGTCAATCGGCTACAAAATGGGGTATGAAAGCCCCTCGCAGTTCAGCCGCGAATACAGCCGTCTATTCGGGGCCTCGCCGAGCAAGGACATCGCCCGGCTACGTGCCGAGGCCTTGCAGGTGAGTCGCGCCTGATCCTGCACACAAACAGGATCAGGCAAACCGAGGGCAGTATCCGTCTAACGGCGTCCCCCTCCTCGCCCCTACTCTGAACCCATGCAGCAAGACTACCGTCCGGGCTGCAACGGGTTCAGCAGATCGCGACATCTGAACGACCCGGCACTCAACCCCTTTGATATGACCGGAGTCATCGCCATGAAAACTTACAGCTCCTTGATCGCCGTTACCACCTTCGTCCTGAGCGTCAGTGCCTTTGCCCTGCCGAGCCAGCAGCAGGACCGTTTCTTTACGCAAACACTCGGATATCAGCAGCCTGTGGCCGCTGATGGTTCGGACCGTACACCTGGGCAAGCCCTTGCCGCTGATGGTTCGGATCGTACACCTGGGCAGGCCCTTGCCGCTGATGGTTCGGACCGTACTATGGCGCAACGCCTGGCTTGATAGGTCGGCTTTTCTGCAGACGAAAAAAAACCCGCCGAGGCGGGTTTTTCCAAGACCATCACGACTCCCTGTCGATAGCCATCCTTGCAAGGTCGATCGTCCCTGATCCTGAAGCACTCCCTGTGCTTCAGTGGTTGAGTACAGATTACGCATCGGATCCAAAACGCAACAGACGATATAGCAACCATAGCGTGTAAGACATTCGCTATAGCCGCCCTTCCGTAAACCCTTAGAGTGCTCAAACACTGAGGATCAGGCCTTGGCCAGGAATGCTTCGATATTGGCCATCTGCTCGTCCCAACCACGGCTGTCCATACGAAAAGCCTTAAGCCGACGCGCCTGCGGGATACCGTTAAAGCCCGACTCCACCACTTTGAGCAAGGTGCCGCCATCCATGTCTTCAAGTTCGAACTGAACCCTCGTTTCGGGTTCCTGAGAGTAGTCCACCTGCGGTTCAATGGCGTACGGATGCCAGCGAAACGAAAAAACCCGCTCCGGCTCGACTCGCTCCACCGCAACGTCCCAGATGAGGTGTTCATAGCCTGGATAGGTGATCTGGCCCTGGGTGCGCTCGCCCGCGACAAATCGTCTACCCTCAAGCGCGACGCCGAACCATTGACCGAAGGCTTCAGCATTGGCCAAGGCCCGCCAGACCTGCGAGCGCGGCGCCTTGAGCAGAATTTTTCTTTCGATGCGATCGGATGAATGCATGAGTCACCTCCTGTGTTCAACACTAGGCCTGTAAGACCACGAGGCCAACCAGAAAGTTGTATCGAACCCGCGTTTGGGTACACTCCTTCGGCATTTGTAACCCCATCAGGGAGAGATCGACCATGTCCTCACGCTTGTTCCTAGGACTGACGCCGCTGCTTTTTGTCAGCGTCGTTCAAGCCAATGACTGCGCCAATGCTACGACCCAGGGCGCGATGAACCAGTGCGCAGCCCAAGAGCACGAAGCCGCTGACAACGAGCTGAACCAGCTGTACAAGCAGATCACTGCACGCCTGAAAGATGACCCGCAGGCCAAGCAGCTACTGGTCAAGGCACAGCGGGCCTGGATCAGCTTCCGTGACGCCGAATGCAATTTTTCTGCCTCCGGAGTCGAAGGGGGTAGCGTCTATCCGCTGGTCCACAGCAATTGCACCACAGCCGTAACCAAGGCCCGGGTCGAGACGCTCAAGACCTACCTCAAGTGCGAAGAAGGCGATCTGAGCTGCCCGGTCCCTGGGGCTTAACTGCCGGATGCAAAAAAGGATGACCTCTTCAGGTCATCCTTTTTTTTCGGCACAAAAACAAAACCCCTACCTGCATCAGCAGAT
>NZ_JABWQV010000253.1 GCF_014268615.1 Pseudomonas tehranensis | reverse complement strand
CAGCGGGAGCAAGCTCCCTCGCCACAGAGGTTGTGTGTGTGGGCTGGTTAACGCCAGAAAACCTTTGGGAGCGCTTAGCCGCCCTTATGCAACTTGCTCATCAACTCTGCCTCGGCCTGGGTCAAACCGCAGGCCTGGGTCAGTTCGTCGACGCTGGCGCCCATGCCCACCAGGCGGGCGGCCTGGGCGAAGGACAGGCTGGAGGGGTCGCGCTGCTCCAGTTGGGCCAGTTTGTCCGGCAACGGTGCGACCACGGCACGTAGCTCGTGCAAGGCTTCGCCCATGCGCACTGTGCCGTTCTGGTAATCGTCGACGCGCTTGGCCAGGTCCCGGATGCGTTGATCACGCAACGCATCGCCCTGGGCCTGCTGAGCGGCGATCTGCCGCTGGCCGCGTATGTACGCGACAAACATCGCCAGCGTGCCTGCCCAGAACAGGAACAGGACAATGACTGCTACCTCAAGAATCAAATCAGATACTCTCCAGTTCCGACCATTCCTCTTCGCTCATCATCTTCTCCAGCTCGACCAGGATCAGCAACTCGTTGTTCTTGTTGCACACGCCCTGGATGAACTTGGCCGACTCTTCGTTACCGACGTTAGGTGCGGTTTCGATCTCCGACTGACGCAAGTAAACCACTTCAGCGACGCTGTCGACGAGGATGCCGACCACTTGCTTGTCGGCCTCGATGATCACGATACGGGTGTTGTCGTTGACCTCGGTGGAGTTCAGGCCAAACCGCTGGCGAGTGTCGATCACCGTGACCACGTTACCGCGCAGGTTGATGATGCCCAGCACGTAGCTTGGCGCACCAGGTACCGGGGCGATCTCGGTATAGCGCAGCACTTCCTGAACGCGCATCACGTTGATGCCGTAGGTTTCGTTATCGAGTTTGAAGGTTACCCATTGCAAAATCGGATCTTCGGAACCCTTGAGAGACGACGCCTTATCATTCATACCCTGACCCCTCGAAAAACCGCCTGTGGCGGTGTGTGTTCTGCCCCGTGACGCTGTGCGTCACCGGTTGTCTTATTTCGGTTTCTGGACCGGCTTGGTGCCGCCCAGGTGTTTTGCCCCGCCGCTGGCGATCAGCTCGGCCAGCTCGGAAACGTCCAGCAAGGCGCACATGTGCTCGATCACCGTACCGGCCAGCCATGGCCGTTGCCCTCGATGGCTGCGCCACTTGATCTCGTTCGGGTCCAGGCGCAGCGAGCGACTGACCTGATGCACCGCCAAACCCCATTCATACCCTTGCACCGAAATCACGTATTGCAGGCCCTGGCGAAAATCATCGCGATAACGGTCCGGCATCACCCAGCGCGCGGTATCCAGCACCTTCAGGTTGCCGGCCTGGCTCGGCAGGATCCCGAGGAACCATTCAGGCTGGCCGAACAACGGCGTCAATTCCTGCCCGGCCAGGGAATATATCGATCCCAGGCATACCAGCGGCACCGCCAGGGTCAACCCGGCCACATCGAACAACAAACACTCGAACGGCTCGGCGGCCCAGGCCGGACGGTCGTCGGTCGGCACCGGCGGCGGTGGGCTGCTCGGTGGCAGATGGACTTCCACCACCGGCGTCACCAGGCCCTGCAGCAACGGTGCAACGGTCGAGACCGGCGCCAGGATCGGCGCAGGCGCTTCCATCACTGCCACCTGAGGCTTGATGAACGGAGCCTCGACTGCCGCGGCAATCACTGTTTTGTGTGCATCACGGGCCTGCTCTTCGAGCACGGCCGCCTGAAATTCATCCAGCCCACCTTCGGCTTCGACGGTCTCGGGCAACGCCTCGATCACGCTCGGCTGCGGTGGCAGTTCTTCGGTTGCTTCCTGCAACAGCCCATCCAGATAAGACTGCAGGGCCAATTGCGGACGCGAGGTTGTCTTTATCGGGCGGCTCATGGGAACAGTGCGCCACTTGAAAAGGTTATCGGCATGTATGCGCCAGGACTTGAGCGCTCACAATCGAGTGCAATACCTTTGGTAAGCCTCTTCACCTTAAGCCACCTGCTGCGAAACGAGCTGCTGGGCCAGCAGGTGCTTGAGCAGCGCCCGGTAGGCCAGCACGCCGCGGCTCTTGCCATCGAATTGCGAAGGGGTCACACCGGCACGGCTGGCGTCACGCAAACGCGTGTCGACCGGAATGTAGCCTTGCCAGATGTCATCCGGGTACATGTCCCGCAGCACCCGCAGGGTGCCCAGGGACGCCTGGGTGCGACGATCAAACAGGGTCGGCACGATGTTGAAGGCCAACGATTGCTTGCGCGAGCGGTTGATCATCGCCAGGGTATTGACCATGCGCTCCAGGCCCTTGACGGCCAGGTGCTCGGTCTGCACCGGGATAACCAGTTGCTGGCTGGCCGCCAGGGCGTTGACCATCAGCACGCCAAGCAGCGGCGGACTGTCGATGATCGCGTAATCGAAATCCTGCCACAGTTGCGCCAGACTCTTGGCGATCACCAGGCCCAGACCGCTTTGTCCCGGCGACTGCCGTTCCAGGGTCGCCAGGGCAGTGCTGGATGGCAACAGGGAAATACGCTCATCGCTGGTGGACAGCAGCAACTGCCCCGGCAGGCCTTCGGGCACGCCGCCCTTGTGCAGGAACAGGTCGTAGTTGCTGTGCTCCAGACTGTCGGGATCGTAACCAAAGTAGCTGGTCATCGAGCCGTGGGGGTCCAGATCGACCATGACCACGCGCTTGCCCGCCTCGGCCAGCAATCCGGCTAAAGCGATGGAAGATGTGGTTTTACCCACACCACCTTTTTGATTGGCGACTGCCCAGACTCTCATTCGGATTGTTCCTCCCGGCCGATACAGGCTCGACCGAGAAATAGCTCGGTTATAAAGCGGGTGACGGAGAATTGACGGCGCTCTGTCTTCCCGGCGACTTGGGCTGGGTCGGTGCAGTTTGTGTGCCAGCACGCTTCAATGCCGCATCCGGTGTTGCATGGGCCGTGCCGGTCCCGGTCAGGCTACGGCGCACCTCAAGGTTGCGCGACACCACCAGCACCACTCGCCGGTTGCGCGCACGCCCCTCGGCGGTGGCATTGTTGGCCACCGGCTGGAATTCACCATAGCCCACCGACGCCAGCCGGCCGGGGTTTACGCCCTGCATGGCGAGCATGCGCACGATGCTCGCCGAACGCGCCGATGACAGTTCCCAGTTGGTCGGGTACTGCGCAGTGCGAATCGGCTGATCGTCGGTGAAGCCTTCTACGTGGATCGGGTTGTCGAAAGGCCTGAGGATAGCGGCCACTCTGTCGATGATGTTGAACGCCATGTCGCTGGGCATGGCGTCGCCGCTGCCAAACAACAGGCTGGAATTGAGTTCGATCTCAACCCACAACTCGTTGCCGCGCACGGTCATCTGATTGGAGCTGATCAGATCGCCAAACGCCGCGCTGATGTCATCGGCAATGCTTTTCAACGGATCGCTGCCGCCAGCGATACCGGCATCGACCTGCTCGGAGTCCCTGACCAACGGTTTGGCCGGCGTAGTGGTCTTGGGCCGCTCATCACCAATGGGGATGGGCTTGAGGGCGCGGTCGGAGTCGGTAAACACGCCGATCAGCGCCTCGGAAATCACCTTGTACTTGCCTTCGTTGACCGACGAGATCGAATACATGACCACGAAAAAAGCGAACAGCAGCGTGATGAAGTCGGCGTAAGAGACCAGCCAGCGTTCATGGTTGACGTGTTCTTCACGATGCCTGCGACGTGCCATTTTCCATGTCCCCCCATCAGTCCATAAAGCCCTGAAGCTTTAACTCAATGGAACGAGGGTTTTCACCTTCGGCGATCGACAGGATCCCTTCCAGCAACATTTCGCGATAACGCGACTGGCGCAACGCGATGGACTTGAGCTTGGCGGCGATCGGCAGCAGCACCAGGTTGGCACTGGCCACACCATAAATGGTCGCGACGAAGGCCACAGCGATGCCGCTGCCCAGTTGCGACGGATCGGCCAGGTTGCCCATCACGTGGATCAGGCCCATTACCGCACCGATGATGCCGATGGTCGGTGCATAGCCACCCATGCTTTCAAAGACTTTGGCCGCTTCGATGTCACGGCTTTCCTGCGTGTAGAAATCCACTTCCAGGATGCTGCGGATGGCTTCCGGCTCAGCGCCATCCACCAGCAGTTGCAGGCCTTTGCGCGAGTAGTTGTCGGGTTCGGCATCGGCCACCCCCTCCAGGCCCAGCAAGCCTTCCTTGCGGGCGGTCAGGCTCCAGTTCACCACGCGGTCGATGCCACCGGCCAGGTCGACTCGCGGCGGGAACAGAATCCAGATGAGCACCTGCATGGCGCGCTTGAAGGCGCTCATGGGGGACTGCAACAGCGCCGCGCCCACGGTGCCGCCGATCACGATCAACGCCGCCGGGCCGTTGGCCAAGGCCCCCAGGTGACCGCCTTCCAGGTAATTGCCACCGATAATGGCGACGAACGCCATGATGATGCCGATCAGGCTGAGCACATCCATTACAGGCACGCCTCGACCAGGTGTCTACCAATGTCGTCCAGCCCGTACACCGCGTCGGCCAGATCCGCTTTGACAATCGCCATCGGCATGCCATAGATCACGCAACTGGCTTCATCCTGGGCCCAAATGGCGCTGCCGCCCTGCTTGAGCAGGCGCGCGCCTTCACGACCGTCGGCGCCCATACCGGTGAGCACCACCGCCAGGACTTTGTCGCCGTAGGATTTAGCTGCGGAGCCGAAAGTGATGTCCACGCACGGTTTGTAATTGAGGCGCTCATCGCCGGGCAGGATTTTCACCGCGCCGCGACCGTCGATCATCATCTGCTTGCCGCCTGGCGCCAACAGCGCCAGGCCCGGACGCAGGATGTCGCCATCCTCGGCCTCCTTGACGCTGATACGACACAGCTTGTCGAGGCGCTCGGCGAACGCCTTGGTAAAGGCTGCGGGCATATGCTGGATCAGCACGATCGGCGCCGGAAAGTTGGCCGGCAACTGGGTCAAGACCCGCTGCAACGCCACCGGGCCGCCGGTGGACGTACCAATGGCGACCAGTTTGTAGGCTTTGCGCTTGGGGGCCGGCGACGATGACGCACTGGCTGGCGCGGAACGCGTTGGCACTGGGGCCGGGGCACTGCGCGCAGGGGCCGGGTTGAAGCTGCCCGACGAAGCCGGGGCTGGCGCCGGTGCAGGCGTTGGCGCAGGTGTGCTATAGGCACCGACACGCCGGTTGCTGCGGGAAATACTGTGGACCTTCTCGCACAGCAACTGCCGAACCTTGTCGGGGTTGCGCGAAATGTCTTCGAAATTTTTCGGCAGGAAATCCACTGCCCCGGCGTCCAGCGCATCGAGGGTCACCCGCGCGCCTTCGTGAGTCAGGGAGGAGAACATCAATACGGGGGTCGGGCAGCGCTGCATGATATGCCGCACCGCCGTGATGCCATCCATCATCGGCATCTCGTAGTCCATGGTGATCACGTCCGGCTTGAGCGCCAGCGCCTGATCGATTGCCTCTTTGCCGTTGGTCGCCGTACCGACGACCTGAATACTCGGGTCCGCCGAGAGAATTTCCGAGACGCGGCGGCGGAAAAAACCCGAATCGTCCACCACCAGGACTTTAACTACCATAAACACTCCGTTAGACAAGACGCGGCTGCAGGCCGCGCCCCTCCAGAATCAAATACGCCGTGCGGCGTAACGCTTGAGCATGCTTGGCACATCGAGAATCAACGCGATGCGGCCGTCGCCGGTGATGGTGGCGCCGGACATGCCCGGGGTGCCCTGGAGCATCTTGCCTAGCGGCTTGATGACCACTTCTTCCTGGCCCACCAACTGATCGACGACGAAGCCAATCCGCTGGGTGCCCACCGAAAGGATCACCACATGGCCCTCGCCCTGCTCGACATGAGCGGCGGAGCTGACCAGCCAACGCTTGAGGTAGAACAGCGGCAGTGCCTTGTCCCGCACGATCACCACTTCCTGGCCGTCCACCACGTTGGTGCGCGACAGGTCGAGGTGGAAGATCTCGTTGACATTGACCAGAGGGAAGGCAAATGCCTGGTTGCCCAGCATCACCATCAGGGTCGGCATGATCGCCAGGGTCAGCGGGACCTTGATGACGATTTTCGAGCCCTGGCCCTTGGTCGAGTAGATGTTGATCGAACCGTTGAGCTGGGAAATCTTGGTTTTCACCACGTCCATGCCCACGCCACGGCCCGACACGTCGGAAATCTCGGTCTTGGTCGAGAACCCCGGGGCGAAGATCAGGTTGTAGCACTCGGTGTCGCTCAGGCGGTCGGCGGCGTCCTTGTCCATCACACCGCGCTTCACCGCGATGGAGCGCAGTACGTTCGGGTCCATGCCCTTGCCGTCGTCGGAGATCGACAGCAGGATGTGGTCGCCTTCCTGCTCGGCGGCCAGGATCACCTTGCCGCTGCGGGGCTTGCCTGACTCTTCGCGCTCTTGCGGCGACTCGATACCGTGGTCGACCGCGTTGCGCACCAAGTGGACCAGCGGGTCGGCCAGCGCCTCGACCAGGTTCTTGTCCAGGTCGGTCTCTTCGCCCACCAGTTCCAGGTTGATTTCTTTCTTGAGCTGGCGTGCCAGGTCGCGAACCAGGCGCGGGAAGCGCCCGAAGACTTTCTTGATCGGCTGCATCCGGGTCTTCATGACCGCGGTCTGCAAGTCAGCCGTGACCACGTCCAGGTTCGACACGGCCTTGGCCATGGCTTCGTCCTGGCTGTTGAGGCCCAGACGCACCAGGCGGTTACGCACCAGCACCAGTTCGCCCACCATGTTCATGATCTCGTCCAGGCGAGCGGTGTCGACCCGTACAGTCGTCTCGGCTTCGCTGGCTGGCTTGTCCGCCGGCGCGGCCGCCGGTGCACGGGCTG
>NZ_JABWQV010000252.1 GCF_014268615.1 Pseudomonas tehranensis | reverse complement strand
GCGGGAGCAAGCTCCCTCGCCACAAAAAGCTCCATGGCCACAGATCAATCAGGCCGGCCTCGAGTGAGCAGGGCTACCGGCCAGCCATTGCTCGCTCTTGACCCGTGCCTGCTCCAGGGTCTGCACATACGCCAGTTGGCGCTGCTCGCGATGGATGCCGGCGCGGCGCAACTTCAGGCGTACCCGTGGCGCGGTTGCCACCAGAATCAGGCCGATGCCCTGCTTGCGGTAGTCCTTGAGGATACTTTCAAAAGCCGCCAGCGCAGTCATGTCCAGCATCGGCACGGCGCTCATTTCCACCACCATCACCCGAATCCCCGGATCGAATTTGCGCAGCACATCCAGGGCCTTTTCTGCCGCGCCGAAAAACAGCGGTCCGCGAATGGCGTAGCAGCGAACGTGCTCGGGCATGTCCAGCAGGGCCTGATGGAAATGGCGCGGCAGTTCGGCGGTGTCCGTCAGCTCGCTCATGCGTTTGATGAACAGCCCGGCGGCCAGCAGCAGGCCTACGGCGACCGCCAGGACCATGTCGAACAGTACGGTCAGGCTCAGGCAGGTCAGTAGCACCAGCACGTCACTGCGTGGGGCGATACGCAAGGTGTGCAGCACGTGTCCGGCTTCGCTCATGTTCCAGGCCACCATCACCAGCAACGCCGCCAGCGCTGCCATGGGCAGATAGCTGAACAACGGCGCCAGCAGCACAATTGCCCCCAGCACCACGAGGCTGTGAATGATCGCGGCCAATGGCGAAGACGCGCCGCTGCGCACATTGGTGGCGCTGCGGGCAATCGCCGCCGTGGCAGTGATGCCGCCGAACAGTGGCGCCACCAGATTGCCCAGGCCCTGGCCGATCAGTTCGGCGTTGGGGTCGTGTTTACTGCCGGTCATGCCGTCGGCCACCACCGCGCACAACAGCGACTCAATGGCACCGAGCATGGCGATGGCGAAGGCGGGCGCCAGCAATTGGCGGATCAGATCGTAGGAAAGACTCAAGGGGCGGCCCTGACTGTCCGGTAGATTCCAAGGCCAGTCGAAACTCGGCAAAAATGGCGGGATGCCGGGGTAACTGATGCCGTCGACCACGTAGCTGAAACGTTCGCCCAGTGTCGCGATCTGCCATCCGCCGCTTTCCAGCGCCAGCCCCAACAGCGCACCCACCAGCAGGGCTACCAGATGACCAGGAATGCGGGGGACGAAGCGCGGCCAGATAATCAATACCGCCAGGCAGATGAGGCCGATCAGGCCGTCGCCGAGCCGGGCACTGGGCAGTGCCGTGATCAAGGCGCCCAGTTGCTCGATGTAATGCTCGGCGCTGCCGACCGTGGTCAGGCCCAGCAGGTCTTTGAGTTGTAGGGTGGCAATGACCACGCCGATGCCCGCGGTAAAACCGAGAATGACCGGATAAGGAATGTACTGGATCAGCCGCCCGGCCCGCATCAGACCGAGCGCTATCAGGATCATGCCCGCCAGCATCGTGCACAGCAGCAGGCCACCCAGGCCGTATTGCTGGGTGATGGGCAGCAGGATCACCACGAACGCCGCTGTCGGCCCGCTCACGTTGAACCGCGAGCCGCCGGTGAGGGCGATCAAGGGGGCGGCCACCAGCACCGTGTACAAGCCATGCTGCGGCGGCACGCCGACGGCGATGGCCAGGGCCATGGCCAAGGGGATGGCAATGATGCCGACGGTCAGCCCGGCCACCAGATCGCCGCGCAGACGCTCAAGGGTGTAACCGGCGCGCCAGGCTTGGCGCCAGGCGGCGAATAAGGGTGGGGCGGAGAAAGACATGGGCACTCCACGCACGAAAGAAAGGGATTCATCTTGAGCTTTGCCAAACCCAAAACCCGTGGCGAGGGAGCTTGCTCCCGCTCGGTTGCGCGGCGACCGCAAGACTGCTGCGCAGCCCAGCGGGAGCGAGCTCCCTCGCCACAAAGGCCTGCACCGGCAGGCCGGGGCTGATGGCTCCTTGAGTATGCCGTGCTCGTGGCGCGGATGTATTGACCTGGATCGTTATTTTTAGCGTCTGGGCCCGTGCTAGAGTGCCGGGCCAAGACCCTGGAGCCTGCCATGAGTGTACTGACCCGCCGCTGCGCCGCTCTGCTGCTGATGTCCAGCCTGTCGTGGGCAGCCGGTGGCGCGCCGATGCACAGTCAATTTCTGCCCCCCGATGATCTGGCGGTACGTCAGGAACAACCCGAACACCAGCAATTGCTCCAAGTCACCGAGTATTCGGTAGTGCTGGGCAATCAGCGTCAGTCCAACCAGCAACCGATACCCGTTACATCGCCGTTGCTGGTGCGCCTCAAAGGCAAACCCCTGAATAAAGGCGCCACTCTCAACCAGGTGATCCTGAACTTCGATGGCGAAAGCAAAAGCCTGAAAAAACCTGCCTTCGACGAGGCGAGCAAGACTCTGACGCTGTCTTATCCACAGGCCCAGTATCAAGTGGTGATCGATCTGCTGCGCAACGAGACGGTGTACGTGCAGTTCCTCAGCTATGCCAACGGCCATATCTGGGCCGACCTGCACACCGGCGCTGTACGCCCGCGTTGAGCCCCGAGGCCTGCCGGGGGTAAACTGCCCGCCCCCGTGAACTGTGCGAGCTGGAGCCCGGCAATGCGTAAAGACAAGAAACAAGTGATTGGTGACGAGATTGGCGATGAGCAGATCAAGCTGTTCCTCAATTTCGATCCGGTCGATGCCACTTCGCCGTCGCTGCACAAACTGATCAAGGCCTACCGTGGCCTGCGGGTCGACGACTTCGAGCGCTTTCTGACGTTTTTCGTCGAGGCCGGCTACGACCTCAATGGCAAGGATGAGCACGGCAACGATTTCGTCGCGCTGATCCAGGACCAGCGTAATGCCGAGGAATACATCGAGTTGATCAACAAGGCTCGTGGCTGAATATTTTGGGGCCTGCTTCGCAGGCCAGCGGGAGCAAGCTCCCTCGCCACGAAAGCTTCTCCCATAAAAAACGCCCCGCTCTCAGAAAGAACGGGGCGTTTTTTTATGCAGTGGAATCAAGCGAAGCTGGGTGTCTCGCTGCTTTGTTCAACCAGTTCCAGGGCGACGTTGTTCTGCGCATTGACCTTGCGATACAGCGCCGCGTCGGTTTCCAGCACTTTTTCCCGCGCCGGGAAGATCTCTGCGAGTTTGCTCGCCCATTCTCCCTTGGCTTTGTCCGGGAAGCAGCGCTCGATCAGGTCCAGCATGATCGAGACGGTCACCGAAGCACCGGGCGATGCGCCGAGCAAGGCGGCGAGGGTGCCGTCCTTGGCCGCCACCAGTTCGGTGCCGAACTGCAGGACACCGCCTTTCTTCGGGTCTTTCTTGATGATCTGAACCCGTTGGCCGGCCACTTCCAGGCGCCAGTCCTCGGCTTTCGCCTCGGGATAGAAGCGACGCAGGGATTCCAGGCGCTGCTCCATGGACTGCATCACTTCGCTGATCAGGTACTTGGTCAGGTCCATGTTGTCCCGGGCCACGGCCAGCATCGGGCCGATGTTGCCGGCACGTACCGACAGCGGCAGATCCATGAGCGAACCATGCTTGAGGAACTTGGTGGTGAAACCGGCGTATGGCCCAAACAGCAGGGATTTCTTGCCATCGACCACGCGGGTATCCAAATGCGGCACGGACATCGGTGGCGAGCCCACGGCGGCCTGGCTGTAGACCTTGGCCTGATGATGCTTGACCACTTCCGGGTTGTCGCAACGCAGCCACTGGCCGCTGACCGGGAAGCCACCGAAGCCTTTGCTTTCTTCGATACCCGACGCTTGCAGCAGCGGCAACGCCGCACCACCGGCACCCAGGAAGACGAATTTGGCATCGACTTCACGGCTGCTGCCGGAATTGACGTCCTTGATGCTGACGGTCCAGCCAGCGCCATTGCGCTTGAGGCCGGTGACGCGCTTGCAATACTTGACCTGGGTGTCCGGGGCGCTGGTCAGGTGCTTGAGCAACTGGTTGGTCAGGGCGCCGAAGTTGACGTCGGTGCCATTCATGACGCGGGTGGCGGCGATGACTTCGTCAGCTGGCCGGCCCGGCATCATCAGCGGCATCCACTCGGCCATCAGGGCCTTGTCCTCGGTGTATTCCATGTCGGCGAAGGCGTGATGCTGGCGCATCAGCTCAAAGCGCTTTTTCAGGAACGACACGCCTTTTTCACCCTGCACGAAGCTCAGGTGCGGGACGGGGGCAATGAAGGATTTGGATGAGCCGAACGTGCCTTTTTTGGTCAGGTACGTCCAGAACTGCTTCGACACCTCGAACTGGGTGTTGATGTGCACGGCTTTCTTGATGTCGACACTGCCATCGGCCGCCTGGGGCGTGTAGTTCAGCTCGCACAGCCCGGCGTGGCCGGTGCCGGCGTTGTTCCACGGGTTGGAACTCTCCGCGGCACCGGAATCCATCAACTCGACGACTTCCAGCGAGATCGCGGGGTCGAGTTCCTTGAGCAGCACGGCCAGGGTGGCACTCATGATGCCGGCCCCTACCAGAACTACATCGACTGCTTCGTTATGCGCCATTTAACGCGTCTCCAAAATCTGCAGCACCAAATTGTCGGCATGGCGGCCAGGGAGTGGCGGGGCAGGTCAGTTGCGCCCCAGGTATCCATGGCCAGGATCGCCATGTCCGAATCTTCGCAATTTTTCGCAACTACCGCGGATGCATGCAGCCTGGCCTCAGAGTCCCATGAACTCATTTAAGCGCCGGGCAGGCAATTCGACTTATGGCCGAGACATCCGTTCGTGCAACCAAATCCGTAGCGGACAGGCTTCAGGCGCCGGTTCTTGAGCGATAGGCGGTCCTGTGTCGTTGGGCTGTTTCAGACGCTAATGGTGCTTGTTCAGACGCAAAACTATTCATTTGCTCGCCACACTCTCGTGAAGTTGTGAAAACCCGTTTTTTCACGCTCTTTTGAAGACGTGAACCTCAAAAAAGGGCTGTCCCAGCCTGGCACCGCGCCCGGTTTGGTTTGCCCCCATGTAATACATGACAGGCAAAACGGGCAGACAGCTCAGTGACCGAGCGTAATGACAGCTCTGCAGATTCGCGAAAAGTGGTGATTTGCTTGAAAAACAGCAAGCGCGCCAGCTTCACTCGATCTGTGTGGGCGGCTCTCTGTGGGCGGTGCGGGGTGCCAATACCAGCGCATTAGCGGTGTTGCGAGGCCCGATCAGGAGACGTCCTTATAATCGGGGGCAGATTGTATCGAAGAAACGCAGGGAAATGGTCGTGTTTAATGACTTTTATTAGCCATCCGGTCAGACGGCCAACAGTTGACGGTTGCGTGGGCGAGCGCCAAGGGTTTGCACGCGGGCGCTGGCGGGCAATGGCTGGTGCAGCCAGTTCAGCCGAATCTCTTCGATTTCCACCCAACCTTCACCCATAGGCTGCAGGCTGCATTGCTTGAACGCCTGGCAACGGCCATTGCGGTCCAGCAGGGCGAAGCAGCGGTGCTGTGGGCGCGGGGTGAACAGGGAAATGAGAAAACGCATGGTCGGACACCGTGTCGGGGAGCTTGTGCCAAGGCTGACAGGGGGCCATGACATGCCGGTGTAAGGAGCATGACAATGGCATGACACGAACCGGTTTTCCCATGGAGTGGCGGACATTTGAGTATTCATCGTGCAGCGCTAGTTCACCGCCATGGCGCACCGCTATACTGCGGGCCTGTTTGTGCCCGATTCTGGAGAGAAGAGCATGTTGCAACGCCTGTTGTTCGGTTTGATCGCTGTGACCAGTCTGGCCCTCGTCGGCTGCGCCCACAGCCCGCAACAACTTAACCCGGAGCCCAAGCTCAACGCCCAGCTGGCGCCCGTGGGCCGCGGCCAGCCGGTGGTGGTGCGGGTGGTGGATGGTCGTCCCTCGCCAACCCTCGGCACCCGCGGTGGGCTGTACCCGGAAACCAGTGTGATCACGGTGCAGGGCGCGCAGATCCTGCCCAAGCTGCAGGCCCAGGCCGAAGCGGCGGTACGTTTGCTGGGCTTCACCCCTACCGCCAACGCGATGAATGCACCGCAACTGACCGTCACCCTGGCCGAATTGAAGTACCAGTCGCCCAAGGAAGGCATGTATGTGACCGAAGCCACCATCGGCGCGACCTTCCGTTCCGAGGTGCAGAACGCCAATCGTCGCTACAGCGGTCGTTACGGTGCTTCGCTGGACCAGCGCTTCGGCATGGCGCCTAACCAGGACACCAACACCAAGCTGGTCAGCGACGTGTTGAGCGATGCCCTGACACGCCTGTTCAAGGACCCGACCATTGGTCAGGTGCTGGCTGAGTAAGGTATCGACCACATGACCCTGGGCTGCAATGGCCCAGTGGTTGCGATCAGATATGTGAAAGCAAACCTGTGGGAGCAAGGCTTGCCCGCGATAGCGATCTGTCCTTCACCGCATTGTCGAAGGTGCCGTTCTCATCGCGGGCAAGCCTTGCTCCCACAGAGTGAAGCCGTCATGCAGCCTGGGAATACAGCTCCAGCACGCTGATCCCAGTCAGCAGATCGGTCTCCGGAAGGTCGGCGTGTTGATGGCCGCCAAGGACGCAATACACCAGCCAATGCCGATCCTGCACGTTGAAGGACAGGCTGCCGACGAGGTTCTGTTGTTCGTCGCTCGGGCTGATGAGATAGAGACGATCCTGGTTTTCGGCGTGGAGCATGGTGGGTTCCGGGCAGGTTTGAAGGGCGACAGGGTGGCCTATTCAGATGACGAAACCGTGACGTGAGAAATTACCCTGTGCTTGCTGGCGGATCCTGTGGCGAGGGAGCTTGCTCCCGGTGGGCTGCACAGCAGCCCCAAACTTGTCGCTGCGGTGTCTCAGGTTGATTGCCTCAGCTTCATTGGGGGCGCTTCGCACCCCAGCGGGAGCA
>NZ_JABWQV010000251.1 GCF_014268615.1 Pseudomonas tehranensis | reverse complement strand
CCGCTATCGCGAGCAGGCTCGCTCCCACATAGAAAGAAGTTCGCGCAAGGCCAAGCATATGCCCACCGCCCTTTATCGCCTCATCCTCGCCCTGGTGCTGCTATTGCCGCTGGAGGCCCACGCTGGTGATGCCGAAGATTTCGTCGCCGCCAAGCCGCCCCAGCAAGCCAAGCTGCTGGAAGCCTGGGCCGCGCAACCGGAACCTGAGCGTGTCGAACTGATCAACGCCTTGCAACAAGGCCAGTTGACCGTCGACGGCCAGCCCAAGACTCTGCGTCTGAACAACCGCTTGCGAGGGTTGATTGAAACCGCCCTGGCCAGCCATCAATTATTGGCCGCTGACGCCAGCGTGCGCTTGAGCGCCGCCCAGCAACTGCAAAAAAGCGCCCGCCCGGCCCAACTGGCATTTCTCGACAGGCAGTTGGCCGGCGAGCAGGACGAAGACGTGCATGCTGCCCTGAGCCTGGCGTTGGCGAACCTGCAACTGGTGGACCCCAACCCGTCGGTTCGTCTGGCTGCCGTGCGGCTGCTGGGGGAAACCGGCGATCCGTTGGCCCGCACCCGCCTCGAAGGCCTGCTCGAACCCGGCGTTGAAACTGACGCCACGGTGCGCACCGCCGCCGAAACCAGCCTCGGCCAGGTCAAGCGCAAGCTGCTGATCGGCGAACTGCTGGGCCAGGCCTTCAGCGGCATGTCCCTGGGCTCGATCCTGCTGCTTGCTGCGCTCGGCCTGGCGATCACGTTCGGTTTGCTGGGTGTGATCAACATGGCCCACGGTGAGATGCTGATGCTCGGCGCCTACTCCACGTACGTGGTGCAGATGCTGTTCCAGCGCTTCGCTCCAAACGCCATCGAGTTCTACCCCCTGATCGCACTGCCGGTGGCGTTTTTCATCACCGCCGCCATCGGCATGGCCCTGGAGCGCACGGTGATCCGGCACCTTTATGGGCGCCCCCTGGAGACCCTGCTCGCCACCTGGGGCATCAGCCTGATGCTGATCCAACTGGTGCGCCTGATGTTCGGCGCGCAGAACGTCGAAGTCGCCAACCCGGCCTGGCTGTCCGGCGGCATCCAGGTATTGCCGAATCTCGTGCTGCCCTACAACCGCATCGTAATCATCGCCTTCGCACTGTTCGTGGTGGCGCTGACCTGGCTGTTGCTGAACAAGACCCGCCTGGGCCTGAACGTGCGCGCCGTGACCCAGAACCGCAACATGGCCGCCTGCTGCGGCGTGCCCACCGGCCGCGTGGACATGCTCGCGTTCGGCCTCGGCTCGGGCATCGCCGGGCTCGGCGGCGTGGCCCTGAGCCAGATCGGTAACGTCGGCCCGGACCTGGGCCAGAGCTACATCATCGACTCGTTCCTGGTGGTGGTGCTAGGTGGCGTCGGTCAGTTGGCCGGCAGTGTGTTCGCCGCGTTCGGGCTGGGCATCGCCAACAAGATTCTTGAACCGCAGATCGGCGCCGTGCTGGGCAAGATCCTGATCCTCGCGCTGATCATTCTGTTCATCCAGAAGCGTCCGCAAGGCCTCTTCGCGCTCAAAGGACGGGTAATCGACTGATGAACCAGCCCCTGATGCTCACCGCCGCGCAAAAGGCCGGCCCCAAAGTCACCGTCGCCGTCGGCGCGCTGATCCTGGCAGTGCTGCTGAGCCTGCCGCTGCTGTCGCTGTTGGCGGTGGATAACCCGCTGCACGTTTCGGCTTACACCCTGACCCTGGTGGGCAAGATTCTCTGCTACGCCATCGTTGCCTTGGCGCTGGACCTGGTCTGGGGTTACGCCGGCCTGTTGTCCCTGGGCCACGGCCTGTTCTTCGCCCTGGGCGGCTATGCCATGGGCATGTACCTGATGCGTCAGGCCGCCGGTGACGGCTTGCCGGCGTTCATGACCTTTTTGTCGTGGACCGAACTGCCTTGGTACTGGAGCGGCACCGACAGCTTCCTCTGGGCCATGTGCCTGGTGGTGCTGGCGCCCGGTTTGCTGGCGCTGGTGTTCGGCTTCTTCGCCTTTCGCTCGCGGATCAAGGGTGTGTATTTCTCGATCATGACCCAGGCCCTGACGTTTGCCGGGATGTTGCTGTTTTTCCGCAATGAAACCGGGTTCGGCGGCAACAATGGCTTCACCAATTTCCGCTCGATCCTGGGCTTTGGCATCACCGAACCGGGCACCAGGGCGGTGTTATTCCTGGCCACGGTGCTGCTTTTGGTGGCGAGCCTGTTCATTGGCTGGCGCCTGGCCCGCAGCAAGTTCGGCCGGGTGCTGACCGCCCTGCGCGACGCGGAAAACCGCCTGATGTTCTGCGGCTACGATCCCCGAGGCTTCAAGCTGTTCGTCTGGGTGTTGAGCGCAGTGCTGTGCGGCCTGGCTGGGGCGCTGTACGTGCCACAGGTGGGCATCATCAACCCCAGCGAAATGTCGCCGACCAACTCCATCGAAGCCGCCGTGTGGGTGGCCCTTGGCGGGCGCGGCACGCTGATCGGGCCGCTGCTGGGCGCCGGCGTGGTCAACGGTATGAAGAGCTGGTTCACCGTGGCGTTTCCCGAGTATTGGCTGTTCTTCCTTGGCGCGCTGTTCATCGTCGTGACGCTGTATCTGCCTAAAGGCGTGATCGGCTTGCTGAAGAAGAGAGGCGAACAATGAGAATCACACCGACGGCCGATTTCATGCTCGAACCCATCCTCGACCCTCCTATCGATGCCAATCGGGACCAAGGCAGCAGCCGCGACGCCATCGGCCTCGGCCAGGCCGCTGGCAAGGGCCTGAACACCCGCCACGGCACCATCCTGACCCTGGAAGACATCAGCGTCAGTTTCGACGGCTTCAAGGCCCTGAACGCTCTGAACCTGTACATCGGCGTCGGCGAATTGCGCTGCATCATCGGCCCCAATGGCGCAGGCAAGACCACGCTGATGGACGTGATCACCGGCAAGACCCGGCCCAGCCATGGCAAGGCCTGGTTCGGTGAAACCCTGGACCTGACGAGCATGAGCGAAGTGCAGATCGCCCAGGCCGGCATCGGCCGCAAGTTCCAGAAACCCACGGTGTTCGAAGCTCTGAGCGTATTCGAAAACCTCGAATTGGCGCTCAAAACCGACAAGTCGGTATGGGCCAGCCTGCGGGCGAAACTGACCGGCGAGCAGAATGACCGCATCAGCGAAGTGCTGGAGACCATTCGCCTGACCACCTCGGTCAATCGCGCCGCTGGCCTGCTGTCCCACGGGCAGAAACAGTTTCTGGAGATCGGCATGTTGCTGGTGCAGGACCCACAACTCTTGCTACTCGATGAACCGGTGGCGGGCATGACCGACGCCGAAACCGAGTTCACCGCCGAGCTGTTCAAATCCCTGGCAGGCAAGCACTCGCTGATGGTGGTGGAGCACGACATGGGCTTCGTCGGCGCGATTGCCGACCACGTCACGGTGTTGCACCAGGGCAGCGTGCTGGCCGAAGGGTCGCTGGCGCAGGTGCAGGACAATGAGCGGGTGATCGAGGTGTATCTCGGTCGGTAGCCTGCAAATACATTCCCCCTGTGGGAGCGGGCCCGTGGGAGCAAAGCTTGCTCGCGATGAACGATAACCCGGTCCTTCTGATGGACCGAGGTGCTGCTGTCGCGAGCAAGCTTTGCTCCCACAGAAAGCTATTGCGCCCACAGGGGACTTGAGAGGGACTTAAGACATGCTGCAAGTCGACAAGCTGCACCAATACTACGGCGGTAGCCACATCCTGCGCGGTCTGTCGTTCGACGTGAAGGTTGGCGAGGTGACGTGCCTGCTGGGCCGCAACGGCGTGGGCAAGACCACCCTGCTCAAATGCCTGATGGGCCTGTTGCCGGCCAAGGAAGGCGCGGTGAATTGGGAAGGCAAGCCCATCACCACCTTCAAACCGCACCAACGGGTACACGCCGGCATTGCCTATGTGCCCCAGGGCCGGGAAATTTTCGGGCGGCTGACGGTGGAAGAGAACCTGCTGATGGGCCTGTCGCGCTTTTCCGCTGCCGAGGCCAAGGAAGTGCCGGCGTTCATTTACGAATTGTTCCCGGTGCTGCTGCAAATGAAACAACGCCGTGGCGGTGACCTGTCCGGTGGCCAGCAACAGCAGCTCGCCATTGGCCGGGCCCTGGCCAGCCGTCCGCGCCTGCTGATTCTCGACGAGCCCACCGAAGGCATTCAACCGTCGGTGATCAAGGAGATCGGCGTGGTCATCAAGAAACTGGCGGCCCGGGGCGACATGGCGATTTTGCTGGTGGAGCAGTTCTACGACTTCGCCGCCGAGTTGGCCGATCAATACCTGGTGATGTCCCGGGGCGAGATCGTGCAGCAGGGGCGCGGAGAAAATATGGAAGCCGAGGGTGTACGCGGGCTGGTTACGATCTAGTCTGTAGCGCTCTAACGATAATCAGAAATCATGAACCTACCTGTCTCCTCACTGGCCCCTTCGGCCCTGTTCACCCCCAGCTGGCATGCCGAGCTGGAACTGGGTTACGCCCGGTTCGGTGACTGCACGCGCCCGGTGCAGCGCCGCCACAAAGGTCCGCTGCGGGTGCAAAAACACCTGTACGCCGAAGGCCCCGAAGTGTGCCAGCACATCATCGTCCACCCGCCCGGCGGAATTGCCGGCGGTGATCGGCTGGACATCGCCGCCCACGTCGGCCCCGCTGCGTGGGCGCAGTTGACCAGTCCCGGCGCGGCCAAATGGTATCGCGCCGCCAGCCCGGCATATCAGCAACTGAACCTGAGCGTGGCCGCGGGGGCGACCCTGGAATGGTTGCCCCAGGAAACCATCGTCTTCAGCGCCGCCCAGGCCGAACTCAGCACCCGCATCGACCTGCAGGGTGACGGGCGCTTGTTCTACTGGGACATGGTGGCCCTCGGTCGACCGGCCAGCGGTGAGCGATTTGACCTGGGGCACTTCCAGTCACGGCTGGACATTCGCCGCGACGGGCAGTTGCTCTGGCATGAACGCCAGCGCATTGTGGGCGGTGACGGATTGCTCGACTCGCCCATTGGGCTGGGCGGCGATCCGGTGTTCGCCACGCTGTTGGTGACTGGTGAGATTGACAGCGCGTTGCTGGAACGGTGTCGATCCCTGGGCCATGACGTACGCGGTGATCTGACCCAGTTGCCCGGCCTGGTCGTGGCCCGGTGCCTGGCGAGCGAGGCGCTGCTGGCGCGGGGTTGGTTGATTGAGTTGTGGCGGCTTCTGCGCCCGGCGTTGCTCGGTCGGGAGGCCATGCCCCCGAGAATCTGGAGTACTTGAATTTGCTTTTCTGTGGGAGCGGGCTTGCTCGCGAAGGCGGTGTGTCAGCCAACTCAACTGTTGAATGTGAGCCCGCTCCCACAGAGGTACATGTTTTTAGCCCGAATTATTTATCTGCCCTTATGGATTGCACATGGACCTGACCCCACGCGAAAAAGACAAGCTGCTGATCTTCACCGCCGGTCTCGTCGCCGAGCGGCGGTTGGCTCGCGGTTTGAAGCTCAACTACCCGGAGGCGATGGCCTATATCTCCGCCGCCCTGCTCGAAGGCGCCCGCGACGGCCAGACCGTGGCCGAGCTGATGCATTACGGCACCACGCTGCTGACCCGTGAACAGGTGATGGAGGGCATCCCGGAAATGATCCCGGAGATCCAGGTCGAGGCGACGTTCCCCGACGGCACCAAACTGGTCACCGTCCACCAGCCGATCGCGTGAGGTTGCGCCATGACCTATGACATTCGTGACGCCCGGCACGCCGACTTGCCCGCGATCCGTGACATCTACAACGACGCGGTGCTACGCACCACGGCGATCTGGAACGAACAGACCGTGGACCTGGGCAATCGCCAGGCCTGGTTCAGCGCCCGACAATCGCAAGGCTATCCGGTGTTGGTGGTGGTCGATGAGGAAGATAACGTACTCGGCTATGCCTCGTTCGGCGACTGGCGACCCTTCGACGGTTTCCGGCACACCGTGGAGCATTCGGTGTACGTACGTAACGACCAATGCGGCAACGGCCTGGGCTCACTGTTGATGACGGCCCTGATCGAGCGCGCCAGGGCATGCGGCAAACACGTCATGGTCGCGGCCATTGAAAGCGCCAACGCGGCCTCGATTCGCCTGCATGAGCGGACCGGTTTCATCACCACCGGACAGATGCCTCAGGTGGGCACCAAATTCGGCCGCTGGCTGGATTTGACTTTCATGCAGTTGATCCTCAACCCAGGGGCGCTACCGCCTGCCGTCGACAAGGAGTGATAACCGATGAACCCCGCCCAGTTGCGTCGAGTCCCCGCTGAAAGCTTTGCGCACTATCGCCAGGGCCTGATCGATCTGCTGCTCGATGCCGTGGGCTATGGCGCCAGCGTAGGCTTCATGGCCGACCTCGACGCGGTCCAGGCCCGCGCCTATTTCGACGAGGTCCAGGCCAGTCTCAACCAGGGCCACTTGCTGCTGTGGGTGGTGGTCAAGGATGAACAGGTGCAGGCCAGCGTCCAACTTGCCCTGTGCCAGAAACCCAACGGCCTCAACCGTGCCGAAGTGCAAAAGCTGCTGGTGCGCGGCGAGGCCCGCCGTCGGGGCCTCGGCCAGCAATTGATGAGCGCACTGGAACTGGGCGCCCGCCAGCACAAGCGCGGCCTGTTGTACCTCGACACGCAGGCCGGTTCCGAGGCCGAGGCATTCTATCGCGCCATGGGCTACACCCGCGTCGGAGAACTGCCCGACTACTGCCAGAGCCCGGACGGGACCTACACCCCGACCGCCATTTACTACAAGACTTTGGGGCAACCGCAATGATTCCAGGCCAATACCAGGTCCAGCCCGGCGACATCGAACTCAACGTCGGCCGCCGCACCCTCACGCTGAACGTGGCCAACAGCGGCGACCGACCGATCCAGGTCGGCTCGCACTATCACTTCTTCGAAACCAACGACGCCCTGACCTTCGACCGCGCCGCCAGCCGTGGCATGCGCCTGAACATCCCGGCCGGCACCGCCGTACGCTTCGAGCCGGGTCAGAGTCGGGAAGTCGAGCTGGTTGACCTGGCCGGCCATCGGCGGGTATTCGGGTTTGCCGGGCGGGTGATGGGCGAACTGGATTAAAGATTAAAAGATCGCAGCCTTCGGCAGCTCCTAC
>NZ_JABWQV010000250.1 GCF_014268615.1 Pseudomonas tehranensis | reverse complement strand
CCCCCCCCCCCCCCCCACAACAACTGTCCCAGATCTAGCAAGGGGCAGCCGATTCAGGAGCGGGCAAGTTCCAGCAGTTTCCCACGCCACGCCGCCTTTGCCGGCAACGCCAGGAAGGACTCATTCAACAGCGACTCCCGCGGTGGATAACAGAACGGCTCGCCGCGTAGATCCAGCACCTCGCCGCCCGCCCCCTCCAGTACGCCCTGGGCGGCGGCGGTGTCCCATTGGGACGTCGGCGCCAGTCGTGGATAGCAATCCGCCGCGCCCTCGGCCAGCAGGCAGAACTTCAACGAGCTGCCAATGCTCGTCAGCTGCAACTCCCCCAGGCACTCGCTCAAGCCGCCCAAGAGACGCTCTTGCTCCGGGCTGGTATGGCGACGGCTGGCGACCACCGTAAAAGCATCACCCGGTGCCGGTACGTTACGCACTTCGATCGGCAAAGGCTCGCCACCCTGGTCGCCACGCCAGGCGCCGAGCCCCGCGCCACCGACGTAAAAGCGACCATTGGTGGGCATCGACACTACGCCAAACACCACCCGCCCCTGCTCGACCAGTGCGATATTGACGGTGAACTCTTCGCTGCCGGAAATGAACTCCTTGGTTCCATCCAGCGGGTCCACCAACCACCAGCGTTGCCAGCCGGCGCGCACGCTTTGCGCAATATTAGCGTCCTCTTCGGAGAGGATCGGGATATCCGGCGCCAGCGCGGTCAGCCCGGCCACGATCACATCGTGAGCGGCCATGTCTGCGGCGGTCACCGGCGAGGCGTCGGACTTGTGGTTGACCTGCACATTGGCTCGCCAGAACGGCAGGATCGCCTCACCGGCCTTGAGCGCCAGCTCGACCACAGGAGCCATCAGGGGATCGGGAAAATTCATGACAGGAACGCTCCGCGCTGGGTCAGCAGGTCACGGACCAAGTACAGCGCCGCCAAGGCCCGACCCTCCGTGAATTGAGGGTTTTGCGCCAAGGCCGACAACTCACGCAGATTGACCTTGTCCACGCGCATCGGCTCGGGCTCGTCACCTTCCAGCCGCTCTTCATAGAGATCGGTCGCCAGCACCACCTGGATCTTCTGGCTCATGTAGCCGGGGGACAGGGACAGTTCAGTCAGGTGCTCCAATTGACGCGCACCAAAACCGGCCTCTTCCTTAAGCTCCCTCTCAGCCGCCGCCAACACATCTTCACCCGGCTCGATCAACCCCTTGGGCAGGGACAATTCGTAGGCATCGGTGCCGCCGCAGTATTCTTCCACCAGCACGGCGTGATCGGTGTCGAGCATCGCCACGATCATCACGGCGCCGTAACCTGCGCCCTTGCCCGCCAAACGTTCATAGGTGCGCTCCACGCCGTTGGAAAACCGCAGTTTCAGTTCTTCCACGCAAAACAGGCGGCTGGTGGCGACGATCCGTCGATCGAGTATGGTGGGTTTCTGGCGCATAAACGGCTCCCTGGGCGATAGCGAGCTACTATACCCGGCCTATTCTGATTGTTTGTGTCGGATATCCGATTACCGCTGGAGAAGTTTTATGGCCTTGCTGCCCTGGCACGAGATCGACACGGTGCTGCTGGACATGGACGGCACCCTGCTGGACCTGCATTACGACAACCATTTCTGGATGGAACACTTGCCCCAGCGCTACGCCGAACTGCATGGCGTGAGCCGGGCCATGGCCGAGCTGGAGTTGCAGCCGCTGTTCGAGCGCAACGCCGGTCAATTGCAGTGGTATTGCCTGGACTTCTGGAGCATCGAGCTGAAACTGCCGGTGCGCGAACTGAAGCTGGAAACCGCGCACCTGATTGCCCTGCGCCCGGACGCCGACACGTTCCTGGCGGCGATCCAGCGGGCGGGTAAACGGGTGGTCATGATCACCAACGCCCATCGCGATTCGTTGTCCCTGAAGCTGGAACGCATCGAACTGGCCCCCTATTTCGAGCGTTTGATCAGCTCCCACGACTACGGTTTTCCCAAGGAAAGTCCGCAATTCTGGGATGCGCTGCAAGCCGACCTGAACTTCGACCCGGCCCGCAGCCTGTTTATCGATGACACCCTGCCCGTATTACGTAGTGCTCGGGAGTTCGGCGTGGCGCACCTGCTGGCCGTCAGCGAACCGGACAGCCGCAAAGGGCCGAAAGACACCGGGGAGTTTGAAGCGTTGGGAGATTATCGGGCACTGATCGAAGGGCTCTGAAAGCCCTATGTGGCGAGGGAGCTTGCTCCCGTTCGGCTGCGCAGCAGTCGCATGGGGGCCGCTGCACAACCCAGCGGGAGCAAGCTCCCTCGCCACAGGGGACCGGCTACTCAGGAATGCGCAGCACCTGCCCCGGATAGATCTTGTCCGGGTGCGACAGCATCGGTTTGTTGGCTTCAAAAATCTTGTTGTACTTGTTCGCGTCGCCGTACTCGGCTTTGGAAATCGCGCTGAGGGTGTCGCCCTTCTTCACGGTCACAAAACGTGCGGCTTGTGCCACTGGACCTGTCACCGTGATCTGATCATCAACACTGCCCACACCTGCGATGTTGCCGACGGCCAGCAGGATTTTTTCCTTCTCCTCCTGACTGCTCACCTCACCGGTCACGGTGACTTTGTCGCCCTCAATAGTCGCCTGAACATTCGGGTTGCCAAGACCCACCTTACTGATGTGCTCTTTCAACTGCTCGCTGGCATTGGCATTACCGGGAGTCAGCAGATCGATCAGTTTTTCGCCAGCTTCCTTCACAAAACTAAAAATACTCATGGTGCACGCTCCTTGGGGTTTAAGTATCCAGACGCAAAAGCCTAGACCAAGCCAAACGAACCCGGTTCCCCGCCGACCAATGACCCTGCCGCGCACAAAGCGCTAGAATCCGAACCTTCCCGCGCCCTGGAACGAAGATGGACATCAAGCAGCTGAAATTTCTCATCGCGCTCGACGAAACCCGCCACTTCGGCCAGGCAGCCGCGCGCTGCCACATCACCCAACCGACCCTGTCGATGCGCCTGCGCAGCCTTGAAGAGGAGTTGGGTCTGCCGCTGGTCAATCGAGGCCAGCGCTTTGAAGGTTTCACCGCTCCGGGGGAGCGGGTGTTGGCCTGGGCACGCACGGTCATGGCGGCCTATGACGGTCTTCAGGCCGAAGCGGCGGCCTGCCGTGGCAACCTGGTGGGTACCCTGCGCCTGGGTGTGGTGCCATTGTCGGACTTCGATCCGTTGTCGATGATGCAGCGCCTGCACAGCGAGCACCCTAACCTGCATTTCGAGTTGTCCTCCCTGAGCTCCGAACGCATCCTCGAACAACTGGCGAACAACCGCATCGACCTGGGCATTTCCTATCTGGAGCGCCTGGACACCGAACGCTTTGACGCCCTGCCCTTCAGCCATACGCGCATGGGCCTGCTCTATGACCAGCGCTACTTCTATTTCGGCGAGCAGCCGCTGAGCTGGGAAGCGCTGATCGAGTTGCCCCTGGGCATGCTCACCAGCGGCATGCATTTTCGTCAGTCTATCGACCACAACTTCCACAGTCGGGGCCTCACACCCCGCCCTCTGCTGCAAACCGACGCGGTGCATCAATTGTTACAAGCCGTCCACGGCGGACTGTGTTGCGCGGTGATGCCGCTGGACAGTGGCCTGGGTATGCTGACCCAGGACTTGCGCATCCAACCCATCGAAGACGCGCAAACCCTGGTCCCGTTGGGTCTGATCATGCGCCGCGGCGCTCCGCGCTCGGCTTTGGCGGAGGCTTGCTTCGCCCTCTACCAGAAATCATCAACGACATCTTGATCGACGTCATCTATTGATAGATCAGTAATAGCGATTAGACGTGGCAGATTGCCGCATTTAGTCTTATCACTATTCCCACTGTCAGTGATGCCTATGAACGACAAGCCTCCGGTCTGTCCTGCGCCTGCGGAGAAAACACCCGCGCCAGCCGCCAGCCAGAGCTATCGCTACTGCGACCTGGACCATTCCCAATCGGACAGCACCGCGCTGGCCGAGGAAGTGGCGCTGGCGATCGCCTATAACGGCATCAGTCAGGCTGTCATGCTGGTCACGCCCTCTGACCTTGAAGACTTCATCGTCGGCTTCAGCCTGGGCAGCGGCATCATTGAAGACCCTGCGGACATCTATGACGTGCAACTTAGCGGCGACGGTTCTGCGCAATACGCCCAGGTAACTATCGCCAATCGCGCCTTCTGGAGCCTCAAGCAACAACGCCGACAACTGGCCGGCACCAGCGGCTGCGGGCTTTGCGGGGTGGAAGCGGTGGAGCAGGCATTACCGAACCTCAAGGCACTGCCCGGCACGCCACTGCCACCGGCCCAGTGGCTCGAAGGCCTGCGTCAACGCATCGGCCAGTTCCAGCCCCTGGGCCAGCATTGCGGTGCGGTACACGCGGCCCTGTTCATGAACGCCCAAGGTCAATTGCTACTGGGTCGCGAAGATATCGGCCGGCACAACGCCCTCGACAAACTGATCGGCGCGCTGATCCGACAGCAGATCCCGGTGAGCGGAGGCGTGGCGATCGTCACCAGTCGTTGCAGCCTCGAATTGATCCAGAAAGTGTTGCGCGCCGGCATCCAGACCCTGGTCAGCCTGTCATCTCCCACCGGCCTTGCCGTGCAATGGGCCCGACAACACAACCTCAATCTCATCCACCTGCCGCAAAAAAGTGCGCCGCGGGTCTACAGCCCTGCGATGGAGAATCAAGCGTGAGCAATCATCAACAAGCCGATCAGAAACCCGTACCGCGCTACAAGCCCTACAAGGGCCCGGCCGGTGGTTGGGGCGCGTTGATCAGCGTCGCCCAGGCCTGGCTGACCAGCGACAATGCGCTGAAGAACCTGCGCATGATGCTCAAGACCAACCAGAACGGCGGCTTTGACTGCCCAGGCTGTGCCTGGGGCGACTCGCCGGAAAGTGGCATGGTCAAGTTCTGCGAGAACGGCGCCAAAGCCGTGAACTGGGAAGCGACCAAGCGCCGTGTCGATGGCGCATTCTTCGCAAAACACAGTGTGACGTCGCTGCTGGAGCAGAGCGACTATTGGCTGGAATACCAGGGGCGCCTGACCGAGCCATTGAGCTACGACGCCGAAACCGACCGCTACAAACCCATCAGCTGGGAAGCGGCATTTGCCCTGATCGGCAAACACTTGCAGGGGCTCTCCAGCCCGAACCAGGCTGAGTTCTATACTTCGGGCCGGGCCAGCAACGAAGCGGCCTACCTCTATCAGTTGTTTGTGCGCGCCTACGGCACCAATAACTTCCCCGACTGCTCGAACATGTGCCATGAAGCCAGTGGCGTAGCGCTTTCCCAGAGTGTCGGCGTGGGCAAAGGCACCGTGACTTTCGACGATTTCGAGCATGCCGACGCGATTTTCGTCTGGGGCCAGAACCCAGGCACCAACCATCCGCGCATGCTCGAACCGCTGCGCGAAGCGGTGAAACGCGGCGCCCAGGTGGTGTGCATCAACCCGCTCAAGGAGCGTGGCCTTGAGCGTTTCCAGCACCCGCAAAACCCGATCGAGATGCTTACCAACGGGGACAAACCGACCAACTCCGCCTATTTCCGTCCGGCCCTGGGTGGCGACATGGCGGTCTTGCGGGGCATGGCGAAGTTCCTGCTGCAATGGGAACGTGAGGCACAAAACACCGGCGCTGCGGCGGTGTTCGACCACGCGTTCCTGAACGAACACAGCATCGACGTACTGGATTACTTGGCCGTGGTCGATGACACGCCGTGGAAGCAGATCGTTGAGCAGTCGGGCTTGACCCTGGTCGAGATCGAACAAGCGGCGCGCATGTACGCCATCAGCAAGAACGTGATCATGTGCTGGGCGATGGGCATCACCCAGCATCGCCATTCGGTGGCGACCATCCAGGAAATCGCCAACCTGATGCTGCTGCGCGGCAATATCGGCCGGCCGGGCGCCGGCCTGTGCCCGGTTCGCGGCCACAGTAACGTGCAGGGCGACCGGACCATGGGCATCAACGAGCGTCCGCCGGCGGCGTTCCTTGACTCGCTGGAGCGTCGCTTCCAGTTCAAGGTGCCGCGCGAGAATGGCCACAACGTGGTCGAAGCGATCCACGCCATGGCCGATGGCCGGGCGAAGGTCTTCATCGCTCTGGGCGGCAACTTCGCCCAGGCCACCCCGGACAGTGATCGGACGTTCCAGGCCTTGGGCAATTGCGACCTGACTGTGCAGATCAGCACCAAGCTCAACCGCAGCCATCTGGCTCATGGGAAAGAGGCGCTGATCCTGCCGTGCCTGGGCCGCACCGACATCGACCTTCAAGTCGAAGGCGCGCAAGCGGTGACCGTGGAAGACTCCTTCAGCATGGTCCATGCGTCCAATGGCCAATTGCAGCCGCTGTCGAACCAGATGCGCTCCGAACCCTGGATCATCGCCGGCATCGCCGCCGCCACGCTGGGCAGCCGCCCGGTGGACTGGAACTGGCTGGTGGCTGATTACAGCCGCATCCGCGACTTGATCGCCGACACTATCCCGGGGTTTAAAGACTTCAACGAAAAGCTCCAGAACCCAGGCGGCTTCTATCTGGGCAACAGTGCCGGTGCACGTCGCTGGAATACCGCCTCCGGCCGCGCCAACTTCAAGCCCAACCGGTTGCCGACCGACCTGGTGCATGAACGCACCCGCGCCACCGGCCAATTGCCTGACCTGATCATGCAGTCCATGCGTTCTCACGATCAGTACAACACCACCATCTATGGCCTCGATGACCGTTATCGCGGCGTGAAGGGCCAGCGTGACGTGTTGTTCGTCAATGAAGCGGACATCATTCGACTGGGCTTCAAACCTGGGCAGAAGGCCGACATCGTCTCACTCTGGGATGACGGGCGCGAGCGACGGGTCAAAGGCTTTACCCTGCTGGCATTCGATATTCCCGCCGGACAGGCCGCCGCCTATTACCCTGAAGTGAATCCGTTGGTGCCGTTGGAGAGCACCGGCGACGGCAGCCATACCCCGACCTCGAAATTCGTGGCGATCCGCCTGGAAGCGGCGAGCGAGAATGGGCTGATTCTGGCCAAGTCGGCCTGAGACAGTCCCTAAGGCGATGAGATTTCCCCTCAGGCTGTAGGAGCTGCCGCAGGCTGCGATCTTTAGAGCTTGATCGTTCGCTTCGGACTGAACGGGCCGGGGAAATCGCAACCTCGTTGCTCTCTACCAGCGAGATAAATCTCCTCGCTACAGTGCATTTTCTAACGCCCACAAAAAAGGCCGTTTTCCATAGAAA
>NZ_JABWQV010000025.1 GCF_014268615.1 Pseudomonas tehranensis | reverse complement strand
CGCGAGCAGGCTCGCACATGGACTCGCGGGGGTTCACAGCATCTGCACACGCCACAAAAACCTGTGGGAGCGGGCTTGCTCGCGATGAGGCCTGTAAGCCCAACATCCATGTAACTCAACCACCGCTATCGCGAGCAGGCTCGCTCCCACATGGACTCGCGGGTGTTCACAGCATCTGCACACAACACAAAAACCTGTGAGAGCGGGCTTGCTCGCGATGAGGCCAGTAAGCCCAACATCCATGTAACTCAACCACCGCTATCGCGAGCAGGCTCGCTCCCACATGGACTCGCGGGTGTTCACAGCATCTGCACACAACACAAAAACTGTGGGAGCGGGCTTGCTCGCAAAGGCGTCGGCATAGCCAACATCACTTCAAACTGATCCACCGCTTTCGCGAGCAAGCTCGCACATGGACTCGCGGGTGTTCACAGCATCTGCACACGACACAAAAACCTGTGGGAGCGAGCCTGCTCGCGATGAGGCCAGTAAACCCAACATCCATGTAACTCAACCACCGTCTTCGCGAGCAGGCTCGCTCCCACAGGATGAAGCTGGTTTCAAGCGTCCCAAGGGGCCACGGCGTCAACGTCAATCGCGTAGCGTTCAATGGCCAGGGCACAGACACTGGGGTCCAGACGCCCCTCATGCACCAGTGAGGTCAGCGCACTCAGGACGATCTGGTGGCGGTCCACTTCGAAGAACCTGCGCAGTTGGTTGCGGGTATCGCTGCGGCCAAACCCGTCGGTGCCGAGCACGGTGTAATGGCCATCGAGATAACTGGCGATCAACTGGGGCAAGGCGCGCACGTAGTCGGTACAGGCAATGATGGGCGCCGAGTCGCGAAGGCATTCTTGAACATGACTGCATTGGGCAGCTTGTCCGGGATGCAGACGATTCCAGCGCTCCACTTCACGAGCATCACGTGCCAACTCGGTGAAGCTGGTAACGCTCCAGACCTGACTGTCGATGCTCCAATCGCTGGCCAACAACTCGGCAGCGGCAATGACTTCGCGCAAGATCGTGCCGGAACCCAGCAACTGCACGGCGCCGCGCGCTTCCTTCACTTCATGCCGGGCAAATGCATACATGCCCTTGATGATCGCCTGTTCGACACCTTCAGGAAGGTTGGGCTGCGGGTAGTTCTCGTTCATCAACGTGACGTAATAAAACTCGTCGACCTGACGCTCCAGCATCTGGCGCATGCCGTGATCCAGAATCACCGCAAATTCACCCGCGAACGCGGGATCGTAGGCGCGACAGTTGGGCACCATCGCCGCCATCACGTGGCTGTTACCGTCCTGGTGCTGCAAGCCCTCGCCCCCCAGGGTTGTGCGCCCCGCGGTGGCACCGAGCAGGAACCCGCGAGCGCGCTGATCCGCCGCGGCCCAGATCAGGTCGCCGATGCGCTGGAAACCGAACATCGAGTAATAGATGTAGAACGGCAGCATCGGCAGGCCATGCACCGAGTAGCTGGTCGCGGCCGCGACCCAGGAACTGATGGCGCCGGCTTCGCTGATGCCCTCTTCAAGAATCTGCCCGTCCAGGGCTTCTCGATAACTGAGGATCGAACCAATGTCCTCCGGCTCATAACGCTGGCCCACGCTGGAGTAGATACCGATCTGCTTGAACAGGCTGGCCATGCCGAACGTGCGTGCTTCATCCGCCACGATCGGTACGATGCGCGGCCCCAGTTGCTTGTCCCGGAGCAAGCCGCTGAGCATTCGCACGAAGGCCATGGTGGTGGACATTTCCTTGCCTTGGGCGGTGAGGGCAAACCCGGCGTAGCTGTCTACATCGGGCACGGCCAATGACGCGCAGGCCGAAGGTCGCGCAGGCATGTAGCCGCCCAACGCTCGGCGGCGCTCATGCAGGTAGCGCATTTCCGCGCTGTCGTCGCTCGGTTTGAAGAAGCTCAGCGAGGTAGCCTGCTCATCGGTCAATGGCAGGTTGAAACGGTTGCGGAACGCGATCAACGCCTCATTATCGAGTTTCTTCTGCTGGTGCACAGTCATCTTGCCCTGCCCGGCGTCGCCCATGCCGAAGCCCTTCTTGGTCTGGGCCAGGATCACCGTAGGTTTCTTGCCCTCGAGCATTGCGCTTTGATACGCGGCAAAGATCTTCACCAGGTCATGACCGCCGCGTTTGAGGCGGTCGATCTGCTCGTCGGTCAGGCCTTCGGCCAAATGCGCCAAGGCTGCGTCCTGGCCGAAGAAATGCTCGCGGTTGAAGCGCCCATCCTTGGCCGCAAACGTCTGGAACTGGCCATCGACCGTGGCCGACAATGCGCGGACCAGCGCACCGTCTTTATCCCGGGCAAACAATCTGTCCCAGTCGGAACCCCACACCAGTTTGATCACGTTCCAGCCTGCACCGCCGAACAATGCCTCGAGCTCGTCGATGATGCGACCGTTGCCACGCACCGGGCCGTCCAGCCGCTGCAGGTTGCAATTGACCACCCAGACCAGGTTATCCAGCCCTTCGCGCGCCGCCAGGGTCAACGCCGACATGCTTTCCGGCTCATCCATTTCACCGTCGCCAAACACCCCCCAGACGGTCCGCCCCGAGGTCTCTTGCAGGCCGCGGTGCTCCAGGTAACGCATGAAACGCGCCTGGTAGATCGAGCTGATCGGACCGATCCCCATGGAGCCCGTCGGGAACTGCCAGAAGTCCGGCATCAACCACGGGTGTGGATAACTCGACAAACCCCGGGCGCCATTGGCGCGCGCGCCGATCTCTTGCCGATAGTGCTGCAGATCCTTTTCTTCCAGGCGTCCCTCAAGGAACGCCCGGGCATAGACGCCTGGCGCCGAGTGCGGTTGGTAGAACACCAGGTCACCCCCGCCGGTTTGGGTGCGCGCCTTGAAGAAATGGTTGAAGCCCACTTCAAACAGATCCGCCGCGCTGGCATAACTGGCAATGTGTCCACCCAATTCGCCATAGGCGTGATTGGCCCGGGCAACCATCGCCAGGGCATTCCAGCGCATGATCGAGGCCAGACGCTCTTCGATGGCCAGATCGCCTGGAAACACCGGTTGCTGCTCAACACTGATGGTATTGATGTATGGGGTGCCATGGCTGGGCCGCCAGCCGATGTCCGAAGCGTTTGCCACGGCCAGCAGCATGTCGAGGATCTGTTTGGCCCGGCTCGTGCCGCCGTGGGCTGCGACGGAGAGCAACGCCTCACGCCACTCGGTCATTTCTTCATCCTCGGCAGCCTGGCCCGGCCATTGGGCATGGGGAGCGGACAGGTTCATAGGCAACTCCTGCAGGTGTCGGGTATCACTTCAAGGTGGCGCGAATGGCTCACTCGGGCGAGGCTTTTGACCTGCTCAACCGCCGCGATGACGGCATGTTCGGCCGCCTCGTCTGGTGCAACCGGGTAGAGGCATGGCTGACCAATGGAAAGGTCGTGCAAGAAGCGCTCATCAAGTTCACCGAGCACCACAAAATGGCAGTCACGCTTGGCCACTGGCACGCCAACGAGCTTGCCCGGCGCGGTGTTCAGCGTATCGACATGGATCAGCGCAACATTGTCAAAACAGCTGAACCCCTGATGGATCAAGTCAATATGATCGCTATCAAGTCCGCTCACGATGACCACGATGCGCGTACAACTGGAAGGCTCGCGCATCCACGTCATGGCGTGGGCACGACCCTCGGCGGTTCGGCTCATAAGCTTTGCCTTTTTCCTGTTTCAACAAGCGTATTGACGAGGGCATGGGTTAGATGACGCCGCGCGCCTGCAGCACGCTTTTCGCCAGACTTTGGGTCGCCAATAACACCTCTTCCACCTGGCGATCCATCGCCACCGTGGATGAGGCTATTTCGCCAAGTTCGACGACGCGCAGCGGGTGGCCGCAGACGGATCCCAACCAGGCCAGACCAGAGAACGTGCCCACTTCCAGTAAAAAGCTGCCGTGGGGGACAGCGCCTAACAGTTGGCTGGCATAACACACCTCGCCCCCGGCAGACGGCTGCGGGTTGGAGCCGACCCGCAACCAGTCGACCATCAACACCTCGGCTTGCTTGACGGCCAGATAGGCCACCTGGTCCCAGTCATCTATCGCCACATGCAGCTTGTCGATCATGTATTTGGGCAACGCAGCGCTGGTCACGATGACCACCCCGGCATCCGCCGAAGGTTCCTTGATCCAGACTGCGGATTGCGATATCGCATGCATGGCGGTACTCCCGGCGGCTTGATTGCAGCAGCTTGCTCTCGGCGGCGATCCGACGATAAGGCCGTGACATTCAACATTAATGCCGACTCACCCAGCGCTTCGTGAGCAAGCTCGCTCCTACAGGTTATTGGCGTTTAATCAGCCGTTGCGGAACAGGAAGCTGTAGGCGTTCAGCGCAGGTGCCCCGCCCAGGTGCGCATAAAGCACTTTCGAGCCTTCGGGGAACTCGCCGCGGCGGACCATTTCGATCATGCCGTGCATGGATTTTCCTTCATACACCGGGTCGGTCAGTACACCTTCCAGGCTGCCGCACAGGCGAATGGCTTCCAGCGTACCTTCGTTGGGCAAACCGTATTCCGGGTAAGCGAAGCGTGTATCGAGCACCACGTCCTCTTCGGTGATCTCACGCCCCAGTTCCACCAGCTCAGCGGTGTGTCGGGCGATACGCAGGATCTGTGCCTTGGTTTTCTCGGGCTTGGCCGAGGCATCAATGCCGATAACGTTCTTCGAACGGCCGTCCGCGGCGAAACCGACGACCATGCCGGCCTGGGTACTGCCGGTCACGGAGCAGACCACGATGTAGTCGAACGTGAACCCCAGTTGTTTTTCCTGCTCCCGCACTTCCTCGGCAAAGCCGACGAACCCCAGCCCGCCGTAAGGGTGTTCGGAACAACCCGCCGGGATCGGGAACGGCTTGCCGCCCCGCTCCTCCACGTCGCTCATGGCCTTCTCCCAGCTGGGCCGAATACCGATGTCGAACCCGGCGGCATCCAGCCGTACGTCCGCGCCCATGATGCGGGACATCTCGATGTTGCCAACGCGGTCATACACGGCGTCGGAGTAGTTCACCCAGTTTTCCTGCACCAGCACGCACTTCATGCCCAGGTGAGCGGCGACGGCAGCGACCTGGCGGGTCTGGTTCGACTGGATCCCGCCGATGGACACCAAGGTGTCGCAGCCCTGTTCGAGGGCCTCAGGAATCAGGTATTCGAGCTTGCGCGTCTTGTTGCCGCCGAAGGCCAGGCCGCTGTTGCAATCTTCGCGTTTGGCATACAACTCGACCTTGCCGCCCAGGTGTTCGCTGAGGCGTTTCAAGGGCGTGATGGGCGAAGGACCGAAGGTCAGCGGATAACGTTTAAAACGATTCAGGTTCATGACTCTGCTCCTCGATTATTGAATATCCAAGCGCCAGGCCGAAAAACAAAGGCTGCATTCCAGGCTCTTTCAGGGGGGCTTCGATGAGTTCAATACTAAGAAGAAATCAAAAAATATGTATTGCAAATAATCGCCAAATAAAGAAACATAATTTTCACATAACCAATTCAAACATATTTTTATTGTGTATAAATAAATATGAACGCAACAAATAATCACAGCAAGCCGGGCGAAACAGTCCTAATGCCGCAGCCGCTGGATCGAACCGACCGTGCAATCCTCAAGACCCTGCAGCGAGATGCCTCCATCTCCAATGTGGCGCTTGCAGAGAAGGTGAAATTGAGCGCACCGGCGTGCCTGAGACGCGTCGAACGGCTCAAGCAAGCTGGCCTGATCAAGAACATCGTTGCACTGCTGGACAATCAAGCGCTGGATGCGGGGATGGTGGTCTTGATCGGCGTGGTGCTGGACCGCTCCACACCGGAGTCCTTCGCCGCATTCGAGGCGGCCGCACAAAAAGTGTCCGGCTGCATGGAATGCCATGTGGTGACGGGGGAATTCGACTACTTCATGTTGATCCGAACCAAGGACAGCAACAGCTTCAACCGGCTCCACGCGGAGCAACTGCTTTACCTGCCCGGGGTTCGGCAGATTCGCTCGTTCATGGGTTTGCGCCAGGTCTTGTCGACCACCCATATCCCCCTTTGAGGCTCAATTTGGCCCGATGTCATGTTCAACTTACGTCGGCTTGCACGTTGAAACAGCTCGGGGCCCGGTGGGCAGGAAAGTGGAATACCGAGGGTTGGCAGTGACTGGAAAACTAGCCGGACGGACATTTCTGCCGCCGCACCACCAGCCGCTGGTCTTGTACCGTTGCGATCATCTGTCCAGTCTCGGCGCTAGCCAGCAGACAGTCAGCAATCGCGGGCTCCAGCTCGATCCGCACTCTGCGCACCAAGGCGCGAGCGCCGAAGCGAGAATCATGTTTGCGTCCCAACCAGGCCCGAGCCAGTTCGTCCACTGAAAGCTGGCGATGCGCTCCCAGGCGTTGATTGAGTTTGGCCAGCTCGATATCCAAAAGAGCGTCCAGCCAGCGACCCTCTATAGGGTCGAACACCAGGATACGATCGATGCGATTGAGAAATTCAGGCTCGAAACGCTTGTGCAACGCCCGCTCCAGCAGCGCTGTCTCAGCCTCCGTGAACCAGCCCAACAGACGTCGCCAGCCGCGGTTCAAACGTTGTCTGCGGGTAATGGCCTGACGCGCGCCGATGTTACTGGTCATGAAAATCAGGCTGTTGCGAAAATCCAGAGTGCGACTGCCGCCCGTCAAGGTGAGCTGGCCATTCTCCAGAATTCCCAGCAGGCTGCGCAGTACCTCATCGCTGGCCTTTTCCAGCTCATCGAACAGGACGATACCGGGACGGCTATAGCTGCCTTGGATCAACTCGCTGTCGAACAGGCTGACGCCCTCCTTGCTGCCCACATAACCCGGCGGCGCCCCGGTCAGCGCCGCGGCGTAATGTTCCTGGGCCAGGGTCTGCATATCGATGCGGCACAGCGCGTCGGCACGTCCGTGAAGGGCCTGGGCCAGCAAGCGGACGATCTCGGTCTTGCCAACCCCCGTCGGGCCCATGAACAGATTGACCCCGAGCGGGCGCTCTCGCTCGCCGATGTCCACTTTGAGCACCTTGAGTTGCGCCTCGACCGCCGCCAACGCCGCGTCCTGACCGACGATGCGCGCGCGCAGCAGCTCCATCACCTGCTGCGGCTCGAAAATAAAGCGCGAAACCGGCGGGTGTACCTCGGGCGGTCCCGCCGCCGGGATCTGCCGAATCGATGACATGCCTCAGCCCGCCGTCTTTTCTTTGCCGTCGTGGGGCAATTGTCCCACCGGACAGTCCGCCACCCCCACGGTGCGCCGGGTGATTTTTTCCACATCCTCCCGGGCCTTCTGCGCATCCAGAACCCAGGTGCGATAGAACTCGAACGGACAGTCGGCGATACCCTTGTCACCATCGCCTGAATCGTAGAGGCCGGTGTAGCCACGGTGAAGCAGCTTGAACAAATGGTTCTGCGACTGATCGTTGGCCCGGGCATCTCGAATCTGCGAGATCGACAATTGGGCGTACTGGATGCCCATTTCCTCCTCCCCACACTCGCCCAGGGTCCGCCCGTCGAAACCGATGATCGCCGAGTGTCCGAAGTATGAATACACCCCGTCGAAGCCGGCGGCGTTGGCCACCGCGACGTAGCAGTTGTTGGCCCAGGCCATGCTCTTGGACATTTGCACCTGCTGCTCCTTGGCCGGGTACATATAGCCCTGGCAGCGGACGATCAGCTCCGCGCCCTTCATCGCACAATCGCGCCAGATCTCCGGGTAGTTGCCGTCGTCGCAGATGATCAGGCTGATCTTCATGCCCTTGGGGCCGTCGCAGACATAGGTGCGATCACCGGGGTACCAGCCTTCGATGGGGCACCAGGGGATGCACTTGCGATAGCGCTGGACGATCTGTCCGTGATTGTCGATCAGCACCAGGGTGTTGTAAGGCGCCTTGTGCGGATGTTCCTCGTGGCGTTCGCCGGTCAGGGAAAACACGCCCCAGGTATTGGCCTCGCGACAGGCCGCGCCGAAGATGGCGGTCTCTTCGCCGGGAATAGTCGCGGCGGTGGCCATCATCTCGTCACGGTCATAGAGAATGCCCATGGTGCTGTACTCAGGAAACACCACCAGGTCCATGCCCGGCAGCCCCTGCTTCATGCCCTTGATCACCTCGGCGATCTTGTGGGCGTTGTCGATGACCTCAGCCTTGCTATGCAGGCGCGGCATCTTGTAGTTCACGACAGCAACACCGACGGTATCGGGGCTGCTGGAAATGTCGCCATGGCGCATGAAGAAATCCTCCGTCAGTGACTGATCATCCAGGGCCTGGGTCCGGTCTTGCTCTTGAGTCCCAGGGGATTGGCCTTGCTCGGCACCACTGGTTTGTTCGGGGTACAGCAACCGCAACCCTTGGGATGACGCCGCTGCTGGTACTCGGCGACGGTCTGCGGCGCGTGGGCGCTGCGCTCATTGGTAGCAATGGCCTGACGCTGACTGCTCGAGAGGCAGTTCAACGCCGGCACCGACAGCTGCAAGCCACCACCAGCGCCGCCACAATAGGGGCACTGGCAAGGCTCATGGCGCTGGTTCATGGGCCGCAACAGCGTGAAGGTGCCGCAAGCCTGGCACTGATATTCGTAGGTCGGCATGGTGGGCGTCCTACAGGTCGGGAGCGATGGGCAGGTCGATGCTGCCATCCAGATGCTTGATCGGACCGCTGGCATTGGGGTTGATGTCGAAGTCGAAGATCTCGGTCGGTAACCACAACGTCGCGCAGGCATTGGGAATATCCACCACACCGCTGATATGCCCTTGCACCGGCGCCGAGCCCAGCAATGCATAACCCTGGGCCGGGGAGTAGCCAAACTTGGTCAGGTAGTTGATCGCATTAAGGCAGGCCTGGCGGTAGGCGACGTTGACGTCCAGATAATGCTGCTGGCCGCTCTCGTCCACCGAAATGCCTTCGAAGATGAGGTAGTTGTTGTAGTTCGGGGTGATCGGACTCGGCTTGAACACCGGGTTCTTGATCCCGTACTTGGCCATGCCGCCCTTGATCAGCTCGACCTTCATGTGCACCCAGCCGGCCATCTCGATGGCGCCGCAAAAGGTGATCTCACCGTCCCCCTGGCTGAAATGCAGATCGCCCACCGACAACCCGGCGCCATTGACGTAGACCGGGAAGAAGATTTTCGAGCCCCGGGACAGGTCTTTGATATCGCAGTTACCCCCATGCTCGCGCGGTGGCACCGTGCGGGCGCCGGTGGCCGCCGCGTCATCACGGGCCTGGCCCTTGAGCTTGCCCATGTGCGCGGTGGCGGCCAGGGGGGCGTTGGCCAGTGGCGGCACGCGGGTCGGGTTGGTGTCGATCAGTTCCTGCTCACGGCGATTCCAGTCGGCGAGCATCACCGGATCAGGCAGGCAACCAATCAGCCCGGGGTGGATCAGCCCGGCGAAGTTGACCCCTGGGATATGCCGCGAGCGGGTGAACATGCCATTGAAATCCCAGATGGCTTTCTGCGCGCAGGGGAAATGGTCGGTGAGAAAACCGCCACCGTTCTGCCGGGAAAAGAAGCCGTTGAACCCCCACTGAGCGTCGGCCTTGGCGCCGATATCCAGCAGGTCGACCACCAGCAGATCACCCGGTTCGGCACCATGTACGCCCACCGGGCCGGACAGGTAGTGCACGGTAGAGAGGTCGATATCGCGCACATCCGCCGCATCGTCGTTGTTTTTGATCGCCCCGGCGGTCCAGTCATAGGTCTCGAGAATGAAGTCATCTCCCGGCTTGACCCAGCAGGCCATCGGGATGTCCGGATGCCAGCGATTGTGAATCTGCTCATTCTCGGTGGCAGGCTGGTTGAGGTCGACTTTGATCAACGTATCGGTCATGGCAAAGCTCCTGAACGGTAAGGATGTACAGCGTTAGCAGCAGTCTTCAATGGCGGCGCGAATCGGCCAATACGTCGGATGACGTAGCGCCCCGTGCCGGGGCGGGCCTACACGGAGAGGTAACGGCTGATGGTCGCCTCGTCGACCTTGTCGCGGGTTTCCTCGATGACGAAACGCCCCTTCTCGATCACCAGGAAGCGGTCGGCGATTTCCAGGGTGAACGACAGCACCTGTTCGGAGACGACGATGGTCAGGTCGCGCAGGTGGCGGATTTCCTTCAGGGTGCGGGCAATGTCCTTGATGATCGACGGCTGGATGCCCTCGGTGGGCTCATCCAGCAACAGCACCTTGGGCTGGGTCGCCAGCGCCCGGGCAATCGCCAGTTGCTGTTGTTGCCCGCCCGAGAGGTTGCCACCCTTGCGCGAGCGCATGTCGTGAAGCACCGGGAACAAGGCATAGAGGTCTTCCGGCACCTGGCCTCGGGCCGAGGCCGGCAAGCCGGTCTGGATATTTTCCAGTACCGTCATGCCAGGAAAAATCATCCGCCCCTGGGGCACATAGGCGATGCCGTGCTCGACCCGCTCATGGGTCTCAAGGCTGGAGACCTCACGCCCATCGACGCTGATCTGCCCTTCCCATTGCGGGAGAATACCCATCAGGCTCTTGAACAGCGTGGTCTTGCCCATGCCGTTGCGCCCCATCACGGCGACGATTTCCCGCCGGGCCACGGACAGGTCGAGGTCGTGGAGAATCTGGCTCTGGCCGTAGCCACAGGACAGCTTGTTGACGTTGAACATGCCTGCTTCCTCAATGGCCCAGATAGACTTCAATGACTTTCGGGTTGCTTTGCACCGACTCCATGCTGCCCTCGGCGAGCACTTTGCCCTGGTGCAACACCGTGACCTTGTGGGCGATGCTCTTGACGAATTCCATGTCGTGCTCGATCACCAGCACCGACCGTCCCTGGCTGATGCGCTTGAGCAACTCGGCAGTTTGCACACGCTCGTTGACGCTCATCCCGGCGACGGGTTCGTCGAGCATCAGCAGGTCGGGGTTCTGCATCAGCAGCATGCCGATCTCCAGCCACTGCTTCTGCCCGTGGGAAAGCAAGTCAGCTTGTTGCTCCAGCAACTCGCCGAGAAATATCTCCCCGGCCACCTCTTGCACCCTGGCAATCACCGCTGCGCTGCGCTTGAAGAACAAGGCGCTGAACACCTTGCGCCCGGCGGGGTAGGACATCTCCAGGTTCTCGAACACCGTGAGGTTTTCGTAGATCGACGGGTTCTGGAATTTGCGCCCGACCCCGGCGCGGACGATGTTGTACTCGTGCATCTTGGTCAGCTCCTTTGCATCGAACTGGATGCTGCCGCTGGTGGCGCGCGTCTTGCCGCAGATCAGGTCGAGCAAGGTGGTCTTGCCCGCACCGTTGGGGCCGATCACCACCCGCACTTCATTGCGATCGATATAGAGATTGAGATCGTCCACCGCCTTGAAACCATCGAAAGACACCGTCAGCCCCTCGATAGCCAGCACCGGCTTGTTCATCTGAAAACCGACGGCGGTCATGGCTGTGTCTCCAGGGAAGCACGCTCGGGGGCAGCGGTGGTCGGTTCGATACGGGGGGCTGGCGGCAAGGGCGTGTCCACCGGTAGCCGGCGCGGGGTGCGCCGCAACCAGCGAGCCAGGGCCTGGCGACCATGGCTGTCCCAGAGCCCGGCCAGGCCATTGGGGAAGTACATGACCACGGCAATGAACAACCCACCCATCAGGTACAGCCACAGCTCGGGAAAGGATTCGGAGAAATAGGTCTTGCCGTAGTTGACCAGCAAGGCTCCATACACCGCGCCGAGCAGCGACATGCGCCCGCCGACGGCGGTGAAAATCACCATCTCAATGGACGGCACGATGCCGACGAACGACGGCGACATGAAGCCCACCTGCAGGGCGAACATCGCACCGCCGATGGCCGAGAATCCGGCGGCGATACAGAACACGAAGATCTTGAAGGCGGCCACGTCGTAACCGGAAAAGCGCACCCGCTCCTCCTTGTCGCGCATGGCCATCAGCAACCGCCCCAGCTTGGAAGCGAGAACAAAACGACCAATGAAAATGCAGCCGAACAGTAACCCCGCATTAATGAAATACAGCACCAGCTTGGCGCTGTCGGTGCGCAGGTCCCAGCCGAGCAAGGTCTTGAGGTCGGTGATGCCGTTAACCCCACCGCTCAAGCCCTGTTGACCGACAATCAGCACCGTCAGGATCAGCGCAATGGCCTGGGTGACGATGGAGAAATACACATCCCCGACCCGTCGCTTGAACAACGCCACGCCAATGATAAAAGCCAGCAGCACCGGCACCAGGATCACCGCCAGCAGCGTGAAGCTGAAGCTGTGGAACGGCACCCAGAGCCACGGCAATTCGGTGATCTGGTTCCAGTCCATGAAGTCTGGAATTCCCGGTGTGCTCTGGATCTTGGTGCTGACCGGGTCGGAGGCTTCCAGCTTGAGGAACATCGCCATGCAATAGCCGCCGACACCGAAAAACACCCCCTGCCCCAAACTCAGAATGCCGCCATACCCCCAGCACAACACCAGGCCGACCGCGACAAAGGCGTAGGTCAGATATTTGCCGACCATGTTCAGGCGAAAGGCATCCAGGGTCAGCGGGAACACCACGAAAATCAGCAGCGCCAACAGCGCCACGCCGAGCAGGTTCGGCTTACCCGCCAGCATCTTGTCTAGAATGTTCATCGGCTCGCCTCTACTTGCGCACTTTGATGGAGAACAGCCCCTGGGGGCGCAGCATCAGAATCAGGATGACCCCGGAGAGGGTCAGCACCTTGGCCATCGAGCCGCTCAGGAAGAACTCCGAGATCGATTGCGTCTGGGCAATCACGAACGCGGACGCGATGGTGCCGAACAGGCTTTGCGCACCGCCGAAGACCACCACCAGGAACGTGTCGACGATGTACTGCGAGCCGGCGGTGGGCCCGGTGGAACCGATGGTGGTGAACGCCGCGCCCGCCACGCCGGCCACACCGCAACCCAGGGCAAACGTCATGCGGTCGACCTTGCGGGTGTTGATGCCCACAGCCCGGCTCATCACCCGGTTCTGCACAGTGGCCCGCACATGCAGTCCCCAGCGCGAACGGTATAGCAACACAAAAATGCCCGCCGTCAGCAGCAAGGTCAGGGCCATCATGAACAGGCCGTTGCGCGGAATCTCGATAGCGTCCGTCAGGTTGAACGAGCCCATCAGCCACTCTGGTGGCGTGGCACTGACTTCGCGGGCACCGAACACTGAACGGAAGGTCTGCTGCATGACCAGGGACAGGCCCCAGGTTGCCAGCAGCGTGTCCAGTGGGCGTTTGTAGAGCCGGCTGATCATCGCCCACTCCACCAGCCAGCCGATGGCGCCGGCGACCAGGAACGACAGGGCGATGGCGAAGAAAAAATAATAGGGCCCGAACGCCGGGGCGAAATGGCTGGTCAGGCTCGAACAGACATAGGTGGTATAGGCACCTATGGTGAGGAACTCGCCGTGGGCCATGTTGATGACCCCCATTTGCCCGAAGATGATCGCCAGTCCCAATGCCATCAACAGCAGCACACAGAACACGGACAAGCCGTTGAACCCCTGCATTGCCGCGATGGCACCAAACTCCGATAGCCATTCCATGATGAGGGTCTCCTGCTGGGAAGATGGCAGTAAGCAAGCCGCACCGGCGCCAAGCCCGGCTCTTGCAGGAGCCCGGCCGCCGCCGATGAGGCCCGAGCGTTATTGGTAACCTTTAGGGAACGGATTCGGCTCGATCAGACCCGACTCGTAGACCACCTTGAACTGGCCATCGGGCTGTACTTCACCGATACGGGTCTTGCTCCACAGGTGATGGTTTTCATGCACTTTCACGTCGCCTTCAGGCGCGGTTGTCAGTTCGATAGCCGGTGAGGCCGCGACCACTTTGTCGACGTCAAAGCTGCCGGCTTTCTCCACCGCGGCCTTCCACAACCATGGCCCCAGATAGGCCGCCTGGGTCACATCGCCGATCACCGCATCCTTGCCGTACCGGGCCTTGAAGGCTTCGACGAACGCCTTGTTGTTGGGGTTGTCCAGGCTCTGGAAGTACTTCATCGAGGCATAGAACCCGGCCATGTTCCCGCCGCCGATACCGAGCAGTTCATCTTCGGTCACCGACAGGGTGAGCAAGGTCTGCTTGGCCGCGTTGACGCCCGCGGCATTGAGTTGTTTGTAGAACGCCACGTTGGAACCGCCGACCACGGCAGCGAACACCACGTCGGGTTTCTTCAGCTTGACCTTGTTGATAAGCGAGCCGAACTGGGTGTTGCCCAGCGGGTAGTAGTCTTCCCCGACCACCTCACCGTGCAGCACGTTTTCAATGTGCTTGCGCGCGATCTTCATTGAGGTACGCGGCCAGATGTAGTCCGAGCCCACCAGGTAAAAAGTCTTCGCGCCCTTGGTCTTGGCGATCCAGTCGAGGCTGGCGAGGATTTGCTGGGTGGCTTCCTGGCCGGTGTAGATCACGTTCTTGGACTGCTCCAGCCCTTCATAGAACGTCGGGTAGTAGAGCAGGCCGTTTTCCTTCTCGAAGATCGGCAGCACGGCCTTGCGCGAGGCCGAAGTCCAGCAGCCGAACACCGTCGCCACCTTGTCATTGACCAGCAACTTCTTGGCCTTCTCGGCGAAAGTCGGCCAGTCGGAGGCGCCGTCTTCCTGGATCACCTTGATCTGCCGGCCGAGGATGCCGCCCGAGGCGTTGATCTGCTCAATGGCCAGGCGTTCGGCCTGGATCGAGCCGGTTTCGGAAATTGCCATGGTCCCGGTGGCCGAGTGCAATTGGCCGACCGTGACTTCGGTCGGGGTCACGGCCAGACCGGTGCTGTTGGCCTCATCCGCCAGGACACCCTGGCTGAACACACTGGCGGCCAGTAACGACAGGGCCGCTGCTCCCAGCGCCAGACGGCGCGGCAACAGACCTTGGGTGCGGATCAATCGTGGTTCCATGCTGCTACTCCTCTGCGGTGGCGCTGCGGGTTCGCCTTGGGGGCGGCCAGCAACGGTGATGGCATCAGCATGGCGGCGCGGAGCGGCGGCCGGTATACGCAGCCTGACGTAAAGGCATACGTCATTTGACGTAGGGAAAATCGCACAAAGCTGGTGCAGGCTAGCGCTCCGGGCCCATGCCACCTTGCTCCCTCACGCGCGGGCGCACGCACGGGCAACGGTCGACGCAACCCGGCGGCCCGAGGCATGGAAATTGCTCAATTTTTCACCCGTGCAGCACCCGCCAGGCATGGAGCGCCTTGACCGCAGGAGGCTTTTACCGTGCTACCACCCGGCACCCAGCGCATCGCCAAGATCCGTCGTGACTACAACCGATGGGTCGCCGACGAGACCATGGAGGACTACGCCCTGCGCTACACGCCAAAGTCCTTTCGCAAGTGGTCGGAGCTGCGTATCGCCAACACCGCCCTGGGTGCGGTGTCGTTCCTGGCGCTGGAAGCCATCGGCGGGGTGCTGGCCTTGAGTTACGGCTTCACCAACACGTTCTGGGCGATTCTCGCGGTGAGCCTGGTGATTTTCTTCACCGGCCTGCCGATCAGTTACTACGCCGCCCGTTACGGCGTCGACATGGACTTGCTGACCCGTGGCGCCGGTTTCGGCTATATCGGCTCGACCATCACCTCGCTGATCTACGCCAGTTTCACCTTCCTGTTCTTCGCCCTGGAAGCGGCGATCATGGCCCTGGCCCTCGAGCTGTATTTTCATATTCCACTGGCCTTCGCCTATGTGATCTGCTCGCTGCTGGTGATTCCGCTGGTGGCCTACGGGGTGACCCTGATCAGCCGCCTGCAACTCTGGACTCAGCCACTGTGGCTGGTTCTGCTGGTGCTGCCCTATCTGTTCGTGCTGGCAAAAAATCCCCAGGCCTTCAGCGACTGGACCAGCTTTTTGGGGCGCAGTGCCAGCGGCGGCGACTTCAATCTGCTGGAATTTTTCGCGGCCTGTACCGTGGCCCTTTCGCTGGTGACGCAGATCGGTGAACAGGTCGATTACCTGCGTTTTCTGCCAGAGAAAAACGCCGCCAACCGCAAACGCTGGTGGGCCGCCCTGCTCTGCGCCGGTCCCGGATGGATCATTCCCGGCGCCTTGAAAATGGCCGCTGGAGCCTTCCTGGCCTTTCTCGCCCTGCAACACGAAATTCCCATGGAGCGTGCCGCCGAACCGACCCAGATGTACCTGGTGGCCTTCAGTTATGTGTTCTCCTCGCCGGAATGGGCCTTGGGCGCCATGGTGCTGTTTGTGTTCGTCTCACAGATGAAGATCAACCTGACCAACGCCTACGCCGGCTCACTCGCCTGGTCGAATTTCTTTGCCCGGGTGACCCACAGTCACCCGGGTCGCGTGGTATGGCTGGGGTTCAATGTGGCGATTGCGTTAATGCTGATGGAACTGGGCGTGTTCGACGTCATCGATCAGGTGCTCGGCCTCTACGCCAATATCGCCACCGCCTGGATCGGCTGTGTGGTCGCGGACCTGGTAATCAACAAACCTTTGGGGTTGTCGCCCAAACACATCGAGTTCAAGCGCGCGCACCTCTACGACATCAACCCGGTGGGTGTCGGCGCGATGCTGATTGCCTCGCTGCTGTCGATTCTCGCCCACTTCGGTCTGTTCGGTGCCCTGGCTCAAGCCGCCCCACCCTTTGTCGCCCTGGGTGCCGCGTTGATCATGGTGCCGCTGCTGGCCTGGGCGACGGGCAGTCGTTATTACATCGCCCGTGCCAGCGACCCATTGTTGTTGCACCCGGTAGAAGCGGGTACGCAGATCACCTGCGGCCTGTGCAGCAACTCGTTTGAGAGCGCCGACATGGCGTTCTGTCCGGCCTACAGCACGCCCATCTGCTCGCTGTGCTGTTCGCTGGACGCGCGTTGCGGCGATCGTTGCAAACCCCAGGGGCGTCTGTCCGCGCAGTTCGAGTCGCTGTTGCGCTGGTTGCTGCCCAACAGCATGGTGCCCCGACTGCACACGCGGCTGATGCATTACCTGGGCCTGTTGCTGGTGCTGATCCTGATGCTCAGCGGGGCCCTCGCGCTGATCTACAGCCAGGCCTCTGGAGGCTTGCCCCATTCGGCGCCGCTGTACCAGGCGTTTTTCAAGGCTTTCCTGACCCTCTCAATGTTGGCGGCGATTCTCGCCTGGTGGATCGTCCTGACCCGCGAAAGCCGCCATGTGGCCCAAGAGGAATCGACCCGCCAGACCCAGTTGCTGATGCAGGAAATCGCCGCGCACCGCGTCACTGACCAGGCCCTGCAGGATGCCAAGGAGGCCTCCGAGGCAGCCAATGCGGCCAAGAGTCGCTACATCACCGGGCTGTCCCATGAGTTGCGCACGCCGCTCAACAGCATCCTGGGCTTTACCCAAAACCTGCAACGCGACGCGGCAATGCCGGAGCAGCATCAGGATGCCCTGGCGACCATTCTGCGCAGCGGCTCGCACCTGCTGTCGTTGATTGACGGCCTGCTCGACGTGGCCAAGATCGAGGCCGGCAAACTGCGCCTGGAACTGACGGAAATCCCCTTCCCGGAACTGATCCACGACCTGGAGCTGATGTTCACCCCGCAGGCCGAGGAAAAAGGCCTGCGCTTTCGCCTGGAGCTGATCGGCAAGATGCCGGCGGTGGTGCGGGGTGACGAGAAACGGGTTCGGCAGATCCTGATCAACCTGCTGGGCAACGCGGTCAATTTCACTGACAGCGGTGAGGTCTGCCTGCGGGTCAGTTACATGCGCGAAACGGCGACCTTCGAGGTCATCGACACAGGGATCGGCATAGACCCCGAGCATATCGAACGGATCTTCCAGCCGTTCGAACGTGGCGACCTGATGCGCCAGGACAAGGGCGTCGGCCTCGGTCTGACCATCACCCGCATGCTCACCTCGCTGATGGGCGGTGAATTGCAGGTCAAGAGCCAGCAGGACCAGGGCACCTGCTTCCAGGTGCGGCTGTTTCTCTCTCAGGTGCGCGCGCCCCAGGCGGTGGTCCATGTCGAGCACGACATCATCGGCTACCAGGGGCCACCGCGTCGTGTGCTGGTGGTGGACGATCATGTCGACCATCGCAAGGTGCTCAGCGGCATGCTCACACCGCTGGGTTTTGAGGTCGTGCAAGCGAGCAACGGCCAGGAAGCCATTCGCCAGGTGGCACTGCTGGGGCCGGACCTGATCCTGATGGACCTGTCGATGCCGACCATGGATGGCTGGGAAACCAGCCGCCTGATTCGCCGCAACGGGTTGTCCAACGTTCCGATCATCGTGATCTCGGCCAATGCCTTCAACGACGAACGCAATCTGGCCAGTGCCTGCAACGACTATCTGGCCAAACCCGTGCGCACGCCGGAGTTGCTGGAGCGCATCCAGGCGCAACTTGACCTGCAGTGGGTGCGGCGTGAAAGGCCTGCGTCCGCGGCACTCCCTGCACACTGGGTCTTACCCTCACACCCGGACCTTGTCACCCTCGGCGAGCTCAGCGCCATGGGCTATGTCCGTGGGTTACAGGAAAAGCTCGACAGCATCCAGGCCGAGACACCGCAGACGGCAGCGTTTATCGGGACACTGCGCAAGTTGCTGAAGAACTTTCGCCTGGACGAAATCAACCGCGCCCTCAAGGAGGCAGAAGATGAATGCACTGACCACAGTCGCTGAACCCGGTGTTGTGCTGATTGTGGATGACACCCCGGACAACCTCGCCCTGCTCTCCGACGCGCTTAACGATGCCGGCTATATGGTGTTGGTGGCCCTTGACGGGCTAAGTGCGTTGAACCGTATCGAGCGTCGACGCCCGGATCTGATCCTGCTGGACGCAATGATGCCGGGCCTGGATGGCTTCGAGACCTGTCGGCGGATCAAGGCGCAACCCCAGAGCGCTGATATCCCGGTGCTGTTCATGACCGCGCTGACGGAAAGCTGCCATGTGGTTCAGGGTTTTGAAGTGGGTGGTAGCGACTACGTGACCAAGCCGATCCAGATCGACGAAGTGTTGGCGCGGGTCGCCGCGCACCTGCGCACTTCGCGCATTCTGCATTCTGCCCGTGCGGCGTCGCAGCCAGTGGCGGCCTTGAGCCTGAACGACGAACCGGCCAGCCAGGTGTTGTCGGCTCGCTTTCAACTGACGGGGCGTGAAGTTGAAGTGTTGCGCTGGGTGGCCTGCGGGAAAACCAATCGCGATATCGGCACCATCCTGGATTTGAGCCCGCGTACGGTGAACAAGCATCTGGAGCATGTGTATATCAAGCTGGGGGTGGAAACGCGTACAGCGGCAACGTCGGTGGTGCTTTCGGCGATGACTGAGCACCGACGGACGTAGCGCATTTACGTGAGCCTGGCGGCGACATCCACGGCTACCGAAGGCTGGTCTGGCGCGTCCAGTTGATGCCTCTCTAATGCGATGATACATAGATAGACGGCGTGGCAGGCGCGGGCAACGCATAAGTCGCCTTCATCCACTCGATCTCGGCCTGGGGGGTACGGCCAAAGAAGCGCTTGAACTCACGGCTGAATTGCGACGCACTTTCGTAGCCCACGTTGAACGCCGCTGCCGAAGCGCTCATGGCATTGCGTAGCATCAGCAGGCGTGCCTGGTGCAGGCGCGTCGACTTCAAGTACTGCATGGGCGAGGAGTCGGTCACGCTGCGAAAGTGCAGGTGAAAGTTGGGCACGCTCATGCCGGCCTCATGGGCAAGTGACTCGACGTCCAGACGCTCCTGGTAGCTGCTGTGGATTTTGCGAATCACGCGAGCGATCTTACCGAAGTGCCCCTGGCGATTAAGCGCGGCATGCATTGAGCCGCCCTGCTCGCCAGTGAGGATGCGGTAGTAGATTTCTCGTACCAGTGACGGCCCGAGTATTTGCGCGTCACCCGGACGACTCATGGCTTCAAGAAAACGCAGCGTCGAGGCACGCAGCCGGTCATCCATGGGCGAGGCATACATGCCCTTGGGTAGGGCATCACTTGGGCCCAGCACCTCATCGACTTGCAATATCAACTCGCTGGCCAGCTGAAAGTCGAGCCGCATGTAGATCGCCAGCATGGGCTCGGCAGCGCTGGCGTCGGTCTCCATGGTGAAGGGCACGGGGACGGACACCACCAGATAATGCTGGGCGTCATACACGTAGACGTCTTCCCCCAGATAGCCGCGCTTGCGCCCCTGACACAGGATGACGATGCCCGGGTCATACAAGACCGGCGTGCGGGTCAGTGGCCGGTTCGAACGCAGAAAGCGGATGTCGTCCAGCGCGCTCAGGTTGTAGCCCTCGACCGGCGCGAGCTGCTCCATCAACTGCACCATGCGCAAGGTGTGTGGATCGGTCGGCGTCATCATTGCCCCCTTTGCTGGCCGCTCAACCGTCAGTCGAGCGGGTCAGCGCCTCCCATCGGTCAATCTCACTGGCCGTTCGAGTCAATTTGTCACGCACCAGGTTCAACGCGTCACTGCCCAACAACAAGTGCGCCGGTGGCGTCGGGCTGGCGATGACCTGCAACATTGCTTGGGCAGCCTTGCGCGGGTCGCCGAGCTGTTTACCGCTTTTCTCTTCCCGCGCTTTACGCACTGGGTCGAAACTGGCGTCATAGTCGGCAATGCTGCGCGGCGTGCGCTGCATCGAACGACCTGCCCAGTCAGTGCGAAACGAGCCGGGCGCCACGGCGGTCACGAAGATGTTGAACGGCAGCAATTCCTGGCTCAGCGTATCGGAGATACCTTCCAGCGCAAACTTGCTCGCACAGTAATAGGCAATACCCGGCATCGTGATGGTTCCGCCCATCGAGGTGATATTGAGAATATGACCGGCACGACGTTTGCGGAAATACGGCACGAAAGCCTTGGTCACCGCCACCGCGCCGAACACGTTGACGTCGAACTGGCGGCGCATCTCTTCCAACGGCGACTCTTCGAAGATGCCCTCATGGCCATAGCCGGCATTGTTGACCAGCACATCGACCGGGCCGTGGCTGGCTTGTGTGGAAGCGACAACGCTGTCGATCCGCTCGAAGTCAGTGACATCCAGGATGACGCCATGGGCATGATCCGGGGACAGTGCCTCGAAGGCCTGCAACGCCGCTTCACTGCGCACGGTGCCGATGACTCGATGGCCCTCCGCAAGCGCTTCCCGCGCCAGGGCGTTGCCCAGGCCGCTGCTGACGCCGGTGATGAATAGGGTTTTTCTGCTGCTCATGGCGAGCCTCCAACAAGGTGGGTGCAAGGCCATGGTAGCGAGGCAGAACCGGGGCCCCTATGCCGGTTTGCCTTGCAGCATTGCCTATTCCTATCAGGACTCGAGACCAGGCCCATCTCGAACATCAGGTTCCGCACATTGCCCTGACGTCACCTGTCTGAATATAATGCGATTCATTATCAATTATGTATTTTCCGAGATGCTGATGCGCAGCAACGACACACTGGGCAATGCCGATCTCGCGCTGCTTTATCGCAGCCACCATTCCTGGTTGCACAGCTGGCTGAGCCGGCGCATCGGATGTCACGAAAGCGCAGCCGATCTGGCCCAGGACACGTTTGTACGTCTGCTCAAATCCCGTCAGATAAGCCCGTTGCGCGAACCCCGGGCTTATCTGAGCAGCATCGCCCGCGGACTGATGATCGATCGCTATCGCCGTCGCGAACTCGAACGCGCCTACTTCGAGAGTCTCGCGCTGCTCCCTCCACAAGCGGCCCCCTCGGAAGAAGACCGGTTGCTGATTCTTGACAGCCTTGAGCGCATCGACCGTCTGCTCGACCTGCTGAAACCGAGAGTTCGCCAGGCTTTTCTACTCGCCCAGCTCGACGGTTTGACCTGCCTGCAAATCGCCGAAAAATTGTGCGTTTCCCGCTCTACGGTTGAACGCGACTTGGCCAAGGCCCTGCAACACTGCTATCGCTTGCGTTATGCCGAACAGTGAAGCGCAGGTGCTGGACCCGGCCGTGGTCGACCAGGCGATCCACTGGCTGGTGCGCCTGCGCTTCAATCCTGCCGACGAGCAAACCCAGCGCACCTTTGAGCACTGGCTGCGGCAGCGTCCTGAGCATTTTTTAGCGTGGCAGCGTGTAGAAGCGCTTGGCGATGACTTCGCGGGCGTTCCACCTGATTTGGCCCGGCACACCCTCAAAGGCGCCCGCTCAGGCATGCATCGGCGCCAAAGCCTGAAGCTACTGGGTGTGCTGGCCACTGTTGGAGGAGCGACCTGGCTGGGCCGCGACTACACACCATTGCCGGCTTTGCTTGCCCAGCAGCACAGCAGAACCGGCGAGCAGAGACGCTTCCAACTCGATGACGGCAGCCTTATCCAGCTCAATAGCGACAGTGCGGTCGACAGCTATTTCAACGAACAGCGGCGCCTGATCGTTCTGCGGCGCGGCGAAATCATCGTGAATACCGGCGCCGATGCGGGCTCAGCTCAACCGCGTCCGTTCTGGGTACAAACCCGCGACGCAATCATAAGCACCCAGAACGCCCGGTTCCTGGCGTACGAGCGTGACGACGGGACCCTTCTGGCGGTGCAGCGCGGCGCAGTCAGCGTATTTCCCGGATCCAGCCAAACCCTTTCGGTTAACAACACTGTCCAGGCCGGCAATCAGCGGCTGTTCACCTCAAATGGCGTTCGTGAGTTCAAGGATAACGGCCTGGATGTATGGAGCTGGAGTGACGGGGTGATCAGCGCACACCATATGCGCCTCGGTGACTTCATTGGGGCCTTGTCGCGCTATCGGCCCGGCCTGTTGCGATGCGCCGAAGAGGTCGCGGACCTACGCGTTTCCGGGACCTTTCAACTCGCCGACACCGATCAGGTACTGGCATTGGTGGCGCAGTCACTGCACTTACGGATTGATTATCGAACCCAATATTGGGTGACGTTGAGCGCCGCCAGCTAACCCCTTTTCCGTCGCGCGCCAACATCAAATAAAAATGAGGTGATTTCTCATTCTCGTTCGGCATGTAAGAAAGGCTGAAATACAGGCCGATCTGCCGATCCCCTTTCTTGGAGCGAGTAAATGAGTTCGTCCCCGGTTCCACAGCGCCACCGACTGAATCGAGCCATACACGGTGCGATCTTTGGCGTCATTGTCAGCAGCTACGCGCTACCGTCTCTGGCGCAATCCTCGAGCGTTGATCAGGCCCTCGAGGTTCACTCGTGGAACATTCCTGCCGGCCCATTGGCACCGGCGCTTGACCGCTTTGCGCGCGAGGCGGGCATCAGTCTTTCCTTCGATGCGTCAAGCGTAGCGAACCGCAATACCCAGGGCGTGAGCGGGACACTCGATACGCCCCAAGCTCTGTCGTCGTTGTTGCAGGGGAGCGACATCGCGATACAGCAGCAAGGCCCGAACGCTTACTTGCTGACGCCGCAAGCCAGGGCGGACGGCGAACTCGACACCTTTCGCCTCGCGCCCATCCTCGTCAACGCCAAGGCGAGGGTCGACGGTACCGAAGACGCCAACTCGGTGGTCGCCCAGGAACTCTGGGTCGGCGGTAAGGTGGCCACCAGCATCCTCAACACCCCCGCCTCGGTTTCCGTGGTGACCGACAAGGAAATGAAGCAACGCAGCGTGAGCACCACCGAAGAACTGCTGCAATACACGCCGGGGGTTCTTACCGACTATTACGGCACTGACGACCGCAACGATTACTTCCAGATCCGGGGCTTTCAGGCCACGACCTATCGGGACGGCCTGACCCTGGGGTCAATGCGCGGTGTGCGCGAGGAACCTTTTGCCTATGAGCGCGTTGAGGTGATACGCGGGGCCAACTCCACACTGTTCGGCCCGGCTGACCCGGGCGGTTCGGTGAACTTTGTCAGCAAGAAGCCACGCTTCGACAAGTTCGGCCAGGGCTACGTCACCTACGGTTCTTTCGACCATGTCGAAACCGGCATCGATGTCGGGGACTCGCTGAACGAAGAGCAAACCCTGGCCGGTCGCTTCACGGCAAAGATGCAAGACAGTGAACGCGAGTACGACCATTCACAGGACGACAACAAGTTCTTGATGGGCGGCCTGACCTGGGCCCCTACGGACTTCACCTCGGCCTCCGTAATCGTGGACTACCTGAAGACCCAAAGCTCGCCCAACAGCGGCGGTTACCCGCTGGACAAGGAATACGACCGCGACAAGTTCTACGGCGAGCCCAGCTACAATTTCCACGATGTCGAACGCACCAATATCAGCGGCACCTTCAGCCATGATTTCGACAATGGGTTCGTGGTGCGCAGCAACCTGCGCTACAGCGAACTGAACGATGATTTCGGTTATGTGTTCCTCAGCGACTCCCCTACCCGCACCGGCACCACGATCCCCCGCTACATTTTTGGCACTGACAGCGAAGCCGAGCAACTGAACGGCAACTTGATGCTGCAATACGATGCCCGCTTCGAAAACATCGACAGCAGCACGTTGGTGGGCGTGGAGTATGGCGACTCTTCGACTGAGGAACGCTCCGTATACGCCACGACAGGATCCATCGACCTGGCCAACCCAGTGTTCACCGGTGTGCCAAGCGCAGTCGCGCCCTACAGCAACAACAAGCTCGATACCAAAACCAAGGCCGTGTTCCTGCAGCAGAACCTGTCCTTCTATGAGCGCTTTATCGTCACCGCCGGTGTGCGCAACGACTCGCTGGATCTGTCCAGTACCGACATCAACAACGTAAAAGAGTCGGATGATTTCTCGGAAACCTCCTATCGCGGCGCGCTGACCTATATCGTCAACGACGAAGTCTCCACCTACGTCAGCATGGTCGAGTCGGTCTCACCGCCAACGGTGGGCGTTGTCCCGAAGACGGGCACACAATACGAAGTGGGTGTGAAATATGCGCCCATCGGTATGGACGCGTTGTTCTCGGCAGCCGTCTACGACCTCACCCAGGAAAACGTCAGCATTGCCGTCGTACTGCCCAGTGGTGTCATTGAGCAGCAAACCGTTGGCGAGTCACGTGTGCGCGGGCTGGACCTGGAAGCCAAGGCTGAGTTGACGCCCAACCTGAGCCTGGTCGGTGGCTACTCCTATATGGAGTCCGAAGTATTGCGCGGTACTTTGTACGACGGAAGTTCACTCAAGGGGAATGAGTTCGCCACGGCGCCCAAACACTCCGCTTCGCTGTGGAGCTATTACAACGTACCCGACACGGCTGTCAGCGTTGGCCTGGGTGCCCGGTATGTGGGCGCCTATTACTTCGACGCTGCCAACACTGGCACCAGCGATGGTACGACGCTCTTCGATGCGGCTTTCAACTACAACCTCTTCAAAGGCACTGACCTGGCGATCAACGTCAGCAACCTTCTGGATGAGCAACATGTGGTCGGTTCCGGTACCGCGAACTACTACAACCCGGGCCGCGAAATCACTGCAAAGCTGAGTTACAACTGGTAAGCCAGCCGTTCACGGCCTGATACCGGTCGACCCTCAAATGGCGTAAACCCCGTGGGAGCAAAACCTGCTCCCACGGGTGCGACGCTTGCCGCTTCTCGATCACGAATCAAGGCTTCTCACGCCATTGCCAAGCAAGCTGGGCGACTCTGCGGTGATCTCGCACAGCAGCGCCGTGACCACTTTGCCCTCGACCACGCCTTGCTCTTGCAGAAGCCCCGCCACAGCACAGACAGCAAACCAGTAACGATGCACAAGGCAACTGCAGCGGGCGATGGCCCGTGATTCGGCGTCGAGCAACATGCGTGGGGGCAGCAGGCAGATCAACTCGTGCCCCCGGTCCAGATCGCCACGGCCACTGGTGCTGATCATCCGGTCGGACCTGCCGTGTCGATAGACCGCTTCGGCCACAGGCCCGGCGAAGCAATGGAGCAGGTCGCGCTCAATCGAATCAACCATGGAGGGCAAATATTCAGCAATCCCCCTAGCGGCCAACGCCGGGCGCAGGACCAGATAATCGGCCTCCACCAACCCGTCGGCGTAGTGCGGGTTACCGAGCAGATCGATCATCGGTCCCGCACACGCTTCGTCTCTGGTGCGCACGGTGATGCGTTTTATCGGCAGACCGTTCCACCAAAAAGCCAGGGCGTGGCCGGCTTCGTGGATGGCCGTGCTGCGGGGGCGTTCGTTCATGGTCCGGTCCTCTCCCGTAACCAAGCGCTGGCCCTATCATCTGCCTCGACCGGCAAGCCGGGTAAAAGAATCTGCCTATTACCCATTAATACTGTGGCTATTAGCGATCTGCCACAGAAGAACTAGCCTTGATTCAGCGCTGGCGAAAGCTGGCCAGATCAGACCTGACAAGAGATACGAAAGCGTTCGAAACGTACTGGGCTTGCCGTGGGCCACGATGCGGGTAATCGACGTCGATTGCCGGAAGGCCGAACGATCAATGTGCGAACTGTGAGCCCTGCATCTACGTAGTGATTTTCACCTGTCGCTATAGCGCCCGGCCGGGCTCGATAGCTGGATGAACACGACCAAGGTAGCTCCTCATGGCAAACGAATCGAAATGCCCGTTCAATCATGCTGCCGGTGGTGGCACCACCAACCGTGATTGGTGGCCCAACCAACTGAATCTGAAAATCCTGCACCAGCACTCACCGCTGTCCGACCCCATGGGCGAGGATTTCAATTACGCCCAAGCGTTCAAAAGCCTGGATTTCCAGGCCCTGAAAAATGACCTGAATGCGCTGATGACCGACTCCCAGGACTGGTGGCCGGCGGACTTCGGGCACTACGGGCCGCTCTTTGTGCGCATGGCCTGGCACAGCGCCGGCACCTACCGCACCGGTGACGGGCGCGGTGGCGCGGGCTCCGGCCAGCAACGTTTTGCGCCGCTCAACAGCTGGCCGGACAACGTCAGCCTCGACAAGGCCCGTCGCCTGCTATGGCCGATCAAACAGAAGTACGGTCGCAACATCTCCTGGGCCGACCTGATCGTGCTCACCGGCAACGTCGCGCTGGAATCCATGGGCTTCAAGACCTTCGGCTTTTCCGGCGGCCGTGCCGACGTCTGGGAGCCGGACGAAGACGTCTATTGGGGTTCCGAAAACAAATGGCTCGGCGGAGACACCCGCTACGGCAAACCGGATAAGGCCGCGATGCAAGATCCCGGCGACGGCCAACTGGTGGCCGAACCTGGCAATGAAGAAAGCCGTACCGACCTGGGGCGCAATCTGGAGAACCCGCTGGCCGCCGTGCAGATGGGCCTGATCTACGTCAACCCGGAAGGTCCCGAGGGTCAACCGGACCCGGTCGCCGCCGGGCTGGACATCCGCGAAACCTTTGGCCGCATGGCAATGAACGATGAAGAAACCGTGGCCCTGATCGCTGGCGGCCACGCCTTCGGCAAGACCCACGGTGCCGGGCCTGCGGACAATGTCGGTGCCGAGCCAGAAGCCGCCGGCCTGGAGCAACAGGGCCTGGGCTGGAAGAACGCATTTGGCACCGGCAAAGGCCCCGATACCATCACCAGTGGCCTGGAAGTGACCTGGACCACCACGCCCACCCGCTGGAGCAACAATTATCTGGAGAACCTGTTCGGTTTCGAGTGGGAGCTGACCAAGAGCCCGGCCGGTGCACACCAGTGGACACCGAAAAACGGTGCTGGCGCCGGCATCATCCCGGACGCCCATGATCCGTCCAAGCGCCGCAACCCAACGATGCTGACCACCGACCTGGCGCTGCGCTTCGACCCGATCTACGAAAAAATCTCCCGGCGTTTCCTGGAGAACCCGGACCAATTGGCCGACGCCTTCGCCCGCGCCTGGTTCAAGTTGATCCACCGCGACATGGGCCCACTCTCGCGCTACCTCGGCCCGGAACTGCCCAACGAAGAGTTGCTCTGGCAAGACCCCATCCCGGCGGTCGACCATGCACTGGTCAACGACAGTGACGTTGCGTCCCTCAAGGACAAACTGCTGGCCTCGGGGCTGTCGGTGCCACAGCTTGTGTCTACGGCGTGGGCGGCTGCGTCCAGCTTCCGCGGTTCCGACAAACGTGGCGGTGCCAACGGCGGACGGCTGCGCCTGGCCCCGCAAAAAGATTGGCCGGCCAACCAGCCGGAACAATTGGCGCAAGTGCTGGCGACTCTGGAAAAGGTCCGCAGCGAGTTCAACGGGGCCCAGTCCGGCGGCAAGAAAATCTCCCTGGCCGACCTGATCGTGCTGGCAGGCAGCGCCGGCATTGAACAGGCGGCGAAAAATGCCGGGCTCAGCGTGACGGTGCCGTTCTCGCCAGGGCGTATGGACGCCAGCCAGGAGCAGACCGACGTCGAGTCGTTCGGCTTTCTTGAACCCATCGCCGATGGTTTTCGCAACTACCTCAAGGGCAGATACCGCGTACCCGCCGAGGCACTGCTGATCGACAAGGCGCAACTGCTGACCCTCAGTGCCCCGGAAATGACCGCATTGATCGGCGGCCTGCGCGTGCTCGATACCAACGTCGGCCACACTCAACATGGGGTTTTCACCCAACGGCCTGGGGCGCTGACCAACGACTTCTTCGTCAACCTGCTCGACATGGGCGTGGAATGGAAACCGCTCTCAGACGACCAGCAGACGTTCGAAGCCCGTGACCGCAAGACCGGTCAAGTCAAATGGACCGGCACGCGGGTCGATCTGGTCTTCGGCTCCAACGCTCAACTGCGGGCCCTGGCCGAAGTCTATGCCAGCTCGGACGCCCAGGAGCAGTTCGTCAACGACTTCATCGCGGCGTGGGTCAAGGTGATGAACCTAGATCGGTTTGATCTGAGGTGAGGCTGTCAGGTTCGCAGACAAGCCCTCAATCTGATCCAGGTTGAGGGCTTCGTTCTCTGCTCATTGCAACTCGTCCCCCATGAACTTTTCTTCACCCAACGCTTTGGTGGGATTGGGTAAAGTCCCCTCGCTCATTCAAGAAACTAAGGTTTTAGCCCGCCCTCCCGCGGGCTTTTTTTTGCCTGAAATTCAGGAAAACCCTGAGGCGCACAGCAAAATCTTCAGCAATGCCTGACACCCGGAAATAATCCTTTCAGATCCAGCGCCGGCAGCCGATAAAGCCCTGTTACACGTTTTAGCTGGCTCAAAAACAACAATCTTCCAGCGTACCGACAATCAAGCAGCACAACGTTCCTGGAGGAATTTGATGAATAGCTGGTTTGGCAATATTAGCGTCAACATGAAACTGGGCCTGGGCTTTGGCCTGGTGCTGGTACTGACCTGCATCCTGGCACTGACCAGTTGGACCAGCCTGGGAGGGCTGATCGACCGCAGCAACTGGATGAGCGACATCACCAAGCTCAATGCCGGCCTGACCAAGCTTCGGGTCGTGCGCTTGCAATACATGCTGACCAACGGCGACGAGACCGCCGCACAGAATGTGCAAACCACCCTCGATGGTTTCGTCGCGCAACAGAACGCGCTGCTCAGCAGCTTCAAGAGCCCGGAAAACGTCAAGCTGCTCAAGGAGCAGAGCGCGACGATCAGCGCCTATCAGGTGTCCCTGAACAAAATGCGCAACGCCTACCGCACCGGGAACACCGCCCGCGATGCGATGACAGCCAACGCCGGGGTCGCCTATCAACTGATCGAGACGCTCAACACCGACGTGCAGCAAACGCCCTTGAGCGACCAGCGCTTCGAACAATACCAGGCCATCACCGAGGCCAAGCAGGCGTTCATGTTGGCCCGCTATGAAGTGCGCGGCTACACCGCCAACAGCAACCCCGAAAACGAACGCAAGGCCGTCGCCCAACTGGACGCCACCCTCGCTTCGCTTCAACCGCTGAATGCGTATTTCGCCAGCACCCGGCAAGGTGAGCTGCGTCAGCTCGAAGCTGCCCTGACTCAATACCGCAGCTCCGTTCAGGCTTTCACCCTGGCCATTGCCGAGGCGGCGCAGGCCCGCAAGGAAATGACCGACCAGGGCACGACCATCGTCTCCCTGAGCGAACAGCTGTATCAGATCCAGCTCGACCGTCGCGATGCCGAAAGCGCCCAGGCCCGCACCCTGCAACTGGTCAGCACTTTGTTGGCATTGCTGGTAGGCATCATTGCGGCCGTGATCATCACTCGCCAGATCACCCGACCGCTGCGCGAAACCCTGGCCGTGGTCGAACGCATTGCCGGTGGCGACCTGTCGCACACCCCGATTGTCACCCGTCGTGATGAGCTGGGCGTGCTGCAACAGGGCATTGCGCGCATGGGCGTGACCCTGCGCGACCTGATCAGCGGCATCCGTGATGGCGTGACCCAGATCGCCAGCGCCGCCGAACAATTGTCCGCAGTGACCGAGCAGACCAGCGCCGGAGTCAACAGCCAGAAAGTCGAGACCGATCAGGTAGCGACCGCCATGCACGAGATGACCGCCACGGTGCAGGAAGTTGCCCGCAACGCCGAAGAAGCGTCCCAGGCAGCCGCCGCCGCAGACGGTGAAGCCCGTGCCGGCGACCAGGTGGTCAACGAGGCCATCGCCCAGATCGAACGCCTGGCCAGTGAAGTGGAGCGCTCCACCGACGCCATGACTGTGCTGCAACAGGAAAGCGACAAGATCGGCAGTGTCATGGACGTGATCAAGGCCGTGGCCGAACAAACCAACCTATTGGCCCTGAACGCGGCGATCGAAGCGGCGCGCGCCGGTGAAGCCGGTCGTGGTTTCGCGGTGGTTGCCGACGAAGTCCGTGGCCTGGCCCAGCGCACGCAAAAGTCCACCGAGGAGATCGAAGGCCTGGTGGCCGGCCTGCAGAACGGCACCCAGCAAGTGGCCGCCGTGATGAACAACAGCCGCAGCCTCACCGACAGCAGCGTGGCCCTGACCCGCAAAGCCGGCGTATCACTGGAAAACATCACCCGCACGGTGTCGAACATCCAGTCGATGAACCAGCAGATCGCCGCAGCCGCTGAAGAGCAAAGCGCCGTGGCCGAGGAAATCAGCCGCAGCATCATCAACGTGCGCGACGTGTCCGAACAGACCGCCGCCGCCAGCGAAGAAACCGCCGCGTCCAGTGTTGAACTGGCCCGCTTGGGTAATCAGTTGCAGATGATGGTGAGTCACTTCCGGGTTTGATCATGACAAGCGCCCATTTCCCAGAAGAAATGGGCGCTTTGTGTAATGTCTTTAAAATCTTTCAAAAAGATCCATCGCCTTGGCTCTTTCGTCACGTGGCGGCAGATCCAGCACAACGACCCCGGTCGCCTACCAATATGTCCAGCCGTCCTTACACACTGATCGCATTGGTAAACACCAACCGATTCCCAAACGGATCAACCACCGTCATGTCCTGGCTGCCCCACGGCATGGCCTGAATCTGAGGGCGGGCGAAGGGGTATTGCTTGGCCAGCAGTTGCGCCTGGAAAGCTTCCAGTTCATCGGTTTCTATCCGCAGCGCCGAGCCGGGTGTGCAGTCGCCATGGTGCTCGGACAAGTGCAACACGCAATCGCCACGGGACACTTGCAGGTACAGCGGAAAGTCGTCACCGAAGCGATGTTGCCAGTCGAGGGTAAACCCCAGGAAGTCGACATAAAACGCCAATGCCTTGGTTTCATCGAAGATCCGCAGGATCGGGGTGGTTTTACCGAAGCTCATGGGTAACTCCCTGGCTGAAAAGACCCAGTTTAGATGGGTTGAACCCATTGCTTCGGCTTTGGCGGCGGCTTCTTTAATGTCGCAATGCCACCACTGAGAAGACGATCACGGATAACTGCAATTGGTTTGCACCCTCTCAAGCCTCGCGTGACGAACTGAATCCAAGGCGCAAATCCCCTTCTCGTGCCAGAAACCGTCCTTGCCTGCGCCCGTTCGCCCGGCCCTCGCTGTAGCTCAAGACGCCATTGACCCAGACCCCATCGATGCCTTCGGCGGCCCGTTGTGGTTCGTTGAAATCGGCGACGTCCCTGATGGTATGAGGATTGAACAACACCAGATCCGCCCAATACCCTTCACGAACTTCACCACGGTCCTTCAGGCCGAAGCGCGCCGCCGACAGACCAGTCATTTTGTGCACGGCGGTGTGCAACGGAAAAAGCCCCACGTCACGACTGAAATGCCCCAGTACCCGCGGGAAAGCACCCCACAGGCGTGGATGCGGGAAGGGATCCTCCGGCAAACCGTCGGAGCCGACCATGGACAACGGGTGGGCGAGGATTCGTCGTACATCGCCTTCGTCCATGCCGTAGTACACCGCGCCGGCCGGTTGCAGGCGGCGCGCTGCATCCAGCAGTGATACGTCCCATTCGACGGCGATGTCAGCCAGGTCGCGCCCGCCCATGTGCGGATGAGGCGTCGACCAGGTGATGGTGATGCGATGGGCATCGGTCACCTGCTTGAGGTCCAGGGTCGAGGAGCTGGCCGCATAGGGATAGCAGTCACAACCGACCGGATGGGTTTTCGCCGCGTTCTCCAACGCCGCGAGCACCTGCGGACTGCGCCCCCAATTACCGGCCCCCGCACATTTGAGGTGGGAAATAATCACCGGGCTCCGGGCGTGACGGCCGATCTGGAAGGCTTCGTCCATGGCCTCGAGCACCGGTTCGAATTCGCTGCGCAGGTGGGTGGTGTAGACCGCACCGAATGCGCTCAGCTCTTGGGTCAGTTGCATCACCTCGTCGGTGGAGGCCGAAAAGGCGTTGGCGTAGGCCAGGCCGGTGGACAACCCCAGTGCGCCGGCCTCCAGGCTTTCGCGCAGTTGCTGACGCATGGCGGCGATTTCTCCCACGCTGGCTGTGCGCAACAAATCGTCCATGTGGTTGCTGCGCAGTGCCGTGTGCCCCACCAGCGCCGCCACGTTCACCGCCGGCGTGGCCGCCTCCACCGCCGAACGATAATCATCGAAACGCGGATAGGTGAACGCTTGGGCCGTGCCGAGCAAGTTCATCGGGTCCGGCGGCTCGCCTCGCAGGCTCACCGGCGAAGCGCTGATGCCGCAATTGCCGACGATCACCGTGGTCACGCCCTGGCTGAGCTTGGGCAGCATCTGCGGTTGGCGAATCACCACGGTGTCGTCGTGGGTGTGCACATCGATGAACCCTGGCGCCAGCACGCGGCCGGCGGCGTCAATTTCTTCAAGCGCCCGGGCATCGCTCAAGTCGCCGATGCGCTCGATGCGGCCGGCGCGGATCGCCACGTCGGCGCTGTAACCGGGGGTGTTGCTGCCATCGATGACCAGTGCGTTGCGGATAAGCGTGTCGTACAGCATCTCAGTCTCCCAGCGGCAAGTGATCGTCGCCGCCGCGGTAATCATCCAGGGCGAGTTTGACTCGCCGCAGGCGTTCTTGATTGTCTTCAGGGTGGGCCAGCGCCAACTCGGTGGCGAGTACATCGATGGCCAGCAGCATGCCGTAGCGCGCCGCCGTGGGCTTATAAATGAACGAGGTCTCGGCGCCTTGCAGGGGCAACACCACATCGGCCAGTCGGGCCAACGGCGAGTCGGTGCGGGTGATGGCCAGGATTGCCGCACCGTAACTGCGCGCCAGTTCAACCGCGCCGAGCAGTTCCGGGGTGATGCCGGTGAGTGAACAGGCGATGACCAAATGCTCCTGGCTCAATGAGGTGGCGGTGATGCGCATCATCACCGGATCCCGGCAGGCGGCAATCGAGTAGCCGAAACGCACCAGCCGGACCTGCAACTCCTCACCGCACAACGCCGACCAACCGCCGAGCCCGAACGCATGAATCATCCGCGCCTTGCCGAGCATCCGCACGGCGTCGCCGAACCGAGACTCTTCGAATGCCGACAGGTGTTGACGCAGGGTCGTCTCGATATCGCCGACGATCTGCCCATAAAACGCCGATTGCTCGGGCGCGCCGGCGGGGTCGAGAAACCGGCTGCCGACGCCACTGGCCTGGGCCAGTTGCAGGCGCAAGTCCCGCAGGTCGCGACAGCCAACGGTACGGGCAAACCGTGACAGCGTGGCGCTGCTCACTTCGGCGCGCTGGGCCAGTTCATCCAGACTGGCCGAGGCGGCGAATCCTACGTCGTCGAGCATCAGCCGGGCGATTCTTCCTTCGCCGGCGCTGAAGGAATCCTGACGGGAGCGAATCTGGTAAAGGATGTCCATGACGGCACCTGTGTGGGAGCGCTGCGATTAAAGCAAGCGCGCAAGTCCTAGAGTCAGGCCGAACGCAACCAGGGAGATCAGCGTTTCGAGTACGGTCCAGGTCTTGAAAGTTTGAGTGACGGTCATATTGAAGTATTCCTTGATCAGCCAGAAGCCGCCGTCGTTGACGTGGGAAAAAATCACCGAGCCGGCTCCGGTGGCCAGTACCAACAGCTCGGGATGGGGATAGCCCAGACCGATCGCCACAGGCGCGACGATGCCCGACGCCGTGGTCATCGCCACCGTGGCCGAGCCGGTGGCGACACGCATCAGGGCGGCGAACAGCCAGCCCATGACCAATGGCGATAGTTGAAATTCCTCGGCCAGGCCGACGATTTGTTGAGTCACCCCGGCGTCCACCAGAATCCGGTTCAAACCACCGCCAGCGCCCACCAGCAACGTAATGCTGGCCGTCGGCGCCAGGCATTCGTTGGTGAACCTGAGGATCGATTCACGGTTGAAACCCTGGGCCAGGCCCAGCGTCCAGAAGCTGAGAAGGGTCGCCAGCAGCAAGGCAACCACCGAGTTGCCGATGAACAGCAGGAACTGATTGAAGCCGCTGCCCGGCTCGGAGATCAGGTTGGCCCAACCGCCGATCAACATCAGCATCACCGGCAGCAGGATGGTCCCCAGGGTTATCCCGAAACCCGGCAGATTGGCCCGGGGCTCGCGGTCGAGGAATTGTCGCTCCAGCGGGTTATCGTCCGGCAGTTGGATGCGCGGCACGATGAACTTGGCGTACACGGGCCCGGCGATGATCGCGGTAGGGATACCGATCAGAATCGCGTACAGCAAGGTCTGCCCCACCGAGGCCTGGAACGCCTGCACCGCCAGCATGGCCGCCGGGTGCGGCGGCACCAGGGCATGCACCACCGAGAGCCCGGCGACCATCGGCAACCCCACCATCAGGATCGACACGCCCACGCGCCGGGCAATGGTGAACGCGATGGGCACCAGTAGCACGAAACCGACTTCGAAAAACAACGGCAACCCCACCAGGAAGGCAATGCACACCATGGCCCAATGGGCGTTGCGCTCGCCGAAGCGCTCGATCAGCGTCTGCGCCATGCGCTCGGCCCCGCCGGACTCGGCCATCATCTTGCCGAGCATTGTGCCCAAGGCCACCACCAGCGCGATGTGCCCCAGGGTCTTGCCCACGCCCGCCTCGTACGCCCCAACCACACTGGACGGCGGCATCCCGGCCAGCAGCGCCAGGCCAATGGACACCAGGGTAATGACAATGAATGGATTAAGCCGGTATCGGGCGATCAAGACGATCAGTGCAATGATGGCGATGGCCGCGTAGACCAACAGCCAATAACCGAATGCAGGGGCCATGCGCTACTCCTCGAATGGGGTCACGACGTTGTGTTTGTGAAACTCATAAATCATTTCGAGGAGTAATCTTCAAACGCGCTGAAAGTAATTTTCGTACACAGACAAGAAATGTCGCTGACGGACATCGCGATGCAGCCGCTATGAAAATCCCGCGCTGGACTTTCATGCACAACCATTCTCTTGTGGCGAGGGGATTTATCCCCGTTGGGCTGCGCAGCAGCCCCAAACCAGGCAACTCGGTGTGCCAGCAAGATTGGGCCTAATGCCTTAGGACTACGGTGCAGCCCTACGGGGATAAATCCCCTCACCACAGACGGCTGGCCGCATCGGGCTCAATTCCGTACCATCCCCACCTTGTTTTTTGCACCAAGCCCACGGCAGCCGATATTCAAGCGCTGCGCAGTCAGGAAAATCATGAAACCAGCACGTCTTCGCGCCGACGCCCTCGCCGGCCTCACCACTTCTTTTGCCTTGCTGCCCGAATGCATCGCGTTCGCCCTGGTGGCCCATCTCAACCCGTTGATGGGGTTGTATGGCGCGTTCATCATTTGCACGCTGACCGCGCTGTTTGGCGGGCGGCCCGGCATGGTCTCTGGCGCGGCGGGATCGATGGCCGTGGTGATTGTCGCGCTGGTGGTGCAACACGGCGTGCAATACCTGCTGGCCACTGTGCTGCTGGGCGGGTTGATCATGATGGCGTTCGGGCTGTTACGGCTGGGCAAACTGGTGCGCATGGTGCCGCACCCGGTGATGCTCGGTTTCGTCAACGGTCTGGCGATCATCATCGCGCTGGCGCAACTGGAACACTTCAAGAGTGGCGAGAGCTGGCTCAGCGGCGGCCCGTTGTACCTGATGATCGGCCTGGTGGCGCTGACCATGGCCATCGTCTACCTGTTGCCGCGCCTGACCCGCAGTGTTCCGCCGGCCCTGGTGGCGATCCTGGGGGTGGGTCTTGCGGTCTACTTCTTCGGCCTGCCGACCCGCACCCTGGGTGACATGGCGCATATCGCCGGCGGCCTGCCGGCCTTTGTCTGGCCGGACATTCCCTGGAACCTGGATACGTTGCGGATCATCGCACCCTATGCGGTGGTGATGGCGATGGTCGGCCTGCTGGAAACCCTGCTGACCCTGAACCTGACTGACGAGATCACCGAGAGCCGCGGCTACCCGGACCGCGAGTGCGTGGCGTTGGGCGCGGCCAACATGGCCTCTGGCCTGTTCGGCGGCATGGGCGGTTGCGCGATGATCGGCCAGACCGTGATCAACCTGAGTTCGGGCGGCCGCGGCCGGTTATCCGGCGTGATTGCCGGGGTGATGGTGCTGCTGTTCGTGTTGTTTCTGTCGCCGTTGATCGAACGCATCCCGTTGGCCGCGCTGGTCGGCGTGATGTTCGTGGTGGCCCAGCAGACCTTTGCCTGGGCCTCGCTGCGGGTGATCAACAAAGTGCCGGTCAATGACGTGTTGGTGATCATCGCGGTGACGACCATCACGGTGTTCACCGATCTGGCGACCGCGGTGCTGTGCGGCATTATCATTGCGGCGCTCAACTTTGCCTGGCAACAGGCCCGGGAACTGTACGCCGACACGCATCTGGAGGCGGACGGCAGCAAGCTCTATCGCCTGCACGGCACCCTGTTCTTCGCCTCGACCACGCCGTTTCTCAACCAGTTCGACCCGGCCAACGATCCGGCCCTGGTGACCCTGGACTGCCGCCACTTGAGCTTTGTCGACTATTCGGCCATCGCGGCGCTCAAGACCCTGCGTGAACGCTATAGCAAGGCCGGTAAGCATATGCGGGTGTTTCACTTGTCCGAACGCTGCAAACAGATGCTCAAGCGGGCGGGCGTCCAGCACGACTGAAAAGACTGACGAATAGCTGCGACACACCGTCGCAGCCCAATCCTTCGCCCTCTTCCCATGCCGTATACTCGCCCCGCCTTTTCAACCTCGCCCACGCCGGAGTGTTTCGATGGATCCTGTGGTTTTCGAAGAGTGGATGATGACCGGCCTTGTCAGCATCCTGATCATTTTCATGGGTTTTATCGTCTGGGATCTGGCGAAGAAGTCCAAGGCCGGGCGTTTCGGCTCATTCATCCTGTTTTTTGTGCTGGGACTGGGCGTGGCGGCATTCGTCATCAAGAGCGTGGTGATCGGCCTGATCGAGACCGGCACCTTATAAACGCGCCGGTACTTCTTTCCACTGGCCCTGATCCAGCCCTTCGAGCGTCCAGTCGCCGATCCTGACCCGCACCAGGCGCAATGTCGGCAAGCCCACCGCGGCGGTCATGCGCCGTACCTGACGGTTGCGCCCTTCGCGAATCACCAGTTCCAACCAACTGGTCGGCACGCTTTTACGAAAGCGCACCGGCGGGTTGCGCGGCCATAGTTGCGGTTCGTCCAGTTGCCGCGCTTGTGCGGGCAAGGTCATGCCGTCGTTCAACTCCACACCCTCGCACAGACGCTGCAATTGCTCGGCACTGGGCTCGCCTTCTACTTGCACCCAATAGGTCTTGGCCAGTTTGTGCCGGGGGTCGGCGATGCGGGCCTGCAGTTGCCCGTCGTTGGTAAGTAGCAGCAACCCTTCGCTGTCGCGATCCAGCCGCCCGGCGGGATAAATGCCCGGCACGTCGATAAAGTCCTTGAGCGTCGCCCGCCCCTGATCGTCACTGAACTGCGTCAGCACATCGAAAGGTTTGTTGAACAGGATCAGTCGCGGCTCGGCCGGCGGGGCCTTGGCCACACGGCGCGGGGCGGATGCGGGAGGTTTCGCGCCAGGACGGCGGGAAGCGGGACGGGGCGGACGGGGCGGACGGGGCATGGCAAACACAACATCTAACGGTCTGGGCCGACCATGCTAGTGGCCCGACCGTTAAATAACCACTGCCCCATCAACAGGACATCAGTCGATCAGCGGAACGGCGGCTCGTCGAAACTGCGCAACTTGCGCGAGTGCAACGAGTTGAGTTCGGTGCGCAACAGGTCCAGCGCTGCGATGCCGATCTTCAGGTGCTGGTTGACCGCCCGTTCGTAGAACGCGTTGGCCGAACCCGGCAATTTGATCTCACTGTGCAGCGGTTTGTCCGAGACACAAAGCAATGTGCCGTATGGCACCCGCAAGCGGTATCCCTGAGCGGCGATGGTGCCGCTTTCCATGTCCACCGCCACGGCGCGGGACAGGTTGATCAACGGACGCTCCTGGGCCCAGCGCAATTCCCAGTTGCGGTCGTCGTAGGTCAGCACAGTGCCGGTGCGCAGGCGCTTCTTCAGCTCGTCGCCCTTTTCACCGGTGACATTGGCGGCCGCTTGTTGCAAAGCCATCTGCACTTCAGCCAGGGCCGGGATCGGAATATTCGGCGGCACGACCCGGTCGAGGATGCCATCGCGACGCATGTAAGCGTGGGCCAGCACGTAGTCGCCGATGGTCTGGGACTGCCGCAGCCCACCGCAGTGACCGATCATCAGCCAGCAGTGAGGTCGCAGCACGGCCAGGTGGTCGGTGATGTTCTTGGCGTTGGACGGTCCGACGCCGATGTTCACCAGGGTCACGCCATGGCCGTCATTGGCCTGCAGGTGATAGGCCGGCATCTGGTAGCGGTGCCAGACCACGCCTGCGGCGATCGCCGAGGCTTCACCGTGGTCCATGCCCTTTTCGATGATCACGTTGCCCGGCAGGACCATGCGCACAAAACGCGGGTCGCTGCGCAGTTGTTCCAGGCCATGAACGATGAACTGGTCAACATAACGGTGATAGTTGGTCAGCAGGATCCAGGGCTGCACATGGCGCCAGTCACTGCCGGTGTAATGCACCAGCCGGCGCAGGGAAAAGTCCACACGCGCGGCGTCGAACAGGGCCAAGGGCAGCGGGTCGGTGTTTTCCCAGTCGTAGAGGCCATCGGCAATGCCATCGGTGGCGGCCGACAGGTCGGTACTGGGAAACACCCGCGCCAGCACAGCGGCGGTCACGCCGGAGCCGGCCAGTTCATCACCCTGCTCCACCACGTACGGATACGGGATGTTCTGCTCGCTGACACCCACTTCCACGGTGACGGTAAAGTCGTGCATCAGCGGGACCAACTGCTCCAACAGGTATTTACGGAACGCAGCCGGATGGGTGACGGTGACACTGTAGGTGCCCGGCAACTGGACCTTGGCGTAGGCGCGGGTGGTTTGCGGGACTTCACCGTGGCAGTGATAGGTCAGGCGCAGGGCGGGATAGCGAAACAATGCCCGCTGTTCGGCATCCGGCTCGATGCGATCCTTGAGGTACCGCTTGAGCGCCTGGTTCAGCGCAGTGGTCGCACGCTCGTGCAGGGCCGCCAGACGATCCACGGCTTGTTCGGCGGTTTGAACGACAATAAACGCTTCGGTCACGATCAGCTTCCTGTGTTCTGACTTGCAGGCCTTCATCTTGCCTGCATCGTCGTCCGACGGGAACAGTGGCGTATTGGGGGCGGTCGATCATTCACAGCAGATCCCCTGTGGGAGCGGGCTTGCTCG
>NZ_JABWQV010000249.1 GCF_014268615.1 Pseudomonas tehranensis | reverse complement strand
GCGACGGCTGAAAGCCGGTCGCGGCGCGGGTCGTTCAGCGTTTGAAACGGGTGTTACTGAATCTGCCCGTGACAATGCTTGTATTTCTTGCCCGAACCGCAATAGCACAGCTCGTTGCGGCCCAGCTTCTGCTCGTTACGTACCGGCGCGGTCGCCAAGGCAACATCCACCTCGGCGCCCTCCTCCTGGGCAACTTCCAGGCCTGGGGCCGGGGCGTGCTCAAACTGCATGCGCGCGGCCAGGGCTTCGGCTTCCTGACGCAAACGGGCTTCTTCTTCGACCGGGTCTTCGCGGCGAACCTGAACGTGGGACAACACGCGGATCGAGTCGCGCTTGATCGAATCCAGCAACTCGGAGAACAGCGTGAAGGACTCGCGCTTGTACTCCTGCTTGGGGTTCTTCTGGGCGTAACCACGCAGGTGGATACCATGGCGCAAGTGGTCCATGGTCGACAGGTGGTCTTTCCACAGGTCGTCCAGCACCCGCAGTACGATCTGCTTCTCGAAGGAGCGCAGCGCTTCTTCGCCGGCCTGGTCTTCTTTCTCGTTGTACGCAGCGATCAGTTCGGCCAGCAGCTTCTCGCGCAGGGTTTCTTCGTACAGGTGATCGTCTTCGTCCAGCCATTGCTGGATCGGCAACGCCACGCCGAAGTCGCTCTGCAAGGCAGCTTCCAGACCGGCGACATCCCACTGCTCAGGCAGCGACTGCGGCGGAATGTGGGCGCTGATGGTTGCGTTGAGCACGTCCTGGCGGAAATCGGCGATGGTTTCGCCAATGTTGTCGGCGGCCAACAAACTGTTACGCATGTGATAAATCACTTTACGCTGTTCGTTGTTGACGTCGTCGAACTCCAGCAATTGCTTGCGGATATCGAAGTTGCGGCCCTCGACCTTGCGCTGGGCTTTCTCGATGGCGTTGGTCACCATCCGGTGTTCGATCGCTTCGCCGGGCTGCATGCCCAGGGCCTTCATGAAGTTCTTCACCCGATCAGAAGCGAAGATACGCATCAGGCTGTCTTCCAACGACAGATAGAAGCGGCTGGAACCGGCATCGCCCTGGCGACCGGCACGGCCACGCAGCTGGTTGTCGATACGACGCGATTCGTGACGCTCGGAAGCGATCACCTGCAAACCGCCGGACTCGAGCACCTGTTGATGACGCTTCTGCCAGTCGGCCTTGATCTGCGCGATCTGCTCGGGAGTCGGGTTTTCCAGGGAGGCGACTTCCACTTCCCAGTTGCCACCCAACAGGATGTCGGTACCACGACCGGCCATGTTGGTGGCAATGGTCAGGGCACCCGGACGACCGGCCTGGGCGATGATCTCGGCTTCTTTTTCGTGGAACTTGGCGTTGAGGACCTTGTGCTCGATACCTTCCTTGGTGAGCAATGCAGACATGTGCTCGGAAGTTTCGATCGTGGCGGTACCCACCAGGATAGGACGGCCCTGGGCCATGCATTCCTTGATGTCGGCAATGATCGCCGCATATTTCTCATCGGCGGTGAGGAACACCAGGTCGTTGTAGTCTTTACGGGCCAGCGGCTTGTTAGGCGGGATCACCATCACTTGCAGGCCGTAGATCTGATGGAATTCGAACGCTTCGGTGTCGGCGGTACCGGTCATGCCGGACAGCTTGTTGTACAGGCGGAAGTAGTTCTGGAAAGTGGTCGAGGCCAGGGTCTGGCTCTCGGCCTGGATGTTCAGACCTTCCTTGGCTTCGATGGCCTGGTGCAGGCCTTCGGACAGGCGACGGCCCGGCATGGTCCGGCCGGTATGTTCATCCACCAGCACGACCTGGCCGTCCTGGACGATGTACTCGACGTTGCGATGGAACAGCTTGTGCGCACGCAGACCGGCATAAACGTGGGTCAGCAGGCCCAGGTTATGGGCCGAGTACAGGCTCTCGCCCTCGGCCAGCAGGCCGACGCGGGTGAGCATTTCCTCGATGAACTGGTGACCGGCTTCATTGAGCTCGACCTGGCGAGTCTTCTCGTCGACCGTGTAATGGCCAGCCTTGGTCACTTCACCCTCGACTTCTTCGACGTGCAGTTCCAGCTGCGGGATCAGCTTGTTGATCTCGATGTACAGCTTGGAACTGTCCTCGGCCTGACCGGAAATGATCAGCGGGGTACGGGCTTCGTCGATGAGAATGGAGTCGACTTCGTCGATTACGGCAAAGTTGAGTTCGCGCTGGAATTTTTCATCCAGGCTGAACGCCATGTTGTCGCGCAGGTAATCGAAACCGAATTCGTTGTTGGTGCCGTAGGTGATATCGCAGGCGTAGGCGGTGCGTTTTTCTTCCGGCGGCTGGAACGGCGTGACCACCCCGACCGTCAGGCCGAGGAATTCATACAGCGGGCGCATCCAGTTGGCATCACGGCGGGCCAGGTAGTCGTTGACCGTCACCACATGCACGCCCTTGCCGGACAGTGCATTGAGGTATACCGCCAGTGTCGCCACCAGGGTCTTGCCTTCACCGGTACGCATTTCAGCGATCTTGCCTTCGTGCAAGGTCATGCCGCCGATCAACTGAACGTCGAAGTGACGCATGCCCATCACCCGCTTGCCGGCTTCACGGGCAACCGCAAAGGCTTCGGGCAGGAGCTGGTCAAGGGTTTCACCCTTGGCGATGCGGTCCTTGAATTCGGCAGTCTTGGCGCGTAACTGATCGTCCGAAAGGGCCACCATTTGCTCTTCGAAGGCATTGACGATCTGTACCGTCTTGAGCATGCGTTTGACTTCACGCTCGTTCTTGCTTCCAAAAAGTTTCTTTAACAAAGGCGCAAACATATCGGCAGGATCTTCCACACTAAAGGGATGGAGGGCGGCCCCGTGAGTCGCCCGTGCAGCCCTCATGGCCGCATGCGAACGAGCATTCTACCCGGAAACGATGGTGAGGAAAGTGGCGTTATTCCACGATGCTGGCACAGCGCTGTGACGGGGCCTCCCTAAAATAAGGGCTTTTACGGGAACTTCAACCCACAAACGAGAGAAGTTATTCATTGATTGGGCGGACAAGGGCGCCCGCGGCGAGCGGTGGCGGCGCACTCGGCGGTTTCTGCTACCATGACGCCTCTGTCACTTGCGGTACTCGTTCATGGCCTTTCGCCCTCTTCCAGCCAAGGTTCCCGCCGTTCTGCTGCGCGAAGCCAAACCGCTGAAAGCCATCTTCGGCCACGCCAAACGACTGGGTCACTTGCAGCGCCTGCTGGACAGCCAATTACAGCCCGCCGCTCGCGAGCACTGCCACGTGGCCTCCTGGCGCGAAGGCAGTCTGCTGCTGATCGTCACGGACGGGCACTGGGCCACGCGCTTGCGCTATCAGCAAAAGCGCCTGCTGAGGCAATTGCAGGCGTTCGAGGAATTTGCCGGCCTGACGCGGATTCTGTTCAAGGTACAACCGCCCACGGTGCAGGTCGCCGTCAAGGGGCACACGCTGGACTTGTCCACCGACGCAGCCGCCACCATCCAGGCCACTGCGGACGGCATCAGCGACCCCAACCTGCGGGCGGCGCTGGAGCGGTTGGCGGCGCATGGGCGGCCCAAGGATTGATATCTTCAGGGCCTATTGAATAGCTATCGCGAGCAGGCTCGCTCCCACAGGGGATCTTCGGTGAACACAGATTTTGTGTACGAAACAGGACCATTGTGGGAGCGAGCCTGCTCGCGATAGCGGTAGATCAGCCAACACCCCTGTTAAAACTACCGGCGTTTTTTGCTCCCCAGCAACGACCCCATCAACCCACGTACCAACTGCCGGCCCAACTGATTGGCCGCCTGGCGCATCGCCGATTTCAATGCCTGGCCGGCCGCCGTACCGAGAAACTCCCCGGCCTTGTCGGTGAAGCTCGGTTCTTCAGCAGTCGCCTTGCCTTGAGCCTCTTCGGCTTGCGGCTCCAAGCCCTTGCGCCCCATCAGCACTTCATAGGCCGACTCGCGATCAATGGGTTTGTCATAACGCCCTTGCAAAGGGGAACCGGCAATCAGCCCGGCACGTTCGGCTTCGGTCAACGGCCCGATCCGCGACTGGGGCGGCGCCACCAGCACGCGCTGGACCATCTCAGGCGTGCCCTTTTCCTGCAGGGTGCCGACCAAGGCTTCGCCAATACCCAGCTCGGTCAGCACCGTCAGGGCATCGAATTGCGGATTGGGCCGGAAACCGTCCGCCACTGCCCGCAGGGATTTCTGCTCCTTGGTGGTAAAGGCCCGCAGGCCGTGCTGGATGCGCAGGCCCAACTGCGCCAGCACGTCGTCCGGCAAGTCTCCTGGCGACTGGGTCACGAAATACACACCCACGCCTTTGGAGCGAATCAGCCGCACGACCTGTTCCAACCGTTCTTGCAACGCCTTGGGGGTATCGGCAAAGAGCAGATGGGCCTCATCGAAGAACAGCGCCAGCAGCGGTTTTTCCGCGTCGCCGCGCTCGGGCAATTGCTCGAACAACTCGGCCAGCAGCCAGAGCAGGAACGTGGCATAGACTTTCGGCGCTTCATGGACCAGACGGCTGGCGTCCAGCAAATGGATGCGGCCGCGGCCGTCGCTGGCCGGTTGCAGAATATCTTCCAACTGCAAGGCCGGCTCACCGAACAACGCATCCGCGCCTTGTTGCTCCAATGTGGCCAAGCGCCGCAGCAAAGCCTGGCTGGAACCGGTGGTCATCAAAGCGGCGTCGTCTCCCAGCAGCTCGGGGTTGTCCCTGAGGTGATTGAGCAGCGCCTTCAAGTCCTTGAGATCCAGCAGCAATAGGCCTTCGCGGTCGGCAACCTTGAAGGCCGCGTACAGCGCCGATTGCTGACTGTCGGTGAGTTCCAACAGGCTGCCGAGCAACAGCGGGCCCATTTCACTCAGGGTGGTGCGCAGCGGATGACCGGATTTGCCGTGAATGTCCCACAAGGTCACCGGATACGCCTGGGGTGTGTGGCCGAGCCAGGACATGCCGGCAATACGCTCGGCGACTTTGCCTTGGGGGTTACCGGCGGCGCCGAGGCCGCACAGGTCGCCTTTGATGTCTGCAGCGAATACCGCCACGCCGGCGTCGCTGAACGTTTCGGCCAGGCGCTGCAAGGTGACGGTCTTGCCGGTGCCGGTGGCACCCGCCACCAGACCATGACGGTTGGCCAAGCGCATGGCCTGGGCGATGGGTTGGCCGGCAAGGTCGGCGCCAATAACAAGTTGCGATGAGTCAGGCATTTCGTCACCTGTGATTAATCTATGGCCTTGCATGGCCGATATCTAAAGCGACAGACCCTACTGAAAACAAGGTCGGATAATTCCCTAAGGAGAGAAGGAAATATCAGCTTTTTTTCACTATGAAGCCATTTTTGCGCGCTTATATATAAGCACGCTTAGCGTATCAAGACCTTAGCGGACCCCCGAGCCATGAATAAAAACCTGCGCTTTAGCCATAAAATTCTAATAGCCGCCGCGCTCATCGTGATTGCAGCCTTCGCTTCCTTCACGGCCTACAACGATTACCTGCAACGCAACGCCATCCGTGACGACCTGGACAGCTACCTGCATGAAATGGGTGCTGTCACGGCAAACAACATTCAGACCTGGCTGACCGGCCGCATCCTGCTTATCGAGAACCTGGCCCAGAACATCGCCGTCACACCGGACCCGAGCAGCGTCACCCACCTGCTGGAACAGAAAGCGCTGACCTCGACCTTCATGGCGTCCTACCTTGGCGATGCCCAGGGCAGTTTTATCATTCGTCCCGATGCGAAGATGCCTGACGGTTTCGATCCGCGCGTACGTCCTTGGTACAAGGGCGCACAAAGCAGCAGCACCTCGACCCTGACCGAACCCTACATCGACGCTGCCAGTGGCGGGCTGATCATTTCCATCGCCAGCGCCTCGAAAAACGCCACGCAAAATGTCGGTGTCGTGGGCGGCGACCTGAGCCTGCAGACCATTGTGGACAACCTCAAGACCGTGGATTTCGACGGCATGGGGTATGCCTACCTGATCAGCGCCGACGGCAAGATCCTGGTACACCCGGATAAAGCCCTGGTCATGAAAACCCTGGCCGAAGCCTACCCGACGAACACCCCGAAGATCAGCGACCAGATCAGCGAAGTCGAGGTCGATGGCCATACGCGCATCGTGACCTTCACGCCGATCAAGGGCCTGCCCTCGGTGAACTGGTACGTCGGCGTGTCGGTGGATAAAGACAAGGCCTACTCGATGCTCAGCGATTTCCGCACCTCGGCCGTCGTGGCGACGGTCATTGCCGTGGCGTTCATCATTGCGCTGCTGAGCATGTTGATCCGCTTGCTGATCCAGCCGTTGCATGTGATGACCCGGGCGATGGAGGGCATCGCCGATGGCGACGGCGACCTGACCAAACGCCTGACGATCCAGAATCAGGACGAATTCGGCATTCTGGGCACGGCGTTCAACCGTTTCGTGGAACGTATTCATAATTCGATCCGCGAAGTGTCTTCCGCCACCGAACACGTCAACGAAGTTGCCTTGCGGGTGGTGAGCGCGTCGAACTCCTCGATGGTCAATTCCGACGAGCAGGCCAGTCGCACCAACAGCGTTGCCGCAGCCATCAATCAATTAGGCGCCGCTGCTCAGGAAATCGCCCGCAATGCAGCGCAAGCGTCCCATCAAGCCAGCGACGCCCGAGGCCTGGCCGAGGACGGCCAACAAGTGGTGGATCGCAGCATTGCCGCGATGAATCGCTTGTCCGACTTGCTGAGTGCTTCGAGCAGCAACGTTGAATCGCTGAACAGCAAAACCGTGAACATTGGCCAGATCCTGGAAGTGATCACCAGTATTTCCCAGCAAACCAACCTGCTGGCCCTCAATGCCGCGATCGAGGCGGCCCGGGCCGGTGAGGCCGGGCGCGGGTTTGCCGTGGTGGCCGATGAAGTGCGCAACCTGGCCCACCGCACCCAGGAATCGGCGCAACAGGTGCAGACCATGATTGAGGAATTGCAGGTTGGCGCCCGTGATTCGGTCACAACCATGAACGACAGCCAGCGCCACAGCCAGGAAAGCGTGGAAATCGCTAACCTGGCCGGTGAGCGTCTGAACAGCGTGACCCAGCGCATCGGCGAAATCGATGGCATGAACCAGTCAGTGGCCACCGCCACCGAGGAGCAGACGGCCGTGGTGGAATCCATCAACGTGGACATCACCGAGATCAACACGCTGAACCAGGAAGGCGTGGAGAACCTGCAATCGACATTGCGTGCCTGCTCAGACCTTGAGCAGCAGGCGGCGCGGTTGAAGCAACTGGTGGGCAGTTTCCGCATCTGACGCCATCGCGAGCAGGCTCGCTCCCAC
>NZ_JABWQV010000248.1 GCF_014268615.1 Pseudomonas tehranensis | reverse complement strand
CAAGCCCGCTCCCACAGGGGATTGGCGGTGTTACTCGGGTTTAGGCTTCACCTCGCCAATCTTCTTGAGTGAGTCCGGGGTGACGCCGTGCCTTGCATACTGCCAGGCCCAGTCCGGAATGGTCAGATGGCTTTCCACGTACATCGCAAAGTCCAGACGACTATGGCCCAGGCGATTGGTCGGGAAGTCGAAGTTGTAGAGGTACTGCTGGGCCCGACGTTGGCCGATGGAGAGCAAGCGCTGCATGATCTGGTTGGCGCGGAATTCGTCCGGGGCAAGGCTGCTTCTCAGGGCAAGGGCAAGGTGCATCTCGGAATTCAGCGCCCCGGGTCGGGCCAGTGCGAGCCGGATGGTGGCGTCGCTGAAGTGCGGCCCAATCAGGTCGGCCCAAATCTGGCTGGCGTAATCCTTGCGCAGCTTCTGCAAAGAGCCCCAGAGATTCGGAACATCGAATAACGACGCGACCCTGTCGTTGGAGGGAGGCTGCCCCGCAAAGCTGAACAGCTTGGCGACAGCCGGTATGTCGTTGTCCATGATGTTCCCCCAGGCGCCCCCCAGGAACACCAGGAAATCCGCCAACTCGTCTTGATGCGTGACGATATTTTGCAGGTTCCGGTCGTCGAACAACTGCATCCAGTCGACATCGATGCTTTCGGTGCGCTGCAATTCGCTGTAGCGGGTGCTCGCATACTCCGCAAGAAGCTGGAAACGCCTATCGGACAAGGCCGGGTTACGTAGCCACCGGGCCACTTCGCCCACCCGCAACAAACCGCCCAGGTTATGCGCGATGATCGGCGACCTGAACAGAAAATTCGCCCGTCTCAGCAAGATGGGAAAACGCCCGAGAGCGGTCTTGAACAAGTTGACAGTCCTATCGGCCCTGTCCGTGTAAATGAAATGATCGAACAGCTCCGAAGTATCACTGATGTACTTGCCAGAATCGGCATTCAACAGACTCTTGGCATCATCCAGATCATCGCTATTGACCAGGTAGGCCCCATCGAGCAGGGCTTCAAGCTGGTCTTCGTCCAGATGACCGTGCAGCGCTTCGTCATACAGGATATAAGCCGAACTGTTATTGGGATGGTGATTGACCAGTTGCCTTGCGGTCACGCCGTACTCCAGCAGGATATGGGCCACGTCAGGGGTGATCAGCAGGAACTTGTCATCAAGCAGCTTCTGGATCATTGCAGGCTCAACGGGCCCCACCAAGAGGTCCTCAAACAGTTGCTGCATGGTTTGTCGCTCTTCCTCGGAATACGGCGCATAAACGCTGGGCGCCAATTTCGCCGGCGGCCGCTGCGACAATAGGCGTCCGATTTGTTGGAGGATTTCGGTTGGCAATCTGGAGGCCGGATTGGCCGTGATTGCCATACCCACCGAACTGTTCGCGTGCAACTCCAGGTAGCGCAAGGTTGGTTGGAACAGGCGATGCGGGTTGGGCGCGCCATAGACGATCCGGGTGAGATCGAGCACCGCCGCCGAACCCAACAGGTTGTCCAGCGAAGACGCATTCTCGAAGAGCGCCTCTTGTGTCCCAGTGGGTGGCGGTGCCACGTATTGCCCGATATGCGGATGCCGGTCGATATAATCGGCCACTTCATTTCGCAAACCCTGCATCGAGAACGTTTGCTGGGTCTGTCCTTCATTCAGCCCACGGGTAACAGCATTGAAGAAACAATCACCGTCGCCAGGGATCGCCACGGTCTCCTCGCCCAGCACCAGGTTGTAATGATGCTGGGTCGTGCGATTGAGGACGACATCGGTGTCAGTCCTGTCTGGATGGCTGCTCAGGGGATAGATGGTTTCGTCTTGCCCAGGCGTAAAGCGCAACGACCAGACATGTTCAGGATCCTGTTCATTGATGATTAGCAGGCTCCGGTTCTGTGGCCAACTTTCCAGACGCGTCATGATCGACGGAATCAGGTCCATCAGCTGATTGTTCCAGGTGCCTGGCGTACGAACCTGCGAGGACAGGGCCGCAGACGACAGGGCCGGTCTCTTGGGTTTTGACGGCCCTGGCTGGGGACTCAGATCCCCCGGCCGTTTACCGCCTCCGCGGCCAAACCCCACGGCGCGCCACTGCCCATCGGACATCCGCGCCACGGTACTTCTCATCACGCCAGTGGAGCGGATGTTCAATCCCGTTAACGGGTCGACCAGAATGGCCTCGGTCGCGTCCAGCCGCGTATGGTCATGCACCCGAAACACTGTCCCCTCGGGTTGTCGCACATACACGGGGCGGGACGTCACGCTGCCGGTGGCGGTATCGCTGACGGTCGCGCGATAAAAACCCCGCGCATCCGCTGTCAGCCCGCGTATCACCGAAGTATCCGTCACGGCATAACGGCCATAAATCGCCGCGTCCAACGGCAGTCCGGTCAGTGCTTCATCCTGACTCTGCTGAGCCGTCACCGCGCGAAAAAAGGATTGACTCCGAGTGGGTACCCCCACGCCTCGGGTAAGGCGCCAGCCGCCATGATTGGCCACGGTGTGTACCAGCGCCAGGGTTTTCAGGTTCAGCGGAATAGCCCCGGTCCTGTAGATTAACAAGCCCGTTTTAACGGCGCTCTTGAGCATCTGAAAACCCGGCGCCAGGAACATACCGGCCAGTTCCATGACGATCTCGATCACCATCTGCCCGAGCCTGCCATAGGTCTGATGACGAACATTGCGGTTACTGTTGGAGCGGTGATCGGCATGGGCACTGTGAAAGTTGACGTGTACCCGGTGGAGGGTGTCAAACAGATCGCCGCTGATCAACGAACCGCGAATCAGCGGACGACCGCCCTGTTGACCCAGGGTCCGCTTTATCTGCGCCGGGTCGTTCGTGGAGATGCGCGAACGGAAATACGCCTGCCAATCCTCCCGTGGCAACAGCTCGGCAATGCCGTCGCTCAGGTCGGCGAACTCATGGAAATCCTCGCCCTCGGGGCTGTCGGGCAAATAAACGCCCACGGTGCCCTTGATATCGGGCCCTTCCTGATCGGAAAACACCAGCGCACCATTGATGCTGTTCGCATTGCCCATATGGGCGTGCCGACCGCCGGCGGCCATGCTTCCGCCCAATAACAGACCGTACACATGCACCCTGCGCCCCATGACTGGGGTACGGCCCTCTGTCGACGGTGAGCGCAGGACAGCGTCCAGCCAGAGGACGAGCTTCTTCGTCGATTTCGGTGGGTTGAAGGCCTTATCGACCACCATGGCCTTGAACACGGTGTCGCCCTGGAGCGAGGCCTCATACCCTTTGAATTTCAGATTGGCCAGATATGCTGCCTGCCAAGCCTTTTTGTAGGCAGGTTTATTCATTTCCTCCCTGAGCATGGCTTCATAACTTCCACCGGCATCGATGCTCGTGACCATCCTGGCAAGTTCGCGCCCGCTCATCGTGAGGAAATAACCGTTGGCCGGGTTCCGGATCCGCTCGCCGTCGGGATCGATGATGTAGACACTCAGCACTTCCCTCATGGCATTCGGGTACTGGGACGGTCGCAGGTTATCCAATAGCAGTTGGGTCAGGCTGGTGACACGGGACTGCCTCGGGTTGGCCCTTTTTCCATAGAAGAATGTGACCATGGACTGGTCCGGATCGGGATCTATGTCCGGGTGCACGGTGGCCTGCAGGTACTGCCTGATCTTCTGGCGAGTGAACTGCAGCAAGGTCTTGATATCGCTGTCTGCCAGCGTATAGGCGGCTTCCAGCACCCGTAGCTCCAGGCTGCGGTAATGGGCTCTCTGGGAAGCATTCGCTGCTTTGAAGAAGTCGGGGCGATTGTTTTCCACCAGTGCCTCCTGGCGGACAGCCAAAGGCCCGGCAAGGGACAACATCGGAAGCTCAAGCGCATCGTCGACGCCCAGGGCGAAGGCGGGCAAGGCGAGCGTTTCGTTTGCCGGGGCGTTCAGAAACGCCTCCAACGCCGCGCTTTGCAAACGCAGCAGGTCATCTGCCGCTGTTTCGAAGACGTGCCCGGACAACTCGGTGGAAATATCCCGGATTTTGCGTTCCAGCCCCTCAAAGACCGGGTTTGTTTTTTGCACCAGTTCCTGGAAGGAGCGGAATTTCTGTATCCCCCCTTCCAGCGAATACAGGAACAGAAGAGACTGATCGGCCCGTTTGATGACCATGGCTGCCGGCCACTTGCGTGGCGTCGCGGCCCCCATGTCGAGCATGACGGCATAGGCATGGGGAATGGGTGCCCGCAACAGGCGGTTCCTGTCCGACATGCGGGGATGGGTTGTGATGATGTCCAACAGGCGGTCTTCGTCGTTGCGCAGGTTCCGCTCATCCTGGGTCAGTACAATGGCCGGATCCCGATCTGCCTTGTACAGATCGAACAGATACAGGAAGCGCCGGCCCAGAAAATACGCCAGCGCCGTTTCTGCCGTGGATGGGCTGGGCATATCGAGCGCGCGCGCTACGCTTTTGTTCGTGCCAAACGCGACAAGGTCATCGAGGAACTGGCGCTTGAGGCTTTCGTTGGCAATGGGTGGGGCGATATAGAAGACCGACTCCATGGTCGCTGCAGTCTTGTGGTCCAACGGGCTGACAAACAGGCTGTCAGCCTCTTCCACTGCGTCCGGACGGGTAAAGAATCCCACGCTGCCGACGGTGTAGGTGGGCGGCGTATCCGTTGCCAGGCAGCCCAGCATGACGTCGGTGAAACGCTGGGAGGAGGTCAACGAACGCTTGCCCATCGAGTCGACAGCAAAATGATTCACGTAGCAGTGATCCGGTTCCATGTGCTCGAGCACCAAGGCATGGAGTTTCCCTTGGGCGATACTGGCCTTGATCCGGCCCACCAGCAGGCTTTTGAGCATTGTGTCGAACGTTGGAAGCGCGGCGAACAACCGGGCCAGTTGCACCTGATTGGCATCCAGAAACCCCAGTTGGCGCAGTTGCTCCTTTTCACGGACGCCGAGCAGATTGCCCTCGGCATCCACCTCGGTGATGACGGGTTGTCCGATGCCCTGGTAACCGGGCGCGATGCCGGCTCGCAATTGCTGCAGGACATCTTGCGAGAGCGCTTTACCGTTGGCCCGCAGTGACGAAAAGTCCAGGGACATCTGACTTCGGTGGGGATAAACCCAGCCCTCTCGCGGGGACAAGGCGGAGGAGGAAGCCCGGCTTTGATGGGCCCTCAGAAAGCCTTGTGTGACGGCGTCCCGCAACGGAACCGATGCGGTTTTGCGTTCGGCGGCCGAATCGACAGTCTCGACCTCCTGATAAGTGACCTGAACCTGCGCGTCGCCGGTAAGGCCCCATTGACCGAGCCATTGATCGGCGAATTTATGCGGCTGAAATCGAATACCGTTGGGTAACAGGCTGATGGGTTTCAAGGATAGGTCCCGGTTGTAGTTAAGGAACCGGGAACCTATCGCCTCGTCCGATCAGCGATGACATACATATGTATTGCGGCGGCGGGGAAATGTAAGCCGCCATGTCTGCTTGAAGGATCAGACCAGCTTTTGCGCCAACACCGCGATGTGCTCCGGCCCGATGCCGCAGCAACCGCCCAGGTGGCTGGCGCCGCGCTTCTGCCAATCGGCCGCCCACTGCAGATACCCGGGCGGATCGAGGTCTTCGCGTAGCGGGTCCAACCCGTCGTTGGCCGTCGCTTCCTTCGGTTGAGGAGGAAAGGCGTTGGCGTAGGCTCCAATGTGGATCTTCACTCCCAGGCGCTCGAAGGTGTCCCGCGCGGCATCGATTGCCGCGCCGATCACTTCTGGTTGGCTGCAATTGAACAGCAGCGTCTCGACGCCGAGCTCGGCGGCCACTGCCGCCGCGTCCACCACCGGCTCACCGGAACGCAGGCGCGGCACTTCATCGGTGTCTTCGTCTTTCAGGGTGAATGACAGCCAGAACGGCTTGCCGTCCTTCGGCAGCCCGGCGTGGATCGCCCGCGCTTCGACCGTCGAGCTTTGGGTTTCGGCCAGCCACAGGTCAACATGAGGCGCCAGGCCTGTCACCAGCGGCGCCAGCAATTCATTGGCACGGGAAGCATCGAACAAATCGGGTCGATAGGAACCGAACAACGGCGGCAGCGACCCGGCAATCCGTACCGATTTGCCTGAGGCCTGTACCGCTCGCTGCGCCAACTCCCCCGCCAGCGCCGCCAATGCCTGGCCCTCTGCTGCGAAGCGCTCCTCTCCGATGTGAAACGGCACCACGGCGTAGCTGTTGCTGGTAATCACATTGGCGCCGCTAGCGATATAGGCCGCGTGCACCGCCTCTACCGCCTGGGGTGCTTCGCTCAAGGCCAGCGCCGACCATTCGGGCTGCCGAAACGGCGCGCCCCGGCGCTGCAATTCGCGGCCCATGCCGCCATCGAGGATGACTATCGTTGCTGCGCCCATATGCGATTCACTCATAAGCTTATGAAAATAACTCACTACCGGAGTTGTTCTTATAACTATTTAATACGCACCCATCGCTCCACCACAACTTATTTTTCAGCCAGGGATCTCTCGTGAAATTTCAACCGCTGCTGGCCCTCGGCCTGACTCTATTGGCCGTTTCGTCACAAGCGCTCGCTGGCGCCACGCTGGATCGCATCGAGCAGAAAAAAGAACTGGTCGGCGTGCTGATGGAAAGTTATCCGCCCTTCTCATTCCTCAACGATCAGAACCAGCTCGACGGTTTTGACGTGGATGTCGCCAAAGCGGTCGCTGAAAAACTGGGTGTGAAGCTGCGCCTGGAAACCCCCTCCTGGGACGTGATTGCCGCCGGGCGCTGGAGTGGGCGCTATGACATCTGCATCTGCTCCATGACGCCAAGTAAAGCCCGCGCCGAGGTGTTCGACTTCCCGGTTCAGTATTACGCCTCGCCAGCGGTGATCGTGGTCAACGCCAAGGACGACAGCATCCATGGCGCCAAGGATCTGAGCGGCAAGAAAGTCGGCCTCACCAGCGCCTCCAGCTACGAGAGTTATCTGAACAAGAACCTGGTGATCGAAGGCGCCGAGGACACTCAACTGAGCTACCCCTTCGAAAACGTGCAGATCGCCCCGTACGACACCGACAACGTGGCTTTCCAGGATCTGGGCCTGGGTGCCGGCGTGCGGCTGGACGCTGTGCTGACCAACCTGGTGACCGCCCAGCCGCGGCTGACCGAAGACAAGCGCTTCAAGCTGGCGGGCGAGCCGCTCTATTCCGAACCGAACTCAGTGGCCATCGAAAAAGGCGACGTTGAGTGGAACAGCAAGGTACGTGAGGTTTTCGCCCAGTTGAAACAGGACGGCACCTTGAGCAAGCTTTCGCAAAAATGGATCGGCGCCGACATCAGCCAATGACTTCCTTTCCATCCCCTTCTCCCCCCCCCCCCCCCCCCCCCCCCCC
>NZ_JABWQV010000247.1 GCF_014268615.1 Pseudomonas tehranensis | reverse complement strand
GCAGCCTCGTTGCACTCGACAGCTCCTACAACACAGCCAACGGGAGCAAGCTCCCTCGCCACAGGAGCCCGCCGACACAGCGAAACATTCCAGTCAAACCACCAAAAAATGAATCCGAAATGCCGCCCCGCCCAGCTCGGAATCTCCCAGGGTCAACCGGGCGCCGTAGCTTTCGATGATGTCTTTGACCACCGCCAGTCCGATGCCCTGCCCCGGATGCTGGCGATCCAGGCGCTCGCCACGCTGCAGAATCCGTGCGCGTTGATCCGGCGGCACACCCGGCCCGTCATCCTCGACACACAATTCAATGCCGCCGAGGGTCTGATGCACGCTGATGCGCACCTCGCCCAGGCACAGCCGATAGGCGTTTTCCAACAGATTGCCGAGCATTTCCAGCAAGGCGCCCTGCTCGATCGGCACATGGCACTGTTCCGGCAGATCGAAGCTGACATTGACACGTTTGTCGCGATAGACCTTATCCAGCGTGTCGCACAGGCTTTGCAGCACCGGGCGCAAGCGCACCTGATGGCGCACCAGACCGCTTTTGCGCAGGCTGGCGCGCTGCAACTGATAGCCGATCTGTTGACTCATGCGCTCGATCTGGCTTTGCAGCACCCAGGCCTGTCCACGGTCCTCGGCGCGCCGGGCCATGTCTTCACTGACGCCTTGCAGCACCGCCAGCGGGGTTTTCAGGCTATGGGCCAAGTCATCGAGGGAGTCACGATAGCGGCTGCGCTGCTCCCGCTCGCCCTGCAACAGGCGGTTGAGGGAGCCGGTCAAGCGCAACAGCTCCCGCGGGTGCTCGGTGCTGAGACTTTCCCGGCTACCGCTTTCGATTTCGTCCAGTTCCTGGCTCAGGCGCCTCAGCGCGCGAAGCCCCCAGCTCAGGCCAATCCACAACAGGGCCAACAACACTGCCAGCGCAGCACCGAAGCCCAGGTAGAGATTTTCCCGCAGGCCGTCGAGCGTCACTTCGTAATCGCGCACCGGTTGCAGGGTAACGAAACTGAACGCCGCGCTCTGCCCGCCGAGCAGTTTGACTTCAACGTCGTAGACGAAAAATTCCTGGCCGTTGTCTTCGCGGATACGCGCGAACTGATTGCCCTGGCCGTCGTAACGCGGCGCGTAGTTGATGTTCTCTTCCCGAGTAGCCTTGGACCGCCACACCAGACGCCCGTCACGATCATAGATGTAGCCCAGCAGACGGGCGTCGGCGAGGTTAAAGCGCTCATCGGGCAATTGCGCCGGCATCTTCAAGCGGTTGTTTTCCACGCGGGCAGCGGAAATGAGCGTGGTCACGTCCGACGCCAGGCGTTGCTCGATGGACTCCTGCAGGGCCAGGCTGAACGCGCCTTGCATGGCCGGCAGCAGTGCGAGCATGAACAACACCGCCAGGGTCATGGCGGCCAGCATCAAGCGCAGCCGTAGCGAACGAATCACTGACAACGCTCGTTGAACAGGTAACCCAGGCCACGCACGGTTTCGATCGGTTTGAAGCCGGCCGGGGCTTCCAGTTTGCGCCGCAGGCGTCCCACCAGCACTTCGATGACATTAGGATCACGCTCGTCGTCATCCGGATACAACTGCTCCATCAAGCGGTCCTTGGCGACCACCTGCTGATGATGGCGCATCAGGTATTCCAGGATGCGGTATTCATAAGCCGTCAACGCCAACGGTTCATCGCCAAGCGACGCCTGCTTGCGATTGAGGTCCAGCAGCAACGGACCGGCGACGATGGTCGATTGGGTGAAACCACTGGAGCGGCGCAACAGCGCATTCAGGCGGGCCTCCAGTTCCTCGAACTGGAACGGCTTGACCACGTAGTCGTCGGCACCGGCCGCCAGGCCTTCGACCTTGTCCTGCCAGTTGCCGCGGGCGGTCAGGATCAGGATCGGGAAGGTCTTGTCTTGCGAGCGCAACCGGCGGATCAGCTCCAGCCCGCTGATGCCCGGCAGGCCCAGGTCGATCACCGCCAGATCGTGATTGAACTGCGCGATCTGATACAAGGCCTCTTCGGCATTGGCCACGGCCTGCACCACATGGCCGCTGTCGGTGAGACGGGTTTGCAGGTGATGACGCAGCAAGGCTTCGTCTTCGACGACCAGTAGTTTCATGGGCTCTCCCAGGCAAATCGAACAATCCAGTGATGCACATCGGTTCACGTAAAGGGCGCCGGATCGTCTTGGGCCGATCCGGCTGACCACGCTCGCCCGCCAAGCTTAGAACGTGTAGTTGGCGGAGAGATAGGTTTGGGCACTGCTGGTCAGGTCCAGCGACCCGACCTTGGCGCCACCGTGGGGGCTCATCTCGGTGCTGGCGTTGCTGCGCAGGTAACGGTAACCCAGTTCCAGCGAGGTGTTCTGCGAGACTTTCTGCACGACGCCGGCCTGCAAGCCCACCGCATAACCGATGTCACTGTCGCGGCTGAAGCCAGGGGAGTCCTGGGTCAGTTTGGTCAGGCCCGCCGTACCACCCCCGAACAGTTTGGTGGTGCCGGTGACCGGATAGAACACATCGTAGCTGCCCAGCAGGTTTTCCTGGCGCAATTTGATGCCATTGTGAGTGCCCGAAACGTTGTCGTACGTGGCGTAGTAGCGACCCTGGTCGTTTTGCCGGCCCAGTCGGACGCCATAGGTGGTGTCCTTGCCGATGATACCGTCGGCGTTCGGGTGATTGAGGTTAGCGTTCAGCGCGTCGGACTTCTTGACCTTGTCGCTGGTCTGGCCAAGGGTCAGGCTGGCGAAGTTGTCATCGGCGTGGGCCATGGCGCTGGCGCCCAGCACCGTGAAAGCCAACAGCAGAGTTTTCATGTGAGTCATGTTCAAGCTCCTGTGCAACGTGGGTGGTTTGTGAAGTCGCAGCCACGTTAACCAACCGTCCCTGAATGGCCCTTGAACGTTCTCTGAACCTGCGCTGAATGAATCGGCTAGAGTGTTCTGTCTCACCCCTGCATTTATCAAGGAGATCCGTCATGCACAGGTTGCTTGCTGTTGTACTTCTGGCCTTTAGCGCTGCGAGCCACGCCGCCATCCAGACCCAGGAGATCCCCTACACCAGTGCCGACGGCACCAAACTGATTGGATACTACGCATACGACGACGCGGTCAAAGGCCCGCGCCCGGGCGTGGTGGTGGTACATGAATGGTGGGGGCTGAACGATTATTCCAAACGCCGCGCCCGTGACCTCGCGGGCCTGGGCTACAGCGCCCTGGCCATCGACATGTACGGCGACGGCAAGAACACCGAACATCCCAAGGACGCCATGGCGTTCATGCAGGCGGCTCTCAAGGACGGCAAGGCGGCCAGTGCGCGGTTCCAGGCCGGGCTCGACCTGCTGAAGAAACAACCCCACACCGACCCGGACAAAATCGCCGCCATCGGCTACTGCTTCGGCGGCAAGGTGGTGCTGGATGCGGCGCGCCAGGGTGTTGCGCTGGCCGGTGTGGTGAGTTTCCACGGCGCGCTGGTCACCAATACCCCGGCGACACCGGGCAGCGTCAAGGCCAGGATCCTGGTCGAACATGGCGCGCTGGACAGCATGGTCACCCCGGACAACGTCACCGCGTTCAAGAGCGAAATGGACAAGGCCGGTGCCGACTACAAATTCGTCAACCTTGAAGGCGCCAAACACGGCTTCAGCAACCCGGATGCCGACCGCCTGAGTCACGGTGAACATGGCGGGCCGGACATTGGCTATAACAAAGAGGCCGACGAAAAATCCTGGGCGGACATGCAGAAGTTCTTCAAGAAGATTTTTGGCTGACGCATCACCCGTAGCAGAGAACTTTGTGTCCCCCGGTAGGAGCTGACAAGTGCAACGAGGCTGCGATCTTGTCCCAGGCCATTGAGTCGCGATCAAGAATCAAAAGATCGCCCGAACGCGGCCCGAGCCTTCGGCAGCTCCTACGGAGCCAATTGCGTCGCCACTATCCAGTTCCAAGGCAACCCGGCAAAATGCCGGCCATGAACGCACTCCCCGCCCTGCCCGCCTGCTGCACGCCTCTGGATGATCAATGGCTGTTGCCCGAAGCCTTGTCCGATACAGTGCTGCTGAGCACCTGCTTTGATCCACTGCTGCTGACCGGCAATGACTTCCCCAACAGCGCTATCGAACCACCGGCGAGCATTCAGCGTTCGGTGGCCAAGCGCCAGGCGGAATTCCTGGCCGGGCGGATCTGCGCCCGGGCGGCCCTCCATCAGTTGGACGGGCAGATCTGCGTGCCAGCCATCGCTGACGACCGCGCCCCGGTATGGCCGGCCCATGTCAGTGGCTCGATCACCCACAGCACCGGCCGGGCAGCGGCCATCGTCGCCAGAAAAGACCATTGGCAAGGGCTGGGCATGGACCTGGAAAACCTGCTCGACCCCGAGCGCGCCGAGCGTCTGGCCGGTGAAATCCTCACGCCGCCGGAACTGCTGCGCATGGCCGCGACCCCGCAAGATGACCGGGCATTGCTGGTGACCCTGACCTTTTCCGTAAAGGAAAGCCTGTTCAAGGCGTTGTACCCGATCGTCAGGCAGCGCTTTTATTTCGAGCATGCCGAAATACTGGAGTGGACCCACAGCGGACAGGTCCAGCTGCGGTTGCTCACCGACCTGTCGGCCGAGTGGGGTCATGGCCGTGAGCTGTCGGCGCAGTTTGGTGTGAAGGATGGGCAGTTGTTGAGTCTGGTGGGGATCAAGGCCTGAGATTTGTGCTGCTAATGAGGGCCCCATCGCGGGCAAGCCTTGCTCCCACAGGAGACCACATTTAGAGGGAAAACCATGCACTCTGTGGGAGCAAGGCTTGCCCGCGATAGCGTCCCACCCTTCACCACTGGCCTCAAGACCTATCCTGATGCCTCGGCCAGCTCAAGCTGAAACAGGCCCCGCCCAGACTCTTGCTCTTGCCGATCAACGCCCGGCCATCGTGCCAGTGGATGATCCGCCGCACGATCGACAGCCCCAATCCATGGCCACCTGAAGCACGGGCCCGGCTGTCGTCCAGGCGCAGGAAGGGCTTGAAGATCCGCTCCCACGCCGCCTCCGGCACGCCGGGCCCGTCATCTTCGACGTCGACCCGACAACGCAACTGACCCACTTGGTAACTGACCGTCACCCGGGCGCTGGCGTGACGCATCGCATTGCTCACCAGGTTCTGCAGGGCCCGATGCAGGAAGCGCGGCTCGGCCTCGACCCAGGCGCCATCGCAATCAGCGGCAGACAGGCACAGGCCACGCTCGACCGTAATCCCGGCCCGAAGCGGCCCCAATTCTTCAATCACCTGATTGACCAGCGCATCCAGATCCACGCGCTGGAAGTTCAAGGCCGGCGATCCCTGCTCCAGTCGCGCATAGGTCAGCATCTCGTCCACCAGCCGATCCAGGTCTTCGATGTCGTGATCCATACCCGCCAGGTATTTGTCCCGGGCCTGGAGTGTGGTGGCGCTGCCGATCATCTCCAGACCAAAACGTAGGCGCGCCACCGGGGTGCGCAGCTCATGGGACACCGCGCGCACCAGCTCCCGTTGGATCGCCAACAACTGCTGCAAGTGTTCGGCCATGCCGTTGAACGCAGCGGCCAGTCGCCCGACGGAGTCAGCACCGCGGGCCGGCACTCGGGTTTCCAGGCTGCCCTGGGCGATCTGGGTAGCGGCCGATTCCAGACCACGCAGGCGCCGCTCCAACTGGCGCACCAACAGGTAAACGATCAGCCCGATCAGGCTCAACCCAAGCGCCGCGATCAGCACCAGCCACTCAGGCGGATAAGGGTTCATCTGGTACAACGGGCCGATTTCCAGCACCCACGGCGTACCGACCATGCCGGCGAACACCCGGATCGAGTCACCACCCTTGCCCAGCGCCATGACCGTGTCGCCCTCGGCCACGCGACGACGCTGGTCTTCGTCCATGTCCGCCTGCGCGATGGTCATCAGCCGCAGGTCAAACCCGAAGCCTTTTTCCTGCTTGAGTTGCGCCAGGCGTTCAGGCTGCTCAGCCACCGGGTAGCGCACCAACTCATCGGCCAGCAGATAGATAGTTGCCCGGGCCAGTTGCTCGCTGATCTGGCGGACTTCCCCGACCAGCATCAGTTTTTCGCCGTCGCTGACCAGCCGATAGACTTTTGCCGCATGGGGCCCGGTCTGCTCCACCAGGGCCTGGCCGCGCATGACACGGGTGCGCTGGCCGAGATCCAGATCGGTCTGGGCGTAAGTCTGCAACGCCAGGGGAATGCCCAGCAGGCGTTCCCACACCGCCAAGGCCCGGCGTCGCTCGGTGTCGTTCATGGGCCGCAGATTATCGGCCATCAAGGAAAACGTGCCGTGGGCCAGACGCTCGCGGTACTGCTCACTGCGAGTCTGGTTGAGCAAATGCAGGGCCAGCACGCCGAGCACCGCCACCAGCACCAGGGCCGCGCACATGCCGCCGTAAATGCGCAGGAAGATCGAGTTCACGGCGTCGGGTCTACGCAAGCTTCGGGAACGAACAGGTAACCCTTGCTGCGGATGGTCTTGATCAGCCGTGGATGGTCCGGGTCGTCGCCGATCTTGGGGCGGATGCGCGAGATGCGCACGTCGATGGAGCGGTCCTGGCCGTCGTAACCGATGCCACGCAGGGCTGTGAAGATTTCTTCCCGGGAGAGGATGCGTCCGGCATTGGACACCAGCAGCCACAGCAGATCGAACTCGGCACTGGTCAGCTCGATGCCGTGGTCTTGCAGCCAGGCTTCGCGCAAGGCGTTGTCCACCACCAGCGGCCCGAATTGCAGGCGCCGTGGTTTTTGCGGCGTGGCCGGTTCCGGTTCGCTGCGTCGCAACAGGGCCTGGACGCGGGCCAAGAGCAGGCGTGGCCGTACCGGTTTGCAGACGTAATCGTCGGCGCCCAGGTCCAGGCCCTGGATCTGATCGGTGTCATCGGTGCGGGCAGTGAGCATCAGGATCGGCCCGTCGTAATGCTCGCGCACCTTGCGGCAGATGCTCAGGCCGTCCTCGCCGGGCAGCATCAGGTCGAGGATCACCAGGTCCGGCTGCTCGGCAATGATCCGCGCCGCCGCCACCGCACCGTTGCCTTCAATGGCCACGCGCAGGCCGTTGCTTTCCAGGTACTCGCGCGTCAGCTCGGCCAGCCGCTGGTCATCCTCGACGATCAATACCTGCCAGGCTTCTTGTTCCACGGGGGCCTCGTCTTGTTATGAGAATAAAGGAAGGATCTGTATCTGGATGAGCACTATCGAATCAGCACTAACCTGTGGCGAGGGGATTTATCCCCGCTGGGTCGCGAAGCGGCCCCTGTATTCCGTCTGACACACCATAGTCGCCCGTTTCAGGGCTGCTCCGCAGCCAGCGGGGATAAATCCCCTCGCCAC
>NZ_JABWQV010000246.1 GCF_014268615.1 Pseudomonas tehranensis | reverse complement strand
ATCGCGAGCAGGCTCGCTCCCACAGGGGGAAATGTGTGGTGTCTGAAAACACAAACCCCGGCACCAGGGCCGGGGTTTGTGGTGTTCCCTTACAACCTTACACCAGCGCAGCAATCGCCGCGTTGAAGGTGTTGCTTGGGCGCATGGCCTTGCTGGTCAGCTCCGGGTTGGCGAAGTAGTAACCGCCGATGTCCACCGGTTTGCCTTGGACGGCGTTGAGTTCGGCAACGATTGTTTCTTCGTTGTCGGTCAGCGTCTTGGCCAGGGCGGTGAACTGGGCCTTGAGGGCTGCGTCGTCGTTTTGAGCGGCCAATGCCTGGGCCCAGAACAGGGTCAGGTAGAAGTGGCTGCCACGGTTGTCGATGCCGCCGACCTTGCGCGAAGGCGACTTATTGCGGTCCAGGAACTCACCGGTGGCCTGGTCCAGGGTCTTGGCCAGCACCAGGGCTTTAGGGTTGTTGTAGGTCACGCCCAGGTGTTCAAGGGACGCGGCCAGGGCCAGGAACTCGCCCAGGGAATCCCAGCGCAGGAAGTTTTCTTCCAGCAACTGCTGAACGTGCTTGGGGGCCGAGCCGCCGGCGCCGGTTTCGAACAGGCCACCGCCGTTCATCAGCGGCACGATCGACAGCATCTTGGCACTGGTGCCCAGTTCCATGATCGGGAACAGGTCGGTCAGGTAGTCGCGCAACACGTTGCCGGTCACCGAAATGGTGTCCTTTCCTTCGCGGGTGCGGGCCAGGGTGAATTTCATTGCATCGACCGGCGACATGATGCGGATGTCCAGGCCGGCGGTGTCGTAGTCCTTCAGGTAAGCCTGGACTTTTTCGATCACCACGCCGTCGTGGGCGCGCATCGGGTCCAGCCAGAAAATCGCCGGAGTGGCGCTGGCGCGGGCACGGTTGACGGCCAGCTTGACCCAGTCCTGGATTGGCGCGTCCTTGGTCTGGCACATGCGGAAGATGTCACCCGCCTCGACGTTCTGCTCCAGCAGGGTGCGACCGGTGTTGTCCGAAACACGGACCACGCCGTCGGCCTTGATCTGGAAGGTCTTGTCGTGGGAGCCGTACTCTTCGGCTTTCTTGGCCATCAGGCCGACGTTCGGCACGCTGCCCATGGTGGTCGGATCGAAAGCGCCGTGTTGCTTGCAGTCTTCGATCACCGCCTGGTAGATGGTGGCGTAGCAGCGATCCGGGATCACCGCCTTGGTGTCGTGCAACTGGCCGTCGGTGCCCCACATTTTGCCGGAGTCACGGATCATGGCCGGCATCGAGGCGTCGACGATGACGTCGCTCGGCACGTGCAGGTTGGTGATGCCTTTATCGGAGTTGACCATCGCCAGCGATGGGCGCGCCGCGTAGACCGCCTGGATGTCGGCTTCGATCTGCGCCTGCTGCTCGGCCGGCAAGGCCTTGATGCGGGCGTACAGGTCGCCGATGCCGTTGTTCAGGTTGAAGCCGATCTGCTCCAGCACTTGTGCGTGCTTGGCCAGGGCGTCTTTGTAGAACTCGGCGACGATCTGACCGAACATGATCGGGTCGGAGACCTTCATCATGGTGGCCTTGAGGTGGACCGACAGCAGCACGCCTTTTTGCTTGGCGTCTTCGATTTCAGCGGCGATGAAGTCGCGCAGGGCGTTCTTGCTCATCACGGCGCAGTCGAGGATCTCACCGGCTTGTACGGTGGTTTTTTCCTTCAGGACAGTGGCAGTGCCGTCCTGAGCGATCAGCTCGATTTTCACGCTGCCGGCGGCGTCGATCAGGGCGGCTTTTTCGCTGCCGTAGAAATCACCAGTGCTCATGTGGGCCACGTGAGACTTGGAGTCGGCTGCCCAGGCGCCCATTTTGTGCGGGTGCTTACGCGCGTAGTTCTTGACCGACAGCGGAGCGCGGCGGTCGGAGTTGCCTTCACGCAGGACCGGGTTCACGGCGCTGCCCTTGACCTTGTCGTAACGGGCGCGTGCGTCTTTCTCGGCGTCGCTGGTCACGGTTTCCGGGTAGTCCGGCAGTGCGTAGCCCTGGGCCTGCAATTCCTTGATCGCGGCCTGCAGTTGCGGTACCGAGGCGCTGATGTTCGGCAGCTTGATGATGTTGGCTTCAGGCGTCACGGCCAGGTCGCCCAGTTCGGCGAGGTGGTCGGCGACGGCTTTGTCACCCAGTTGCTCGGGGAAGCTGGCCAGGATGCGCCCTGCAAGGGAAATATCGCGGGTTTCCACGGCGATGTCGGCCGAGGCGGTAAAGGCTTCGACGATCGGCAGCAGCGAATAGGTGGCGAGGGCGGGAGCTTCGTCGGTGAAGGTGTAGATGATCTTCGAGCGGGTGGGCATATTCGGATTAACTCTCTTCTTTGCTAAAGCATGCGCAGAAACTCGAGGAGCGCCGGGTAAGCGCGTTCGTTCAAAAGTCATCCGTGAGCCGAATGTCGAGGTTTCTTCGCGGTGATGTTGGGTGCATCAGTCGAGCGTCAAGCGGTTGGGCCGCGGTAACGGTCCGGCTTTTAAACTGGCGGAAAGTCCTGTGATAGAGCACTCAGCCAGCGTGACCCTGTGGTCAGCGGCGGCATTATACATAGGTAGCTGGCAATCTGCCGATGGTTCATAGACTTCCGTACACGTCCATTGGTCTAAACGTCGCAGTACCCAAGGAGCGGACTATGCTCATGTTTGGCGCTTTTCCCTTGGTTTTCAGGGTTGTACACCGCTAACTGCAGGCTATTCCCCCGGATGAGCCTAACGTAGGGTTTGCGCGCCGATTCAACTGGGGTACGCTCGAACGCAGCCAGATGTTCAATCCAAGCAATGGAGTTCAGCATGGGGTATCAAAAGATTCAGGTTCCAGCCGTCGGTGACAAAATCACCGTCAATGCAGACCATTCTCTTAATGTTCCCGACAACCCGATCATCCCCTTCATTGAAGGCGACGGCATTGGCGTCGATATCAGTCCGGTCATGATCAAGGTGGTGGACGCTGCGGTTCAGAAGGCCTATGGCGGCAAGCGCAAGATTTCCTGGATGGAAGTCTACGCCGGTGAGAAAGCAACCCAGGTTTACGACCAGGACACCTGGCTGCCTCAGGAAACCCTGGACGCGGTCAAAGACTACGTGGTTTCCATCAAGGGCCCGCTGACCACGCCGGTCGGTGGTGGTATTCGCTCGCTGAACGTAGCCCTGCGCCAGCAGCTCGATTTGTATGTCTGCCTGCGTCCGGTGCGCTGGTTCGAAGGCGTGCCAAGCCCGGTCAAGAAGCCTGGCGACGTGGACATGACGATCTTCCGTGAGAACTCCGAAGACATCTATGCCGGCATCGAGTGGAAGGCCGGTTCGGCCGAGGCCACCAAGGTCATCAAGTTCCTGAAAGAAGAAATGGGCGTGACCAAGATCCGTTTCGACGAGAACTGCGGCATCGGCGTCAAGCCGGTTTCCAAGCAGGGCACCCAGCGTCTGGCCCGCAAGGCCTTGCAATATGTAGTGGACAACGATCGCGATTCGCTGACCATTGTGCATAAAGGCAACATCATGAAGTTCACCGAGGGTGCCTTCAAGGAGTGGGCCTACGAAGTGGCGGCCGAGGAGTTCGGCGCGACGTTGCTCGACGGCGGCCCGTGGATGCAGTTCAAGAACCCGAAGACCGGCAAGAACGTCATCGTCAAGGACGCCATCGCCGATGCCATGCTCCAGCAAATCCTGCTGCGCCCGGCCGAATATGACGTGATCGCGACCCTGAACCTCAACGGTGACTACCTCTCCGACGCCTTGGCGGCGGAAGTGGGGGGCATTGGCATTGCACCGGGCGCCAACCTGTCCGACACCGTGGCGATGTTCGAAGCCACCCACGGCACCGCACCCAAGTATGCCGGCAAGGACCAGGTCAACCCGGGCTCGCTGATCCTGTCGGCGGAAATGATGCTGCGGCACATGGGGTGGACCGAAGCGGCCGACCTGATCATCAAGGGCACCAACGGCGCGATTTCGGCCAAGACCGTGACCTATGACTTCGAACGTCTGATGGACGGCGCTACGCTGTTGTCTTCCTCGGCCTTCGGTGATGCACTGATTTCGCACATGTAAGCGGATCGCCAGCCAGCAAAAAAATGCCCGGCTCGAGTGATCGAGTCGGGCATTTTTGGTGTCGGGGGAGGCTTGTGCCGATCAATGGACTTCAGTGGTCATGACATTGACAGGGGTGGCGCAAGGGGTATCTTCAACGGTGTCCGCGGCAATATTGACCGCGTGCAGGCCCTTGGGCCCCTGGATCACTTCGAATGTGACGCGTTGTCCGGCTCTCAGGGTTTTATAGCCATCCATCCGAATCGCCGAGTAATGGGCGAAAAGGTCTTCATCCCTGCCGTTGGCAATAATGAAACCGTAGCCCTTGGCGTTATTGAACCATTTGACTTTGCCACTCATCTTGACGACCGACATAGGCCATATCCCTCTGCAACACACTCCGTCAGTGGAGTATCATCCAGTTCATCCGCAGTCTAATCTTGGAAAACAGGATCGATTCCACGGACCTTTTTAACCCACGATGGGCTCTATTGGTTGTAACACCGTTTTCCCGATAGTCAAGGCGACCCGGCGGTCGTGGTTGAAATCGCCTGCAAGCGCCCCCATCACTGTATTTGCCAACTAAACGAACCTTTCTTTCCATGCATGCAATCAGCCAGATTCGACTAACATTCAATCAGGATCGCCCGGATCTACATGACGACGATTCCGCAGGCATTGCTGTTCAGGAAGCAAAGCCTGCATTACAGGCGCCACCGATGTACAAGGTGGTTTTGTTCAACGATGACTACACACCGATGGATTTCGTCGTCGAAGTGCTCGAGGTGTTTTTTAACCTGAATCGCGAGCTGGCGACCAAGGTCATGCTGGCCGTCCATACAGAGGGACGGGCAGTATGTGGAGTGTTTACCCGCGACATCGCCGAGACGAAGGCCATGCAGGTCAACCAGTACGCCCGGGAAAGCCAGCATCCGCTACTCTGTGAAATCGAGAAGGACGGTTAACGCCGACCACTTGGGTATGAGGTGAAGCTATGTTAAACCGCGAGCTCGAAGTCACCCTCAATCTTGCCTTCAAGGAGGCTCGTTCGAAGCGTCATGAATTCATGACCGTCGAGCACCTGCTGCTGGCCCTATTGGATAACGAGGCTGCCGCCACCGTTTTGCGTGCCTGTGGCGCAAACCTCGATAAACTCAAGCATGATTTGCAGGAGTTCATCGACTCCACCACGCCATTGATCCCCGTTCATGACGAGGATCGTGAAACCCAGCCAACCCTGGGCTTCCAGCGTGTCCTGCAGCGTGCTGTCTTTCATGTACAGAGCTCGGGTAAGCGTGAAGTGACCGGCGCCAACGTCCTGGTCGCCATCTTCAGCGAACAGGAAAGCCAGGCGGTTTTCCTGCTCAAGCAGCAGAGTGTTGCGCGCATCGATGTCGTCAATTACATCGCCCATGGCATTTCCAAGGTGCCTGGGCACGGCGATCACTCCGAAGGTGAACAGGATATGCAGGATGACGAGGGCGGTGAGTCTTCTTCTTCGGGCAATCCGCTGGACGCCTACGCCAGCAATCTGAATGAACTGGCGCGCCAGGGCCGTATCGATCCACTGGTCGGACGCGAGGCGGAAGTCGAGCGGGTCGCGCAGATCCTGGCCCGACGCCGCAAGAACAACCCGCTGCTGGTGGGCGAGGCGGGCGTGGGCAAGACTGCGATCGCCGAAGGCCTGGCCAAGCGCATCGTCGACAACCAGGTGCCGGATCTGCTCGCCAACAGTGTGGTGTATTCCCTCGATCTGGGCGCCTTGCTGGCGGGCACCAAGTACCGCGGTGATTTCGAGAAGCGCTTCAAGGCCTTGCTGGGCGAGCTGAAAAAGCGTCCGCAGGCGATCCTGTTCATCGACGAAATCCACACCATCATTGGTGCCGGTGCCGCGTCCGGTGGCGTCATGGATGCCTCGAACCTGCTCAAGCCGCTGCTGTCTTCGGGTGATATCCGCTGCATCGGTTCGACCACGTTCCAGGAATTCCGCGGGATTTTCGAGAAGGACCGTGCCCTGGCCCGGCGTTTCCAGAAAGTCGATGTGTCGGAGCCTTCGGTGGAAGACACCATCGGTATCCTGCGTGGGCTGAAGGGCCGTTTCGAGCTGCATCACAATATCGAATACAGTGATGAGGCGCTGCGCGCCGCCGCTGAGCTGGCCTCGCGCTATATCAATGACCGGCACATGCCGGACAAGGCCATTGATGTAATCGACGAGGCGGGGGCCTATCAGCGCCTTCAACCCGTGGAGAAGCGCGTCAAGCGCATCGAAGTGCCACAGGTTGAGGACATCGTCGCGAAAATCGCGCGGATTCCGCCCAAGCACGTCACCAGTTCCGACAAGGAGCTGCTGCGTAACCTGGAGCGCGACCTGAAGCTGACGGTGTTCGGTCAGGATGCGGCCATCGACTCGCTGTCTACCGCCATCAAGTTGTCCCGCGCCGGTCTCAAGTCGCCGGACAAACCGGTGGGTTCCTTCCTGTTCGCAGGTCCTACCGGTGTCGGCAAGACCGAGGCCGCACGGCAGTTGGCCAAGGCGATGGGGATCGAGCTGGTTCGCTTCGACATGTCCGAGTACATGGAGCGTCACACCGTGTCGCGTCTGATTGGTGCGCCTCCGGGTTATGTCGGTTTCGACCAGGGCGGTCTGCTGACCGAGGCCATCACCAAGCAGCCGCATTGCGTGCTCTTGCTCGATGAAATCGAGAAGGCGCATCCGGAAGTCTTCAACCTGCTGCTGCAGGTCATGGATCACGGTACGCTGACCGACAACAACGGACGCAAAGCGGATTTCCGCAATGTGATCATCATCATGACCACCAACGCCGGTGCCGAAACCGCAGCTCGCGCTTCGATCGGTTTCACCCATCAGGACCATTCGTCCGATGCGATGGAAGTGATCAAGAAGAGCTTCACGCCTGAATTCCGCAACCGCCTGGACACCATTATCCAGTTTGGTCGCCTCAGCCATGAGGTCATCAAGAGTGTGGTGGACAAGTTCCTTACCGAACTTCAGGCGCAGCTCGAAGACAAGCGTGTGCTGCTGGAGGTCACCGATGCGGCCCGCAGTTGGCTGGCGGCCGGCGGTTACGATGTGACAATGGGTGCGCGGCCGATGGCTCGCCTGATCCAGGACAAGATCAAGCGTCCGCTGGCGGAGGAGATCCTCTTTGGCGAACTGGCCGAACATGGCGGTGTGGTCCACATCGACATCAAGGACGGCGAGCTGACCTTCGACTTCGAAACCACGGCTGAAATGGCCTGATCGTTAGCTGCAATAAAGCAAAAGGCGCCGAAAGGCGCCTTTTTGCTGACTTCAAAAACACGCCGATCTCCTGTGGGAGCGGGCTTGCTCGCGAATG
>NZ_JABWQV010000245.1 GCF_014268615.1 Pseudomonas tehranensis | reverse complement strand
GTAGGAGCTGCCGAAGGCTGCGATCTTTTATGAAAGCCCCTAATCGCTCAAACCCAGCCGCTCATGCCACTGGGCAATCGACTCCTGGGGATAGACCTCGAACTGCTGATCGCCGGCATGCGCTTGGACTTCCACCCACGGAGCCTTGGAGCCCAGCATCAGATGGGTGTGCTCAGGCGGTACCGGCAACGGCGTGTCGATGGCAGAGGCGAACGGGTGGATCAGCTCCGGCCATTCGGGGCTGAACAGCCACAAGCCCGAGCCGCAAAGGGAGCAGAAGTGCCGCTCGGCGCTGCTGCGGTGGGCGCGTTTATCCCCTTCATTCTTGAGCCGTGCATGGTAGATCGAGATGTGCTTGCGACCGCGCACTTTCAGGCTCCGGGCATCGCCCCCCAGGTTGATTGCAAAACCGCCTCCACCTTGGGTCTTGCGACAGATGGAGCAGTAGCAGCGCTGATAAGGGTAGGGATGAGCGCAGGCCAGGCTGAACGACACCGCGCCGCAATGGCAGGATCCTTCTAGCTGCATGAGAACCTCCAGTTGGCGATTGGGAAATGGTTCTGCTAAGCCTAGACGGTCAGCGTCTTGACCGTTGAATTGAGGGTGATCATGCGACTGCCTTCGCGAGCAAGCCCGCTCCCACACTGACCGAGAGCGGGCAAGAACTTGCAACCGACACAAATTCCCTGTGGGAGCGGGCTTGCTCGCGAAGGCGTCGGTACAGCCGACATCACTTGGGCACCCGCCACAAATACCACGCCGCCACCGTCCGATAAGGGCTCCACGCCTGTCCAATCCCAACCATCTGTTTGCGCGTCGGTTGGACGTCCAAGCCCTTGAGCCGCCGATACCCCTCACGCACTCCAAAGTCATCCGCCGGCAGAATATCCTGCCGTTCCAGGCTGTAGATCAGCAGCATCTCCACGGTCCAGCGTCCGATGCCGCGCAAGGTGATCAGGCGTTCGATCAAGGCCTCATCATCCATGGCCAGCGCCGTGACGTAGTCCGGCACCACCGCGTCCAGCGTTGCCTGGGCGATGCCCTGTATGGTCGCGATCTTGCTGGCGGAAAATCCGCAATCGCGCAGCTGTTGGGTGTCAGTCGCCAGGATCTGCTCCGGGCTTGGGAAAGTCGCGCCGGGAAACAGCCGCAGAAAGCGACCGAGAATCGCATCGCCGGCTTTAGCATGCAGTTGTTGATAGGCAATCGCCCGGACCAGGGCTTCGTACGGGTCGCGGGACGGTTTGGGCTGCAGCAGGCAAGGGCCGATCATTTCGACATGGCGGCGCCAGTCTTCGTCGAGGCTTGCCAGAAAGGTGCTTGCATCGTGGTACGGGACAGACATCAGGTGTTCACTCGGCAGGCTGATCAGAATGCCAGTGGCAGGGACACCTGCACCGCGGCTTTCTCCAGCCGCAATAGAAAAGCCTTGCGTGGCTGTCCGCCACCATAACCGGTCAATGAACCGTCCGCACCGATTACCCGGTGGCAGGGGATGACGATGGCCAGGCGATTCTGGCCGTTGGCCAGCCCCACCGCGCGGCTGGCACCAGGACTGCCGAGGGCCGTGGCGATGTTGCCGTAGCTACGGGTCTCGCCGTAGGGGATTTTTTCCAGTTCAGCCCAGACCCGGACGGCGAAGGCGCTGCCGGGCATGTGCAGCGGAACGCTGAACGAGGTGAGCTTCCCTGCGAAGTAGTCGACCAGTTCGGTTTCGATCTGCTGCAAGTGGGGGTTGTGCCCCGGGGCGACGGTATAGCCATAGCGCTTTTGCAATTCTTCGATTTCCCGAGTCAGGGCCGGGCGGTCGAGAAATTCCAGTAACACCAGGCCGCGCCGTTCGGCCATGGCCAGCATCGGCCCCAGTGGCGTGGTCAGACGGGTGAACAGCAAGGGTTCGCTGTGGGCGGCGCGACCCGGTGTGATGTGGAAAGACTTCACGAAGGCATCACGAAATCCGCTCAGGGACTCGTAGCCCGAATCGAAGGCCGCATTGTCGATGGAAGTCCCTTGTTTGATTCCCCCCAGCGCAAGGCCCAACCGACGGGTGCGCAGGTACGCGTGGAAGGTCATGCCGAAATGCTGCTTGAACCAGCGCCGCAGCTTCAGCGGTTCGATGCCTTGTTCCAGCAATGAGGCATCGGTCCAGCGCAGGTCGGGTTGATCGTCCACGGCCTTGAGCAGCGCTTGGATCCAGTCCGGGGCGATCGCGGCGGCATCCAGCGGCTTGCACCGCAGACAGGCCCGGTAGCCGGCCGACATGGCTTCGTCAGCGTGGGCGAAGAATTCGACGTTCTCCGGCTTTGGCTTGCGTGCCGTGCAGCTGGGGCGACAGAAGATGCCAGTGGTCTTGACCGCCGTGAAGAACACCCCTTCATAAGCGGTGTCTCGTTCGAGCATGGCGCGGACCATCTCGGCATGGGGTGGGAGCAACGAGTCATGTAGGTTCATGGGGTGAGCATAGAGCCAGGCTCGGGAGGGCTCCACCGGAAAATCGACAGTGAATTTCCATTCACTTGGTCGGCTGGTTACGAACAAAAGTTGAACTCCTGAGTCTTAAAGGCTCAACCGTTGTTTTTGTCTTTCGGAGACATCATGTCCAAACATAAGAAATCCCTGATTGCCGTCGCTGTGTGCGCCTTGATGCTGAGTGCTTCAGCCTTGTTGCCCGCCGACCTGTCGCCTATTGGCGCGAGCTACGCTGCCGGTGGTGGCAATGGCGGTGGCGGTGGTGGCGGCGGCGGTGGCGGTAAGGGCGGTGGAAACGGCGGCGGCCACGGTGGTGGTGTCGGCGGTGGCCAGGGCAGTGGCAAGTCCAGCGCTTCCAGCGGCCTTGGCAAAGGATTGACCAGCGACCACACCGGCACCCGCACTCGCGATCATGGCCTGAGCGGCAAACACACCGGTACCACCCGCACCGACCGGACCAGCAAGGCTTCGCTCACGTCGAACATCGCCAAGGACCGTGACACTCGCGGTTTGACCAAGGCGTCGGCCATTTCCACCGCTACGCCAGGCACCCACAACACCAAGGGACTGACCAACGCGACCAGCTCCTCGATCAAGAACGACCGCTGATCGCTTGAAAAAAAGCCGCGACGCCATGGATTGGCGTCGCGGCTTTTTTCGTTTATCGGCTTCGCATTGTCCGAAGTGTTCAATACTTCCAGAACACCGGCGTGAACAACACCAGGACGGTCAGGATCTCCAGGCGACCCAGCAGCATGCCAATGGTCAGCAGCCATTTGGCCGCATCCGGTAAGGTCGAGAAGTTGCCGGCCGGGCCGATGATCGAACCCAGCCCTGGGCCCACGTTGCACACGGCCGTGGCGGCACCGGTCAGGGCCGTCGTCCAGTCCAGGCCGATCAGTGCAAGCCCAAGGGCGATAGCGCCGATGGTAATGGTGAAGAAAAAAGAAAACGTCAGCAGCGAACGGACGATCTCTTCGTCGATGGGGTGCTTATTGTATTTTTTCTGGATCACCGCCCGCGGATGGATCAGTTGTTTCAAACTGCCCATCAGCAAGGCGCCAGCCACTTGAAAACGAAAGATTTTCAGCCCGCCGGAGGTGGAGCCCGAACAACCGCCGACAAACGTCAGGTAGAAAAACAACAGCAGGGCAAAACTGCCCCACAACGAGTAATCCCCCAGCGCCACACCAGTGGTGGTGACCACCGACGTCACGTTGACGGCCACGATGCGCACGGCGTCCAGCCAGGCGTAATCGCTGTTCAGGCTCAGCCAGGTTCCCACCACGAGCCAGGTAATGACCAGGAATCCGAGGAACCCTCGGACCTGATGATCCCTGAATAACGCTCGTTTGTTCCCGCGTAACGTGGCGACATACAAGGTGAAGGGCAGTGCGCCGGCGATCATGATAATCACCGAGATCCAGTGAATAGCCGGTTGAGACCAGTTGGCCAGGGACGAATCCGAAGTGGAGAACCCTCCGGTGGAAATCATGGTCATCGCATGGTTGATTGCTTCGAAAGGTGTCATGCCCGCCAGCCACAAGGCCAGGGCGGCCAGGGCACTCAACCCTAGGTAGAGCCACAGAATGTAGGTCGCCGCGACATGGGAGCGCGGTGTGACTTTCTCCGACCAGTCCGATGATTCGGTCTGGAACAGTCGCATGCCACCGACCCGCAACAGCGGCAGGATGGCCACCGCCATGCCGATGAAGCCGATCCCTCCGAGCCACTGCAACATCGAGCGCCAGATCAGCAGTCCGGGGGAGGCCTTGTCCAAGCCGGTGAGGATGGTCGAGCCGGTGGTGGTGATGCCGGACATCGTCTCGAAGAATGCGTCGGTGTAACTGATGTGCTGGATAAACACCATCGGCAGGGCCGCGAAGGTGCAGACAACGACCCAACTGGCAGTGGTGAGCAGATACATGTCCCGCGGACGCAGTTGTATGTGCGCCGGCCGACCGCGGGCCACCAGCAAGACGCCGCAGACAAAGGTGATCAGGCTCGACCACAAAAACGCCGAAAGGTCATCGTTGCGCTCGTACACCATCAGCGTAATAAGCGGAATTGCCATGCTGGCGGCCAAGGTGATCAGGAAAATGCCGAGGATGAATCCGATAAACCGCACAGCCGCAAGGGACATAACACACGCCTGAAAGAATGAGCCGCCCAGTATCGATTTCGTTGGCCGGGCGCTGCGTAAAGTTTGCGTAAAAAAAGTGCCCGAAACAGCACCTGTCCGCGCGGCACGGTGAATGGCCGTCATTGGGCAGTTTTGTTCAAGACCGCCGGTGGCGTGCAATTTACCTTGAACGCCACCTCACGGACATGAAGAAGGTATGCAATGAGTCTGATTATTTCCATGGCGGCGTTCGCGCTGGTCGCTTCCATCACGCCTGGGCCGGTCAATATTGTCGCTCTCAGCTCCGGGGCTCGATACGGGTTTCGGGCCACCTTGCGTCACGTGGCCGGTGCCACTCTGGGGTTTGTCTTGCTGCTGGTGCTGATGGGGCTGGGGTTGCACGAAGTGCTGCAGCGCTGGCCGGGCCTCACGCGAGTGGTGCAACTGGGGGGCGTGGGTTTTCTGTTGTTCATGGCCTGGAAACTGGCGATGGACAACGGTCACCTAGGGGACGGAGACGAGGAGCGGGCGCCGTCGATGTTCTACGGCGCGTTGATGCAGTGGCTCAACCCCAAGGCATGGCTGGCTTGCGTGGCCGGGATGGGCGCGTTCGTGGCCGATGGTGAGGCGCGGTTGGTGTGGCAGTTTGCGGCTATCTACCTGGTGATCTGTTACCTCTCGGTGGGCTGCTGGGCCTATGCCGGCAGCTTTCTACGGACCTGGTTGGGCAATCCGGCGACCATGCGCCTGTTCAATCGGACGATGGCGGCGTTGCTGGTGGTCAGTGCGGTGTATTTGTTGTTGCCTTGACCCAGACCCATAGGACTGAAGGGATATCAGCCGCGATACTGGCCCGGCGTGGCGGCCAGGTGTTGTTTGAAGGCTCGCTGAAAATGCGCCTGGTCGGCAAACCCGCTGTCCAATGCGACATCGGCGATCAACTTGCCTTCGCGCAATTGTCGACGGGCGAACTGGATTCGACGATTGACCAGGAACGCATGGGGCGTCATGCCGTAATGGCGCTTGAAGGCCCGGCTCAGGTACGACGGCGAAAGTTGTGCGGCGGCGCAGATGTCTTCGAGTTTCAAGGCCTCGCTGCAATGGTCATGGATAAACTGCGCCGCGCGCATCAGCCCCGGATGGCTGCCGCGGTCCGGGCGCCCGACGGGGTTGAGCCGGTGTTGCAGGTCGATGAAAAATGCCTCGGCGGCGGCGTGTTTGCCGGCGATGTCGATCCGCTCGTCCACCAGTTGTGCATACAAACTCTGTAATGCGGCAAACAGCTCAATGTCACGGCTGTGGGTGGTGGCAAAACCCTGAAAATCCAGCGTCTCGTCAAAGCCGATTCGGCGCTGCAAGTCCGTCAGCCACTGGGTGTCGACGTACAGCATTACATACGACCATGGCTGATCATTGATCGGGTTGCACGCATGGACAGCGCCAGGGTTCATCAGCACGACTGTACCGCTCTCTACCTGGAAATTCGATTGCTCATGAAGGTAGGTGCTGCGCCCGGCCGTGATTGCCCCGATGGAAAAATGGTCATGGGAATGACGCGAATAGCAGACCTTGCGCCCGTCGGCGATGGCTCGGGCTTCGATGAAGGGCAGCGCTGCATCACGCCAGAAGCGTGGGGCGGCATCGTGGGTGGCGGGTTTCATCGGTAAGCGTCCTCGTCTTGAACCTGGGTCGCAGTGTATTCGGCCCCGTCGATAAATGCCTGTTTGATTTGGCCGTTCGGTTTGAAGGGGCGTGGGCCTGGGCTAGACTTCAACCAGCCCTCTCGATGGAGTTTGCGATGCTTGCGCCAGGTAAACCGGATAACGAAGCCGTTCGCCTCAAGAATTTGCACTCGCTCAAACTGCTCGACACCGCGCCCGAGGAGCGCTTCGACCGCCTGACTCGCCTTGCCCGGCGTTTGTTCGATGTGCCCATTGCGCTGGTATCGCTGGTGGATGCCAACCGTCAGTGGTTCAAATCCAACGCCGGCTTGGACGCCAGTGAGTCCGGGCGTGACGTTTCATTTTGTGGGCACGCCATTTTGCAGGATCAGATTATGGAGGTCTGCGACGCGGAACAGGACGAACGGTTTCGCGACAACCCGTTCGTCACGGATAAACCCGGCATTCGCTTCTACGCCGGGCACCCGTTGGCACTTGATGACGGCAGCAAGCTTGGAACCTTGTGCTTGCTGGACACCCGGCCGCGCAAGCTCAATGACGAAGAACGCGAACTGCTGCGCGACCTTGCCAGCATGGCCGAGCAGGAAATGGTTGCCGTGCAGATGGCGAGCATGGACGAACTGACGTTGCTGTCCAATCGGCGTGGCTTCAAGACGCTGGCCCAGCATGCGTTGAGCGTATGCGAGCGCCTGTCGCGTCCGGCGACGCTGCTGTTCTTCGACCTTAACGATTTCAAACCCATCAACGATCGCTTTGGACACGCCGAGGGCGATACGGCGCTGAAAACCTTCGCCGACGTGCTACGCATCGCTTTCCGCGAAAGTGATGTGATCGGTCGCCTGGGCGGCGATGAGTTTGTCGCCTTGCTCACCGGCTCTTCCCATGTCGAAACTGCGGCGATCATGGCGCGGCTTGGGGAAATCCTCGACGAGCGCAACGCGATGTTGCAGCGTGGCTATGACATCCGTTTCAGCGTCGGCCAGATCGAATACGATCCCCAACGCGATCAGTCCATCGACAGCCTTCTGGCGGATGCCGATGCGGCGATGTACATCCAAAAACAGGCAAGTTCACGCTGAGGGCATCACATCAGGCCCTTATGTGTGCAGGTCCATCGTCATCGCGAGCAGGCTCGCTCCCA
>NZ_JABWQV010000244.1 GCF_014268615.1 Pseudomonas tehranensis | reverse complement strand
CGCTTTCGCGAGCAAGCCCGCTCCCACAGTCGACCGTATTCCCATGGAGGAACGCGGTCACTGTGGGAGCGGGCTTGCTCGCGAAGCTTTTGGCGGTTATTGAGTCAACTCAAGCATCCGCTTCAACACCGCATTCAAACCATTGCTACGCGACGGCGACAGCTGCCGGGACAATCCCAGCTGGTTGAACCAATCCGGTAAATCCACCTGACGCAACTCCACGGCAGACAACCCATTGACCCGCGCCAGTAGCAACGCCACCAGCCCTCGGATCAATCGCGCATCGCTGCTGGCGCAAAACTGCCAGTGCCCTTCATGCAAGCGACCCACCAGCCATACCTGACTCTCACAGCCGTGGACGAGATTGGCATCGCATTTGTCCGCATCACTCAAGGGCGCTAGACGCTCGCCCCATTGCATCAGCAGCCGGGCGCGCTGTTCCCAACCCGATGCGTCCTGAAAAACTTGCAGCGCTGTGGCCGCGTCGGCCGGCAGGTTCATCGGAGCATCTCCAGGGCTTGGTCCAGCGCTTCGAAGAAGCGTTCGATATCGGCGGAGTCGTTGTACAGCGCCAGCGACACGCGAATCGCCCCCGACAGCTTCAGATGCTTGAACAGCGGCATGGCGCAGTGATGCCCGGCGCGTACAGCGATGCCTTGTTCGGTCAGCAAGTGGGCCAGGTCAGCGTTGTGCACGCCATCGACCACGAAGCTGACCAGGGCCAGGCTCGGCTTGCCCACCAGGCGGACGCCGTTGCGCGCCAGCAGCCCGTGGAGCAGGTAGTCATGCAATGCAGTTTCATGGTCGCTGACAGCCTGCTGGTCGAGGCCGGACAGGTAGTCGAGGGTCGCGCCCAGGCCGATGACACTGGCAATCGGCGGCGTGCCGGCTTCGAAGCCCAGTGGCGCAGGACGGAACGTGGCGCTGTGGTAGTCGGCTTGTTGCACCATCTCGCCGCCGAACTGCCAATGACGCAGTTGATGAAGCGCGTCGGTGCGGCCGAACAACACGCCCAGTCCTTCGGGGCCATAGAGCTTGTGGCTGGAAAATACATAAAAGTCGCAGCCCAGTGCCTCCACATCGTGACGGCCATGAACCACGCCCTGGGCGCCATCGATCACCGTCAGCGCGCCCTGGGCCTTGGCCAGGGCCAATAGCGCTGGTAAGGGCTGCCAAGTACCCAGCACGTTGGACAACTGGCTCACTGCCAGCAGGCGCGTACGTGGGCCGATCAGTTCGGCGGCGGCGCTGATATCGATCACCCCGTCGGCATCCAGCGGCAGCACCACCAGCGTCAGCGCACGACGCTCGGCCAGTTGTTGCCACGGCAGCAGGTTGGCGTGGTGTTCCAGGGCGCTGATGACGATTTCATCGCCCGGATTGAACAGATGTTCCAGCCCATAGGCCAGAAGATTCAGCGCCGAAGTGGCGCCATGGGTGAAGACGATTTGCCCGCAATCCCCTGCATTGAGCCATTGCGACACTTTGAGTCGGCTGTCTTCGAAGGCCTGGGTCGCATGGGCGCCCGGCAGATGCTGCGCGCGGTGCACGTTGGCCGCGCCATTGGCATAGTAATGCGCCAGAGCGTCCAGTAGGGCCTGGGGTTTTTGCGTGGTGGCGGCGTTGTCCAGGTAGGTCTGGCCTTGCCGTTGCAAGGCGGCGATGGCCGGGAAGTCGGCGCGCCAGGGAGAGGGAATCAACATGCTTTCGGGCCCTGCTGGAGTTACGCCGGACCTTGTGGGAGCGGGCTTTTTTGGGGGAGCCGAGCTTGTTCGCGATCGCAGCGACACGGTTTAACTGCAAGACCGCGTCATCGTTCATCGCGAGCAAGCTCGGCTCCCACACAGGCTCGCCCCCACAAGTGGTGGTGTGAAGCTTAGTTGTGGGCGTGCAGTGCTTCGTTCAGCTCGATGGCCGATTTATGGGTTTTGCATTCCACCGCGCCGGTCTCGGAGTTGCGGCGGAACAGCAGATCGGGCTGGCCGGCCAGTTCGCGGGCCTTGACCACCTTGACCAACTGGTTGTTCTCGTCCAGCAGCGCCACCTTGGTGCCGGCGGTCACGTACAGGCCCGACTCCACGGTGTTGCGATCGCCCAGCGGGATACCGATGCCGGCGTTGGCGCCGATCAGGCAGCCTTCGCCCACCTTGATCACGATGTTGCCGCCGCCCGACAGGGTGCCCATGGTCGAGCAACCGCCGCCCAGGTCCGAACCCTTGCCAACGAACACGCCAGCCGAGACACGGCCTTCGATCATGCCCGGGCCTTCGGTGCCAGCGTTGAAGTTGACGAAACCTTCGTGCATCACCGTGGTGCCTTCGCCCACGTAGGCGCCCAGGCGGATCCGCGCGGCATCGGCGATACGCACGCCGGCCGGGACCACGTAGTCAGTCATTTTCGGGAACTTGTCCACCGAGAACACTTCCAGCAACTCCCCGCGCAGACGGGCTTCGAGCTGGTGCTCGGCCAGTTCGCTCAGGTCGATTGCGCCCTGGCTGGTCCAGGCCACGTTCGGCAGTAGCGGGAAAATGCCGGTCAGGTTCAGGCCGTGAGGCTTGACCAGGCGGTGGGACAACAGATGCAGCTTGAGGTAGGCCTCGGGCGTGGAGCTCAGTTGTGCGTCTTCAGCCAGCAGGGTGGCGACCAGCGGCTTGTGGCTCTCGGCCAGGCGGGTCAGCAATGCGGCTTGCGCGGCATCGACGCCCTTGAGCGCGTCAGCCAGTTGCGAGGCCTGGGCGGTGGTGAAGGTGATGGCCTGGTTGCCTTCGCTATAGCCCAGAATCGGCGCGATGGCCTTGACGATCTCGGCCGAAGGGTTGAGCAATGGTTGGGCGTAGAACACTTCCAGCCAGGTGCCTTGACGGTTTTGCGTGCCGACACCGAAGGCCAGGCTGAACAGAGTACTGGACATGAAATTACCTCTACAAAATGGACTGGGCAGGCTTACTTGATCTCTGCCGCATAAATATCTGGCTTGAAGCCAATCAGGGTTCGGTCACCGAGATCAAGCACCGGGCGCTTGATCATCGAGGGTTGGGCGAGCATCAGTTCGATGGCTTTCGTCTGGTCGAGATCGGCTTTGCGTTCGTCGTCGAGTTTGCGAAAGGTCGTACCGGCACGGTTCAACACCACTTGCCAGCCATGTTCGTTGCACCATTGGGTCAGGTGCTCACGGTCAATGCCGGCGGTTTTGTAATCGTGAAAGTCGAAACGCACAGCGTGTTCATCGAGCCAGGCGCGCGCCTTTTTCATGGTGTCACAGGCTTTGATGCCGAAAAGCTGTAAGTGTTTGTTTTCATTGGGCATAAGTGCTCCCCCAAAACGTCCCTGGTATCGTCCTGACAATCAGCCGACGATTATGCCACGTCGTTCCTTTCAGTGCCTTGACTGTCGCGACGGATCGGACGAGGCGGAACCGATAGGAAAGAGGTGGCCACACAGCACAGGAAAACCCAGCACTTTTGCGCACAAGAGACCCGCCCATGGATTCCATCTCCCTGACACCGCCCCGTCCACTGACGAATCAAACTGAAGAAACACCCCCGCCCCATTCAACGACATCGACCACCGGGACCGCTGCATCCGTCCCGATCGGCCCTGTCACGGCTGAACAGGATCTGGCAAATCGCACGGGTGCAATCAAAGCCCAGCTCACCCGGGTATTCGAGCCGCATATAAACGGTGCCAATCGCCAGGCCTTCGAAGCACTGATCGATGATCGTTCGCGTACCTTGGCCAATGACGGGGAAACCACGCAAAGCGTCGATGCCGTGCTGACCAAAGGCTCGCGGCTGGATCGCGCGTCCCATGACACTGTTGGATTCCTTCGTTCGGTTCCCTTCGGCGCGGCCTCCATTGCGCTGGACTTCGCCCCGGCGGTGACCGGCAATGGCTCGATTACCGCTCCGTTGGCGCTGTCGGCGATTGCCGGCCTGGTCAGCAGCGCCTCCGACACGGTCGGCAATGGCCTGATCAAGCGCGCCACCAGCGACACCCAGTGGCTGGTGGCCGAAAATGCCGATCTGGAGCCGGTCATGCAGGAGGCGGCCAAAGCGGTGAAGCCGAGCCTGACGACCCAGGCTGCCGAGGGCAGCATGACCTTCCAGACCTTCACGGCCCGAAACGTTTTGCGGACCGTCGTCCAACCCGTGGTGACCAAGACGGTCGATGCTCAAACGGGCAGCAAGGTCGATTCCGTGATAGCCGCGATTGGCTCCCCGCTTTCAGGCATGGCCGCCTATGACCTGCAGCATTCCATTGATAAATCCAAGCACCGGGTCGGTCCGGAGTACCTGTTGGGACGGCAAGACTGGCATCAGCGCTTCAAAGACCTCAAGGACTATGGGGTAGGGGGCGCGGCCCTCGGGATCGCGAAGCGGGTCGGCAGATTGCCCCTGGATATCGCACGTGATGGCAGCAAATCGCTGCAGGCGCTGGTTACTCCCACGGGACTGGTCAGTGGCATCGGTGCATTGGCCGGTGGTATCACCGCTATTGGCATGGCCCAGACGGCTGCGGTCAACGCCGCCAGGCAGGCCGGCATTTCTCCCGCAGGTGTCGCGGCGGTGGGCAAGGCCACCGTCACCGCCACCATGGCGCCGGTGGTCGCCGCCTGGGTGACAACGGGGGTGTTGACCCAACCGCTGGCGGACAAAGCCTCGGCGGCGCTGGACAGGCTTACTGGCCCTGCCGGGCATCTGGATGAGCAGCAAGGGCTGTTGCCGCTGGTCGAGATGCCTGAGGCTGAACCGGTCCAAGGCGAGGGGAGCGATGGCGACAGATTCGTCTCGGCGCGCTCAAACCTCAACGCCGCCGAGCGAATGGTGTAGCTTCGAATCAGTCCCGGTCGTTCCAGGCAATGCAAGGGCCTGGAACGACCGGGGCCTGTTTTTTCGCCCATGCTGGAGATAAAAGGTGTTTATCCAATAGCCGGACGGCGTCGGCTGGCGCAGCTGCGTGGCGCTGCCGCCGGGGTGCGACCAATGTGCAACGGCAGCGGCACGGTCGGAGGGGCTAATATGGCACTTCAACGGCAAGCTGTTGCCGGATGTGTGTGGCTGTAATTGGAAACCGTTTTATGCAAAGCGCTTATACCGTCCTGATCCTGTTAACGCTGGTGAGTGTGTCGCGGCTGATCGGACGGTTGGTCCCGCTGCCGTTGCCCTTGGTGCAGATCGGCGCAGGGGCGTTGCTGGCCTGGCCCTCCCTGGGGTTGCATGTAACGCTTAACCCGGAGTTGTTTCTGTTTTTGTTCCTGCCGCCTCTGCTGTTCTCCGACGGCTGGCGCATGCCCAAACGCGAATTCTGGCGCCTGCGCGGACCGATCCTGACGTTGGCGGTGGGGCTGGTGCTGTTTACGGTAGTGGGCGCCGGTTATTTCATTCACTGGCTGTTGCCGAGTATCCCGCTGCCGGTGGCGTTTGCCCTGGCGGCGGTGCTGTCGCCGACCGACGCGGTGGCGGTGTCGGCGATTGCCCGCGATCGGCTGCCCGGGCCCCTGATGCATATGCTCCAAGGTGAAGCGCTGATGAACGACGCCTCGGGCCTGGTGACGTTCAAATTTGCCTTGGCGGCGGCTATCACCGGCGTGTTTTCCCTCGCTAACGCCAGTCTGGCCTTCGTGCTGGTGGCAATCGGTGGTCTGCTGGTCGGCGTGGCCTTGAGCTGGCTGGTGGGGCGTTTGCGCGCCTGGATGGTCGCCCGGGGCTGGGACGACCCGGCGACCCATGTGGTGTTCATGTTGCTGTTGCCTTTCGCCGCGTATGTGCTGGCCGAGCGGTTGGGTGCATCAGGCATTCTCTCTGCGGTGGCGGCCGGGATGATGCAGAGCTGGCTTGATCTGCTGCCGCGTCAGACGGGCACACGGCTGCTCAATCGCAGTGTCTGGTCATTGCTGGAGTTTGCCTTCAACGGCTTGATCTTCCTGCTGCTGGGCTTGCAATTACCGGACATCGTCAAGGCGGTGACCAGCCACGAAGCCACGTTGTGGCCGACGCTGTTCTACCGCTGCCTGGACGTGGTGGCGATTTTCCTGGTGTTGCTGGTGCTGCGGTTTGTCTGGGTGCAAAGCATCTGGCGTTTGTCTGGGTGGTTGCGCCGTTGGCGTGGCAAGGGCGAGCTGACGCTCGTGCCGACTGCGCGTTCCTGCTGGTTGCTGACCTTCGGCGGCGTACGCGGTGCAGTGACGCTGGCGGGCGTGATGTCGGTGCCGTTGCTGTTGGGCGCGGGGGATGTGTTTCCCGAACGAGACTTGCTGATCTTCATTGCCGCCGGGGTCATTCTGCTGTCGTTGATAGCGGCCTGCATCGCCTTGCCGTTGCTGCTACGGGGTATCGAGAAGAGTCCCGACGACAAGCGCCGCAACGAAGTTCGCGATGCCTGGCGCAAAACCGCTGAAGCGGCGATCCATGCACTGGAAGTGGAGGAATCGACCGAGGCGACCAGTACCCCGGATGCAGCACAGGCGGCGCTGGCGGCCGAGGTCAAGGCGCGGTTGATGTCTGAGTATCGTCATCAGCTCGACGTATTCAACGACTCCGCCGAAGCCCAGGCGTTGGCATTCGAGATGGACCTGCTGGAGCGCCGGCTGCGCCTGAAGGCTTTTCGGGCGCAGCGCCTGGAGTTGTATCGCCTTAGTCGTCATCACCAGATTGGCGATGATGTGCTGCGTGAGGTGCTGGGGGAGTTGGATCTGGCGGAGGCGAATTTGGGGTTGGGTAAATAGAAGCCATTGCGCAAAGCTACTTGTGGCGAGGGAGCTTGCTCCCGCTGGGGCGCGAAGCGGCCCTAAAACCGGGCAGCGCAGCATGTCAGACAGATCGAGTTGACTTGTTTGGGGCCGCTGCGCAGCCCAGCGGGAGCAAGCTCCCTCGCCACGGGGATGGTGGTCTGTCAGATGCACCGAAGTTTCCGACAAGTTTTTAAGGTTGTCCGTCGGAAGCGAGGGCTCTAGCCTCTGGGTGTCGCTGCCAATTCAGCGACCGGACGTGAGAATCCGAACATCCTCTAGGAGCACTGGCTTCTGCACAATCCAAGTGCAGGGCTTACATCTTCAGCTCTAGGGAGCAAGCAATTCGATGAACAAAGAACCCCAAAATCCACCAAAACCTGCCTCTACTTTCCCTTATGGCGATTACGCCCCCGAAAAGCTGCAAGAGGCCGCTGACCGTGTGCTGGATCAATACCTCAAACCCGACGACAGCAAGCCAGAACCCAAGCCTTCAGTACATCTGTTCACTGTGGCTGAAGGTATCGACACCGAAGTGTTGCTGGCCAACCTCAGTGAAACCCTGGCTTCGGCCAATGCAATGCTCAACGACCTTGCCTTCGATCAGGACGGCTCGCGACGACATGTAGCATTGGGAGTGGCCCAGATGATTGAGTTGGGGATGTTGTTGGCGAACAAGTGCCTGGATCGGGTAGAGCTTCGGACTTGATGCAATAAGTGCCGGCCTCATCGCGAGCAGGCTCGCTCCCACAGTGGATTTGCGTCGTTCACAAATATGCCAATCGACACCAAGCCCCTGTGGCGAGGGAGCTTGCTCCCGC
>NZ_JABWQV010000243.1 GCF_014268615.1 Pseudomonas tehranensis | reverse complement strand
GCGTGTCTACCAATTTCACCATCTGGGCAGTATCGGCAGCGCGTGTGCGTCGTCGATGGCGCGCACTATACGGAGCGTGTTTTTAACTGTAAACCCCTCCCGAGAAAAAAACCGGTAAATTTCACGAGCGGTGCATTTCCGGGCTTCAAAAGGGGTCAAAAGACTTCAGAAAAAGGCATCAGGCGCTTGAAATTTCCCGTTTCATTACGCCTATGCCAAACTAACCCGCATATAGACAAGGTGAAAACTCTCTAATGGCCGATTGGCAGTCCCTCGATCCCGAGGCCGCTCGTGAAGCGGAAAAATACGAAAACCCTATTCCTAGCCGCGAACTGATCCTGGCGCATCTCGCCGATCGGGGTTCGCCTGCTAGCCGCGAGCAACTGGTCGAAGAGTTCGGTCTGACCACCGAAGACCAGCTCGAAGCCCTGCGCCGCCGTCTGCGCGCCATGGAGCGCGATGCGCAGTTGATCTATACCCGGCGTGGCACCTATGCGCCCGTGGACAAGCTTGACCTGATCCTGGGCCGCATCGCCGGTCACCGTGACGGTTTCGGCTTCCTGATCCCGGACGACGGCAGCGACGATCTGTTCATGAGCCCGGCGCAGATGCGTCTGGTGTTCGACGGTGACCGGGCCCTGGCCCGGGTTTCCGGCCTGGACCGCCGCGGCCGCCGTGAAGGCGTGATCGTCGAAGTGGTGTCCCGTGCCCACGAAAGCATTGTCGGCCGTTACTTTGAAGAAGGCGGCATCGGTTTTGTCGTCGCCGATAACCCGAAGATCCAGCAGGAAGTGTTGGTCACCCCGGGCCGCAATGCCAACGCCAAGGTCGGTCAGTTCGTCGAGGTGAAAATCACCCACTGGCCAACCCCGCGCTTCCAGCCCCAGGGCGATGTGGTGGAAGTGGTCGGTAACTACATGGCGCCGGGCATGGAAATCGATGTTGCCTTGCGCACCTACGACATTCCCCATGTCTGGCCCGAAGCGGTCCTCAAAGAAGCCGCCAAGCTCAAGCCTGAAGTCGAAGAGAAAGACAAAGAGAAACGCATCGACCTGCGCCACTTGCCGTTTGTCACCATCGACGGCGAAGACGCACGGGATTTCGACGATGCGGTCTTCTGCGAAGCCCGGCCGGGCAAATTGCGCCTGTTCTCCGGCGGCTGGAAGTTGTACGTGGCAATTGCCGACGTTTCCAGCTACGTGAAACTCGGCTCGGCGCTGGACGCCGAAGCCCAGGTGCGCGGCAACTCGGTGTACTTCCCCGAGCGCGTCGTACCGATGCTGCCAGAGCAACTGTCCAACGGCTTGTGCTCGCTCAATCCTCACGTTGATCGCCTGGCCATGGTTTGCGAGATGACCATCTCCAAATCCGGCGAGATGACCGATTATTGCTTTTACGAGGCGGTGATCCATTCTCACGCCCGCCTGACCTACAACAAGGTCAGCGCGATGCTGGAAACCCCGAAACTTGCCGAGTCGCGCAAGCTTCGTGGCGAATACACCGATGTCGTGCCGCATCTCAAAGAGCTGTACTCGCTCTATAAAGTGCTGCTGGCGGCCCGTCACGTGCGTGGCGCGATCGATTTCGAAACCCAGGAAACCCGGATCATCTTCGGCTCCGAGCGCAAGATCGCCGAGATTCGTCCGACGGTGCGCAACGATGCCCACAAGCTGATCGAGGAATGCATGCTGGCCGCCAACGTGGCCACTGCTGAATTCCTGAAGAAGCACGAGATTCCTGCGCTGTACCGGGTCCACGATGGCCCGCCGCCGGAGCGCCTGGAAAAACTGCGCGCCTTCCTCGGTGAGCTCGGCCTGTCCTTGCATAAAGGCAAGGATGGTCCGTCGCCCAAGGATTATCAGGCCCTGCTGGCCGGTATCAAGGATCGCCCGGATTTCCATCTGATCCAGACCGTGATGCTGCGCTCGTTGAGCCAGGCGGTATACAGCGCCGATAACCAGGGTCACTTCGGCCTGAATTACGAAGCCTACACCCACTTCACGTCGCCGATCCGTCGCTACCCTGACTTGCTCACGCATCGGGCGATCCGCAGCGTGATCCACTCGAAGATGAACACCCCGCACGTTAAGCGTGCCGGTGCTATGACCATTCCCAAGGCGCGTATCTACCCGTACGACGAGGCGGCCCTGGAGCAACTCGGCGAGCAATGCTCGATGAGCGAGCGCCGTGCCGATGAAGCGACTCGCGACGTAGTGAACTGGCTCAAGTGCGAGTTCATGAAAGATCGCGTGGGTGAGTCGTTCCCGGGCGTGATCACAGCCGTGACCGGTTTTGGCCTGTTCGTCGAGCTGACCGACATCTACGTCGAAGGCCTGGTGCACGTCACCGCGCTGCCGGGTGATTACTACCACTTCGACCCGGTGCATCACCGCTTGGCGGGTGAGCGTACCGGTCGCAGCTTCCGTCTTGGCGATACGGTCGAAGTGCGGGTCATGCGCGTTGATCTCGACGAGCGCAAGATCGACTTCGAGATGGCGGAAAAAACCATCAGCGCGCCGATTGGTCGCAAGAAGCGCGGCACTGAAACTTCTGCGCCTGCGGCCAAGACCGCCGCCGAGCCTGCTGCGGCCAAATCCGGGCGTCGTGGTCCGGCCAAGGAAAAGGCCGTTGAAGCCTATCGCCCGAGCGATGCGGCGGCGAAAAACGCCGAGCTGCGCAAAAGTCGTGAGATGAAACAGGCGTTGCTGGCCGAAGCCAAGAGCGGCGGTAAAGCGGCGTCTGGGGGAAAGACCGGACGGTCGGCGCCGGACAAGGCGACCGGCAAGCCGAGCAAACACCGTAAAGGCCCGCCGAAAGCGGGCTCGGCCCCAGCCAAGAGCGGCGGGGCGCGTAAACCCAAGGCCAAGTCATGAGTCAGTTGGAAAAAATCTACGGCGTGCATGCCGTGGAAGCATTGCTGCGTCACCATCCCAAGCGAGTCAAGCAGATCTGGTTGGCGGAAGGCCGCAGTGATCCGCGGGTCCAGACCCTGATCGAGCTGGCTGGCGAGAATCGCGTAGCGGTCGGCCAGGCCGAACGGCGGGAAATGGATGCTTGGGTCGAAGGTGTGCACCAGGGTGTGGTGGCCGAGGTCAGCCCAAGCCAGGTCTGGGGCGAGGCGATGCTCGACGAGTTGCTCGATCGCACCGAAGGCGCGCCATTGTTGTTGGTACTGGATGGCGTGACCGATCCTCACAACCTTGGCGCTTGCCTGCGCTCGGCCGATGCGGCCGGTGCATTGGCGGTGATCGTGCCTAAAGACAAGTCGGCGACGTTGACGCCGGTGGTGCGTAAAGTCGCCTGCGGCGCGGCGGAAGTGATCCCGCTGGTAGCCGTGACCAACCTGGCGCGTACCCTGGAAAAACTCCAGCAGCGCGGTCTGTGGGTGGTCGGCACGGCGGGCGAGGCCGAGGTCAGCATTTATGACCAGGACCTGACGGGCCCGACCATCCTGATCATGGGTGCTGAAGGCAAGGGCATGCGCCGCCTGACCCGCGAGCACTGCGACTACCTGGTCAAGCTGCCGATGGCCGGCAGTGTCAGCAGCCTCAACGTTTCGGTCGCGACCGGGGTGTGCCTGTTTGAGGCCCAGCGCCAGCGTGGCGTGAAAGCAGCCGCCAAAAAGCCCTAAGCCAGACGCAAATTAAATGTGGGAGCGGGCTTGCTCGCGAATGCGGTGTGTCATTCAGCGAATATGTTGAATGTTTGACCGCATTCGCGAGCAAGCCCGCTCCCACAGTGTCATGTGTTGGGTAAGGAACGGTGGTTGTTCAAATAATCACCAATCACCTTGCGCCGCCCTCGGCCCTTCTCTACAATTGCGCCCCTTGCTGTGATGGCAGGCACTTATGTGTCTAGCGTCCACAAGTCCATAAGTGTCATTCACTCCTTGTCTGACCGTTTTTGAGCGGCAGGCTACAACCCGTAAGGAGCATTCATGCGTCATTACGAAATCATCTTTTTGGTCCACCCGGATCAAAGCGAGCAAGTCGGCGGCATGGTTGAGCGTTACACCAAGCTGATCGAAGAAGACGGCGGCAAAATCCACCGTCTGGAAGATTGGGGCCGTCGTCAACTGGCCTATGCAATCAACAATGTTCACAAGGCTCACTACGTGATGCTGAACGTTGAATGCACCGGCAAGGCCCTGGCCGAGCTGGAAGACAACTTCCGCTACAACGATGCAGTGATCCGTAACCTGGTCATCCGTCGCGAAGAAGCCGTCACCGGCCAATCCGAGATGCTCAAGGCTGAAGAAAACCGCAGTGAGCGCCGTGAGCGTCGCGACCGTCCTGAGCACTCTGACAGCGCCGATGGCGATGACAGCGATAGCGACAGCGACAACAGCGATAACGCTGACGAGTAATCCACGGACCTTTTAAGGAGCCAATCACATGGCACGTTTCTTCCGTCGTCGTAAATTCTGCCGCTTCACCGCTGAAGACGTGAAAGAGATCGATTACAAAGATCTCAACACTCTGAAAGCCTACGTATCCGAGACCGGCAAAATCGTTCCAAGCCGTATCACCGGTACCAAAGCTCGTTATCAGCGTCAGCTGGCCACCGCTATCAAGCGCGCCCGCTTCCTGGCCCTGCTGGCCTACACCGACAGCCACGGCCGCTGAGACCGGGCAGTCGACACGTAGCAAAGGATTGAATGCATGCGCGCCTTAGCTGAGTTCATCATGCGCGGTCGTATGCAGGCCACTCTGGTAGTGGCTGGATGCGCGGCATTGCCGTTGTTGTATTGGTTGGGTGCTGCCGCGGTGAGTCTTGTACTCCTGCGGCGCGGATTGAAGGACGCCCTTGGCGTACTTGCTCTGGGACTGCTGCCGGCTTTGCTCTGGTGGCTGTATTCCGCTGACCCGCGGGCACTGATGGTGCTGCTGGGGTCTTCGGCGCTGGCGTTGGTGTTGCGCGCTAGTGAATCCTGGAACCGCGTGCTGCTGGTCAGCATAGCGATGGGAGTGGTGTTTTCAGTGGTGCTCGGGGTGGCTTTCGCGCCCCAGATCGAGATGTTGTCGCAGGCTTTGATAAAAATCCTGCCCGAGGCCCTCGGTGATCTCTACCAGCAGATGTCGGTAGAGGAGCAAGCGCGTTTCGCGTCCCTGATCGCACCGGTCCTGACCGGCCTGATTGCGGCCTTGTTACAAATCGTCAGTGTGCTGAGCCTGATTATCGGGCGCTACTGGCAGGCGTTGTTGTACAACCCGGGTGGTTTTGGTCGCGAATTTCGCGCCATCCGTTTCCCGCTTGGGCTGGCGATGTTGCTGCTGGCGGGCATGCTTCTGGGACCGAACTTCGGTCCGCAGATGGCCATGCTCACGCCGTTGTGCAGCGTACCGCTGGTATTTGCTGCTCTGGCCCTGATTCACGGGCTGGTGGCGCAAAAGCGACTGGCCAGGTTCTGGCTGGTGGGGTTGTACGTCACGTTGTTGCTGTTCATGCAGCTGATCTATCCGTTGCTGGTGGTCCTGGCCATCGTCGACAGCCTGATTGATTTTCGCGGTCGTATGGCGCCGAAAGACGCCGACAACGCGAACGGTGAAGGTTAAAAGTTAGAGGATTTTCACATGCAACTGATCCTTCTGGAAAAAGTCACCAACCTGGGCAACCTGGGTGACAAAGTAAACGTTAAGGCCGGTTACGGCCGTAACTACCTGCTGCCTTACGGCAAAGCTACCGCTGCGACCGCTGCCAACCTGGCCGCGTTCGAAGAGCGTCGCGCTGAGCTGGAAAAAGCCGCAGCAGACCGTAAGACCTCGGCTGAAAGCCGTGCTGCCCAACTGGCCGAGCTGGAAGTGACCATCACTGCCACCGCTGGCGACGAAGGCAAGCTGTTCGGTTCGATCGGTACTCACGACATCGCTGACGCACTGACCGCCTCTGGCGTTGAAGTGTCGAAGAGCGAAGTTCGTCTGCCGAACGGCACCATCCGCAACGTAGGCGAATTCGACGTAGCCGTGCACCTGCACGCCGAAGTTGAAGCCACCGTACGCGTTGTCGTGGTAGCAGCTTAAGCAATACCTGTCGGCTGGCACCCTCGGGTACTAGTCGGTAACATCGGGCACGATCCTGTTTACAGGTCGTGCCCTTTGTCTTTCTGCAATTGCTGATTTTCAAAACCCCCTGCGTTTCCAAAAGAATCAAGTGGCCATGAACGAAATCACCGCTCCCGAGCAATACGATCTGCAAACCGCTGCCCTGAAGGTGCCTCCGCACTCCATCGAGGCCGAACAGGCCGTGCTCGGTGGTCTGATGCTGGACAACAACGCCTGGGAACGCGTGCTCGATCAAGTATCCGACGGCGATTTCTACCGACATGACCACCGCCTGATTTTCCGTGCCATCGCACGATTGGCCGATCAGAACATGCCGATCGACGTGGTGACTCTCGCCGAGCAATTGGACAAGGAAGGTCAGACTTCTCAGGTTGGCGGTCTCGGTTACCTGGGTGAGCTGGCAAAAAACACGCCGTCTGTCGCCAACATCAAGGCCTATGCCCAGATCGTGCGTGAACGGGCGACTTTGCGCCAATTGATCGGTATCAGTACCGAAATCGCTGACAGCGCCTTCAACCCCGAAGGCCGAACCGCTGCCGAAATCCTCGACGAAGCGGAACGGCAAATCTTCCAGATTGCCGAGGCCCGGCCAAAAACCGGTGGTCCGGTCAGCGTCAACGATCTGCTGACCAAGGCCATCGACCGCATCGACACCTTGTTCAACACCGATAACGCCATCACCGGTCTGTCCACCGGCTACACCGACCTGGACGAGAAGACCAGCGGTCTGCAGCCATCAGACCTGATCATCGTCGCCGGCCGTCCGTCCATGGGTAAAACCACCTTTGCGATGAACCTGGTGGAAAACGCCGTGTTGCGCAGTGACAAGGCCGTTCTGGTGTACTCCCTGGAGATGCCAGGTGAATCGCTGATCATGCGTATGCTCTCGTCCCTGGGGCGTATCGACCAGACCAAGGTCCGTTCCGGCCAACTGGAAGATGACGACTGGCCGCGCCTGACTTCGGCGGTCAATCTGCTCAACGACCGCAAGCTGTTCATCGACGACACTGCCGGTATCAGCCCCTCGGAAATGCGTGCCCGAACCCGTCGTCTGGTGCGTGAGCACGGTGATATCGCGCTGATCATGATCGACTACCTGCAGTTGATGCAGATTCCGGGCTCCAGCGGTGACAACCGGACCAACGAGATTTCCGAAATTTCCCGTTCCCTCAAGGCCCTGGCCAAGGAATTCAATTGCCCGGTGGTGGCGCTATCTCAGTTGAACCGTTCCCTGGAACAGCGCCCCAACAAGCGCCCGGTGAACTCCGACTTGCGTGAATCCGGAGCGATCGAGCAGGACGCCGACGTGATCATGTTCGTCTACCGTGACGAGGTGTATCACCCGGAGACGGAACACAAGGGCATCGCCGAAATCATCATCGGTAAGCAGCGGAACGGCCCGATCGGCTTCATCCGCCTGGCCTTTATCGGCAAGTACACACGCTTCGAAAACCTGGCGCCGGGTAGCTACAATTTTGATGACGATGAGTGACCTGTGGGAGCGGGCTTGCTCGCGAAGG